>JAEDHQ010000026.1 GCA_016296945.1 Bacilli bacterium | reverse complement strand
ATTCATAATGAATTTATTCAAAATGAATTTATTTATAATGAATTTACTCAAAATGAATTTATTCAAAATGAATTTATTCAATAAATTCATTTGGAAAAAAAGGTGATAAAATGGTTACAAAAGAAACTTTAAAAAATAAGAAGTCTTCTTCAAAAGATACTGAATTAAAACATTTGGTGATTGTAGAAAGTCCATCTAAATCAAAGACTATTGAAAAATATCTTGGTAATGATTTTATTGTTACATCAAGTAAGGGACATATTCGTGATTTGACTACTCGTGGATATGGTGGTTTCGGAATTGATATTGAAAATGGATTTATGCCAATGTATAAATTGCTGCAAGATAAATTGCCAACAATTAGAGAGTTAAAGCAACTTGTGAAAAATGCTGATAAAGTATATTTGGCAACCGACCCTGACCGTGAAGGGGAAGCAATAAGTTGGCATTTATATGAGGTTTTGAACTTAAAAGATAAAGAATGTGAACGTATTGTCTTTAACGAAATCACTAAGAATGTTATTTTACAATCACTTGAGAATGGTCGGGATATCGATATTGATTTAGTTCATTCGCAAGAGTCACGACGAATCTTAGATCGAATTATTGGTTTTAGTTTATCTAAATTGTTACAACGTAAAATCGGTTCTAAATCGGCTGGCCGTGTTCAAAGTGTTGTTTTGAAATTAATTTGTGATCGTGAAAAAGAAATTAATAATTTTGTTCCTGAAGAATATTGGGATGTATATCTATCTTTTACTAAAAAGAACAAAAAGATTAAAGCAAAATTAGTAAATTACCAAGATGAAAAAATAAAATTGAATAACAAAGAAGAAACACAAAATGTTTTAGATTCATTATCAAATCGTTTTGTTATTACTGATTGCATAAGAAAAGAACGTGAAAAGTTTGCCAAACCTCCATTCATTACTTCAACTTTACAACAAGAAGCTTTTTCGAGATTAGGATTTAATGCGAAGAAGACAATGATGGTTGCTCAATCTTTATATGAAGGCGTTGAATTAAAAAATGAACGTGTAGGTTTAATCACATATATGCGTACTGACTCTATTCGTTTATCTAATGAGTTCATTGGTTATGCGAAAAAATATATCGAAGATAATTTTGGTAAAGAATATTATAAAGGATATACTGATTCTTCAAAAGGAAAGAATGTACAAGATGCGCATGAAGCAATACGTCCATCAAAGATTGAATATACTCCAGATAGTGTTAAAGCATACTTAACAAATGATGAATATAAACTTTATAATCTGATTTATAATCGAGTTTTAGCCGCATTAATGACTCCTGCGATTATAGAAGATCAAAAAATAAAAATTGAAAATAATGGGTATGTTTTTGAAACAAATGGTGAAGTTGTAAAGTTTGATGGCTATATGCATATTTATGAAGATCTTGATGGGGAATTAAAAGCGTTACCTGATTTTGAAATAGGTGAAGAAGTATCAAAACCAAGCGTTGATAGTGAGCAAAAATTTACTAATCCGCCTAGTAGATATTCTGAAGGTCGAATCATTCGTAAGATGGAAGAACTAGGAATTGGTCGTCCTTCAACTTATTCAACAATTGTTGATACACTAAAGAATAGATACTATGTTAAGGTTGTAAATAAAGCATTAGTACCTACAGATCAAGGAATGTTAACTAGTGATAAATTAGATGAATTCTTCAGTCAAGTTATCAATGTAAAATATACTGCCCAAATGGAAGAAATACTTGATGATATTTCTGTTGGTGAAAAAGTATGGAATGAGGAAATTAAAGCATTCTATGATGACTATATGCCATTAGTTAAAAATGCTGATGAAAAGATGGAAAAGATTTATCCTATCCTCTTAGATGAAGTTTGCCCACAATGTGGAAGTAAATTAGTGATGAGAAATGGTCGTTTTGGTGAATTTGCGGCTTGCTCTGCATTTCCAAAATGTCGTTACATTAAGAAAAAAGAAGCACCAGAACCAGTAAATACTGGTATTAAATGCCCGCATTGTGAAAAGGGATATATTGTGGAAAGAGTAAGTAAAAAAGGAAGAACTAAAGGTCAAAAGTTCTATGCCTGTGATCAATATCCAAAATGCAAGAGCACATATTCTGACTTAAGTGAAATTAAATAATTTTTTCGCTGTATAACATTTATATTTTTTAAGATGAAAAATTGTGAAAGTGCTTTCAAAAATGAAAAAAGATGAAAACTCACATTGAAAATGTGGGTTTTTTCATTTTATATTTTCATATATTTTCACCAATGTATTGAATTATTATAGTTGTTATGGTAAAATATAAATGGTTTAAAATATTTAAACAAAATAATAGGAGGAAACATGAAAATTTTCAAAAAATTATTTGTTGTACTTTTTGTTGCTTTCGCTACATTAGTAGTTGTTGGTTGCCAAGATTTTAATGAACCTGTTGATCTTTATCAAGAATTCTTAGAAATTACTAAAACTTATGATCAAACTAATATCGTTAGCGATATGAATTTACCTACAAGCAAAGGTGATATTCAAATTACATGGACATCAAGCAAACCAGAAGTAGTTAGTGCTACTGGTGTTGTTAATAGACAATCAGAAGATGTAACAGTTAGATTGACTGCTGTTATGAAATCTGGTGAACTTACTCAAAATTTCTTCTTTGAAGTAACTGTAAAAGCTAAAGAAATGTCTGAAGATGAAACAGATAAAGTGTCTGATGTAATTGCTGGTGAAGATGGAACAAATTATGTATTAAAAGGAACAGTTGTTGCTATTAATGCGAGAAGTTTCTTATTAAGTGATGGCACTGGTGCTGTATTAGTATTTAGAGGAAGCAATTGGACTGCTGATGTTGCTGTTGGTGATGTTATAACATTAAGTGGTGCTTCTACATCTTATGGTAATGCAAAACAATTTGGCACTGATGCTACATATCAAAAAGTTAGTTCTGGAACTTATACTCAACCTGCTGCTAAAGAATTAACAAATGACGAAATTGTTGCTTATGCATCTAATGATAGTATTACTCCATTATATGTTAAGGTAACTGGAAAAATTGCAGTATCTGGAAATTATTTCAATTTAAACTTTAGTGGTATTGATGCTGTTGTTGGTAGTATAACTTATCCAACTGATTCTGAAGCATTAACTGCTTTAGATGGCAAAACTCTTGAAATCTTAGGTTATGTTACTGGTTTAACTGGTACTAAGTTTTTAAACTTAATGGTTGTTTCTTATAAAGAAGTTGAAGGATCTGATGAACCAGAACCAGAACCTCAAGTGAAAACTATTTCTGAAATCATTGCTGGTGAAGATGGAAATTATGAAACTACAGGTAAAGTAGTTGCTATCAATTCTAGAAGCTTCTTATTACAAGATGAAACTGGTGCTATTTTAGTATTCTTAGGTAGTAATTGGACTGCTGATGTTGCAGTTGGTGATACTGTAAAAGTAAGTGGTGCAACAAGCGTTTATGGTGGCGCAAAACAATTTGGAGCAGGCACTACATATGAAAAAGTTGCAAGTGGTGAATTTACTCAACCTGCTGCTCAAGAATTAACTGCTGCGCAAATTGATGCTTATGCTGAAGCTGAATCTATTACTCCTTTATATGTAAAAGTAACTGGTGCTTTATCTGTATCTGATAAATACTTCAACTTAACAGTTGAAGGAGCTACAGTTGTAGGTAGTTTAACTTATCCTACTGATGCTGATGGATTAAAAGCATTAAGTGGTAAGAATGTAGAAGTAGAAGGTTATGTTACTGGTGTATCTGGCTCAACTACTAAATATTTAAATTTAATCGTTGTAAAATGTAGTGAAGTTGGTGGGTCAACTGAACCTGAACCAGATGTTCCTGCAGAACCAAAGACAGTTGCGGAAATAGTTGCTGGTGAAGATGGAAAATATACTGCTAATGGAAAAGTTATAGCTGTATATGCAAGAGGCTTCTTATTACAAGATGAAACTGGTACTATTTTAGTTTATTTAGGAAGTTCTTGGACTGCAGATGTTGTAGTTGGCGATGCTGTTACTGTAACTGGCGATACAACTACTCATAGTTTATCTAAACAATTTGGTGAAGGCTCTACATATCAAAAAGGTGAAAACACTAATTACGTTCAAACTAATCCAACTGAATTAACTGTTGAACAAATTGATGCATATGCAACTGCCACAGAAGTAACTCCAATTTATGTAAAAGTTGCTGGTACATTAAGTGTATCTGGATATTATTATAACTTAACAATCGAAGGTGCTACAGTTGTTGGTAGTCTTGCTTATCCTGCAGATACTGCCGCATTAAAAGCAGTTAATGGAAGAACTTTAGAAGTTTTAGGTTATGTTATTGGTGTATCTGGTTCAACTACTAAGTATTTAAATATTATGGTTGTATCATTTGTTACAACTGATCAAGATCCTGTAATTCCTGATGTAACTCCAGATCCAGAGGGTAATCCAATTTCATTAGTAACTAAAGATTTAGGTTTAGAAAATGGCGCTGTGTTTACATCTTGGGCAGATCCTTCAAATGTTGTTACAATTTCAGCTGACAAAGGTTCTAATACTAATGATCCTAAATATTATGATAGTGGTACTGCATTAAGAGTATATGCTGGTTCAACTTTAACTGTTAAAGCTACTGCTGATTTAGATCAAGTTATTATTGTTGGTTCATTTAATAAATTAACATTTGAAAGTTTAACAGTTGTTGGTGGTACATTAGAACTAACTGAAGATGGATTTAAAGTTGTTGCTAATCAAGGCGTAAAAGAAGTTACAATTAGTTCTACAGGTACAAGTGGACATATAAAATATGTTTCTATTGCAACATATACAAAATAATATTGATTAAAATTATAAAAAAATTGACAAACTCACATTGAAAAATGTGGGTTTTTTCATTTATATTTTCAAGTTATTTTCATCATTTTTTTATTGAAAAAAGTGCTAAAAAGTGGTATAATATTTAAGAAATAAATGATGTTAGGAGTGTAAAAAATATGGCTGAAAATAACTATATTAATGCGGAATTATTAAAAC
The DNA here is from genome assembly GCA_016296945.1 of Bacilli bacterium. Taxonomy (GTDB): domain Bacteria; phylum Bacillota_I; class Bacilli_A; order ML615J-28; family CAG-698; genus CAG-698. The sequence goes on along the minus strand of JAEDHQ010000026.1, from coordinate 17,759 downwards.
AAATTTCGGAAAAATTACAAGTAAGTATTGCTCAAATAAATGCAGTTTTAAAACTTATTGAAGAAGGTGGAACTGTTCCATTTATCGCTCGTTATCGTAAAGAAGTTACTGGTGGATTAGATGAAGATCAAATCAGAGCTATCTATACTGAATGGGAATACGGCCAAAAGCTTGCTGAACGTAAAGAAGATATTATGCGCCTTATTGAAGAAAAAGGTAAATTAACTGATGAATTAAGACAACAAATTATTGTTTCCAATAAATTATCAGAATTAGAAGATATTTATCGTCCATTCAAGGAAAAGAAGAAAACAAGAGCTACAGAAGCTAAACGTCGTGGCTTAGAACCATTAGCAGATTATTTATTATCTTTCCCTACTGTAGGAAATGTAGAAGAAGAAGCTAGTAAATATGTTACTAATAAAGAAGGATTAGCTCCTGAAGACTTAGAAAAATTAGAAAAAGATGGATTAGTTGTTAAGAATGTTAATGAAGCATTACAAGGTGCTGAAGATATAATAGCTGAAATCGTAAGTGATGAACCAAAATATCGTCGTTGGATTCGTCGTTTATTCCAAAATAAAGGCTTTTTATGTAGTGCAGTTAAAGATGAATCATTAGATGAAAAGCATACATATGCTATGTATTATAAATATGAAGAACCAGTAAGCGAAATTAAATTACACCGTGTTTTAGCAATTAACCGTGGTGAAAGTGAAAAAGTATTAAAAGTATGGATTAATGAAGATGTTGATAGAATCTTAAAATTCTTAAATCGTCAAGTAATTACTAATCCAGATTCTGTTACTGTTCCTTATGTTAAATTAGCAATTGAAGATGGTTATCGTCGTTTAATTAAATCTTCTATTGAAAGAGAAATCAGAGCTGAATTAAAAGAAAAAGCAGAAGATCAAGCAATTATGATTTTCTCTGAAAACTTAAAACGTTATTTATTAACTCCTCCAATGAAGGGGAAAGTTGTTTTAGGTGTTGACCCAGCGTTCCGTACTGGTTGTAAGTTAGCAGTTGTTGATCAAACTGGTAAAGTGTTAGATAAAGGAGTTATCTTCCCTAACCAAAAGAACAAAGAAGAAGTAGTTAGTGATGAACGTACATTTGCATCTTTTGCTACAATTCGTTCTATCATTGATCGTTACAATGTAGAAGTAATTGCTATTGGTAATGGTACAGCAAGCCGTGAAACTGAAAGTTTCATCGCTGAATGTATTAAAGAAATTAATAAAGATGTTCATTACATTATTGTTAACGAAGCAGGCGCATCAATTTATTCCGCAAGTAAAATTGCACAAGAAGAATTCCCAGATTATCATGTAGAAGAACGTTCTGCTGTTTCTATTGCTCGTCGTTTACAAGATCCACTTGCAGAATTAGTTAAGATTGACCCTAAATCAATTGGTGTTGGTCAATATCAATATGATGTTACCCAATCTAAATTAAGTGATTCATTAGATTTCGTTGTAGAAACTGCAGTTAATAGTGTAGGAGTTAATATTAATAGTGCATCTGTTCCTCTATTACAAAGAGTATCTGGTTTAAATGCAAAAACTGCTAAGTTAATTGTTGAATATCGTGATCAAAATGGTGAATTTAAGAATCGTAAAGATATTAACATTAAAGGTTTAGGTGCTAAGACATTAGAACAAGCTATCGGTTTCTTACGTATTCCTAATGGTGATGAAGCATTAGATATGACTAGCATCCATCCAGAAAGTTATCCATTAGCAGAACAAATTTTAGCTAAATTAGGATTTACTAAGAAAGATATAGGTTCCCAAGAATTACAAAATAAAATTGCAAAATTAAACAGAAAAGAATTCTTGAAAGAATTTGAAGCTGGTGAATATACATTTAATGATATCTTAGATGCATTAGCTGCTCCATTACGTGATCCACGTGATAAATTCGATAAACCAATCTTACGTAGTGATGTATTGCATCTTGAAGATTTAAAACCTGGTATGGAATTACAAGGTACTGTTCGTAATGTAGTTGATTTTGGTGCTTTCGTTGACTGTGGAGTTAAAGAAGATGGTTTAGTTCATACTTCACGTATGAGTAAGAAATTCATCAAACATCCATTAGATGTTGTTAGCGTTGGTGATATTATTAAAGTATGGGTTGTTAATGTTGACTTAGGCCGTGGCCGTGTTGAATTAACAATGTTAGATCCTACAAAAAATTAATAAATAATAAAAACTGTCCTAGGGTTTTAGGGCAGTTTTATTATTTATTGACATGTTATATAAAGTGTAGTATAATAGTAGTACAGTTGGGAGGTTTTACTTTTGAAAATTATTATTGATAGAAAATTACCAATTACTCCGCAAGTATACGAACAAGTATGTTTAATGATTATTGAAGATAAATTACAACCCAACGATAAGTTATTATCTGTACGAGATTTTGCTGTAGAAATTGGTGTTAATCCTAATACTATTCAAAAATCTTATGAATTATTAGAAACATCAAATGTTATTTATTCTGTCAGAGGAAGTGGTTGGTATGTTTCCGAAGATATTAGTGTAGCTAAAGAGATCGTAGAAAAATTGATTAATAAAAAAATCAATAATTTTATTTTAGAAATAGAAAAACTTGGTATTAATAAAGAAGAGTTAGCAAAGCGTATTTTGAGAGGAGAAAAAACATATGAGTGAAATCCTAAAATGTGTTAACTTGACAAAAAAATATGGTGGATTAGTAGCATTAGACAATATTAATTTATCAGTTGAGAGTGGACAAATAATTGGTTTATTAGGTCCTAATGGAAGTGGTAAAACAACATTAATAAAATTGATCAATGGCCTTCTTACGCCAACAAGTGGTAAGTTATATATTAATGGTCTTGAACCATCCCCTGCTACTAAAAGTATTGTTGCATATTTGCCGGATAATAATTTCTTAAACAATTATATGACTGCCGAACAAATTATTACAATGTTTACTGATTTCTTTCCAGATTTCAGGCCTAATCTTGCTTATGAGATGTTAGAACGATTAGGGGTATCGAAAACTACTCGTTTAAAGAATTTATCTAAGGGTAATAAAGAAAAAGTATGTTTAATCTTAACAATGAGTAGAAATGCTTTATTTTATGTTTTAGATGAACCAATTGCTGCTGTTGACCCAGCAACGAGAGATTATATTCTTTCCACAATTTTAAATAACTATAATAAGGAGTCTGCTGTTTTAATCTCTACACATTTAATCTCTGATATAGAACAAATCTTAGATGATGTTGTGTTTATTAACAATGGGAAGATTTATTTGCATAAATCAGTTGATGAGATAAGAACTGATTATCAAAAGAGTGTTGATGAATTGTTTAGGGAGGTATTCAGATGGTAAAGAAGTTGTTCAAATATGAGATTAATTATTATTTACGAACATTACTATTGATTTTTCCTATTACAGTTATGTTAGGAATCGGAACTTTGGTTTTATCACCACTACGTAATTTAGATTCACCATTAGCTTCTCTATATTATTTGAGTATGGGTCCATTATTTTTAGGCATTGCTGTTTCTGTAATTGCACCAATAGCAATTAATGTAATTAGATTTTATAAAAATATGTATTCCAACGAAGGTTATTTAACATTCTCATTGCCTGTATCTAATCATGCTCATCTACTTACAAAGATATTAACTGGAGCAATTTTTGAAGTATTAGGAATCATCATTGCAATTATTACAGTATTAATAGCTTTTGCCTCAATCAAAGAGTTTTGGATTGGAATTGCTAATTTCTTTACACAAATTTATGAAGCTATAGCAAGTATTAATGGTGTTCATATAATATTTTATCTTTTAGAAATAATTATTTTATTAGTTATATCATTAGTTTCTTCACCTCTAATATATTATACTTGTGTTAGTCTTGGACAATTAGGTAAGAAAAATAGAGTTGTATTAGCTGTTTTAATTTATTATGGTTTTACAATTGCAGTTCAAATTATTTCATCATTTGGAATGGTAATTATTTCGATACTTGGAATGAATGGATTTTTTGATCCACTTTCTAATTTTATATATCTTCATCCTTATGCTAGTGTTCATATCGGATTAATATTATCGATTATCTTTAGCGCTGGGGTTTCATGTTTGTTATACTTTGCAAACTATAAGTTAATGACAAACAAATTAAACTTAGAATAAATTATTTGTGACAAGATTTTAAATATGTTCATATAATAACCATAGGTAATAAAGTTTATGCTTTATTAACACTATGGGAGGTTATATGAACAATATTTATTTAGAGACACGAGCAGTTTTAGAAAAAGATATGAAAATTTATGATCCAGATCAAGCAATTAAAGTTGGAACAATTTTTAAATCTCTTGATGTCCCTTACAAAGACTACAAAATGCCTAGTTTGTTGCCAACAACACAAAAAGAGGCACTAATGCTAGAAATTCAAGAATATGGATTATTTGTCCATGATCTTAGTTTGTATTTAGATGTATATCCAAATGATGAAAATGCAATCAACTTACGTAAGAAGTATTCAAAGGAATACAACGATTTAATTAATACTTTTCAAAGTATGTATCCGCCATTCTCATTAGCTAGTGATGAGATCAATAAAACTCCATTTCCTTGGAGTACTACAAAATTTCCATGGGGTGGTAAATAATGTTTACTTATCAAAAAAGATTATTGTTCCCTGTTAACATTAAGAAAAAAGATTTGAATTTTGTTAAGTGTTTGTATTGTCAATATGGGGGACCAGATGGTGAATTAAGTGCAGCATTACGTTATATGAATCAAGCATACAATATGCCTGATGATTGTGGGAAGGCGTTGTTAATTGATATTGCGACAGAAGAGTTCGGACATATTGAAATGATCAATACAATGATTAAACAATTAATGCAAGGAGCAACAATTGAAGAAATCAAAGCAGCTGGCTTAGATAAAGCTTTCGCCCAACATCGTAATGACCATTTTCCTCAAGATAATAATGGAGTTCCTTTTACTGCTGCTTATATTGGGGCTGTTGGTGATCCTGTTGCTAATCTATATGAAGATATGGCGGCTGAACAAAAGGCAAAAGCTGTATACGAAAATTTAATGGACTTAACAACTGATCCTGATGTACTAGCGCCATTGATTTATCTACGAGAAAGAGAAATAGTCCATTTCAATTTATTTAAAGATTTGGCAGATAAATATGAGAAAAAGTATAATATTTATTTAAGTAAAAATTAAAAACTATGATTAAAATAATTGGCTAATCTAAAGAAATAGGCATAAGGATTTCTTTTAGATTAGCTTTTTAATTAATTAATATAAAAAACATATTAATAACATTATAAACATAGTATTAAATAATGTTATATATTGTCAATATATGATATTGCATTTTAATATGTTTTATGATATAATATTTTATACTATGAATAATTATCTATATATAAGATAATTTATAAAGTTTTATTAGGAGGAAGAAAATGAACGACGATTCTGACGCGGGCGAATACGATTATTATACAATCTTATTCATCCGAAATTATTTCCGTCTTTTTTGTACATTTAAGATGTAGTTTAGTTTTTATTTTAAAATAAGTAAATTAAACATTAAATTATAAAAAAGAAAGGAAGAAATAAATAATGAATAATGAGACCTATATAATAATTATAGTCGTATGTGTTATCCTGTCCGCTATGTTTTCCGCAACGGAAACAGCGTTTTCCACGTTAAATAAATTAAGAATTAAAGCCTTAGCTGAAAAAGGCAACAAAAAGGCAAAGTTAATATTAAAATTATTAGATGATTATAATAGTTTGATAACATCGATTTTAATTGGCAATAATATTGTAAATATTTTATCTGCTTCATTAAGTACTATTTTATTTGTAAATGTTATTAATGAAGAATATGGACCTACAGTAGCTACAGTTGTTCTGACTTTAGTAGTTTTGATTTTTGGGGAAATTACACCAAAAACAATTGCGAAAGAACATCCAGAAGCTTATGCAATGTTTATTGTTAGATTTATTAATGTTATTAAAATGATATTCACACCTTTCAATTGGTTATTTAGCCAATGGAAAAAGCTACTTACTAAAATTTTTAAATCTAAAGATGAAGAAAGTATGGTTGAAGAAGAAATTCTTACATTGGTTAAGGAAGCTGAACAAGAAGGTGAATTTAATAAAGAAGAAAGTGATATCATTAAGAGTGCAGTTGAGTTTACTGAATTAGAAGTTGGTGATGTATTTACTCCTCGTATTGATGTTACTGCTATTTCATTAGATACATCTAATGAAGAAATACATAAAATGTTCTTAGAAACAGGTTATTCTCGTGTTCCAGTATATGGAAAAGAATTTGATGATATGCAAGGTATTCTTTATTATAAAGATTTTTATAAAGCATATATAACAAATCCAAATGCTAATATTAAAGAAATTTTAAAACCTGTTTTATATGTTACTGCAAATCAAAAAATCAATGATGTGTTAAAAGAATTCCAAAAGAAACAATTACATTTTGGATTAATGCTCGATGAATTTGGTAGTGTAGCTGGTATCGTAACTTTAGAAGATATCGTTGAAGAAATAGTTGGTGAAATTTGGGATGAACATGACCAAATAGAAAACGAAATTGTGCAAACTGGCGAAAAAGAATATACAGTATCAGGGAAAACTAGTATTGTTAAGTTATTTAATTTATTAGATTTAGACGTTGATGAAGATTTCTTAACTGTTACTGGTTGGGCAATGCATTGTTTGGAAGGTATTCCTACAAGTGGTGCTGAATTTGATTACGAAGGATTGCATGTAAAAGTAACTAAAGCTAACCCTAAACGTGTAGATACTGTTGTTGTTACTGACAATAGAGTCGAAGACGAAGATTAATAAAAAATGTATTTAAACCTTGATATTAAACCTTTCAAAGGATTAACCTTTTAAAGGGTTAGTCAAGGTTTTTTATTTTCAATAGAAAATTAAAGTAATAATTTGCAATTAAATGAGGTTTTTAGATTATGTATGTAGTTATCTTAAAAAGAAATGAAGAAAAAAAGATTTTGAACGGTTTTCCTTGGATTTATGCTAATGAAGTATCATCAATTGAAGGGAAAGATTTACAGGGAAGTATTGCGAAAGTTGTAAGTTTTGATCGTCGTTTTGTTGGTTATGGTTACATTAATCATGCCTCAAAAATTATTGTTAGAATTGTTAGCTATAATGAAGAAGAAATTGATAACTTTGATCAAGTAATCTTCAATCGTATAAATGAAGCGAATCAAAGAAGAATTGATATGGGGTATGGCGGCGAAAGTTCAAGTTATCGTGCAGTATTCTCAGAAAGTGATTTACTTCCAGGGTTGGTTGTTGATAAATATGGAGATTATTTATCAATCCAAATCTTAACTTTGGGAATGGAAGTAAGAAGACAAGTTATTATTGATTCGTTAGTTAAGATTTTTAAACCATTAGGAATTTATGAACGAAGCGATGTTAGTGTTCGTGAAAAAGAAGGATTAAAACAATTTAAAGGAATTGTTTATGGTGATTTTAATCCTGTTGTAGAAATTGAAGAAAATGGATTAAAGATTCGTGTTGACTTAGAAAATGGCCAAAAGACAGGCTATTTCTTAGATCAAAAAAGTAATCGTGATAATCTAAAATACTATGTGAAAGATAAAGATGTCTTAGATTGTTTTTGTAATGTTGGTGGCTTCTCTTTATGTGCTAAAAAGTATGGAGCTAAGAGTGTTACGGCAGTAGACATTAGTAAAACAGCAATTGGGGAAGTAGAGGAAAATGCAAAATTAAATGGTTTGTCTATTAATACTGTTTGTGCTGATGTTTTTGAAAAACTTCGTGAATATAAAAAAGAAGGTCGAAAGTTTGATGTTGTTATTCTTGATCCACCTGCTTTTACAAAGTCAATTGATACCGTAAAAGAAGGATATAAAGGCTATGTAGATATTAATGTTTTAGGCTTAAAACTTTTAAAGAAGGGAGGAACATTAATTACTTGTAGCTGTTCACAACACTTAACAATGCCTTTATTTATGAGAATGATTGAAGAAAGTTGTAATTATAGTGGTGTAAAAACAAGATTAGTTGAGTTAAAGTTTCAAGGGAAAGATCATGCAATGTTAACAAATCTTCCTGAGTCTTTATATTTAAAAGTAGCTGTATTAAATGTTTTATAAAAATAGGTGATATATATGAAAGGTGATCGTCGAAGACAATTCGTTTGGAGTTTTCTAAGAATTTTTGTTCGTCCGATATTTAGATTATTTTTTGGATATAAAGCAATAAATTTTAAATTAGAAAAAAATAAACCCTATGTAATATTATCAAATCATGTTGCCCAAATTGATCCAATTTATTTAGCAATAAGCTTTAAACGTAAGATTAACTTTATTGCTTATGCTGGTGTTTGTTATGGTAAATATCAAAAACTATTGCATCGTTATTTTGCTCCAATTCCAAAAACTAAAGGAAAATCTGATTTAATGACAATTAGAGAATCATTAAAAGTAATCAAGAATAATGGTATTGTTGGTCTTTTTCCTAGTGGTGATTGCTCATTTTCAGGAGTGGAAAGTCATATTGATAGATCAATTATTAAGTTTTTAAGAATGATGAAAGCTGATTTACTTTTATATCGATTAGATGGTATTTATGGGACTTCACCTCGTTGGGGACGAAAGCGTAATAAAGGTAAAGCAAGAGGACAAGTTAAAAAAGTTTTAACTGTTGATGAAATGAATGCTTTAAGTGATGAAGAATTATATAATACTATTATTGAAGTAATTGGTGGTAATAATTTATCTTATATTGAAGGTAATTTATATAAAGGAAAATATTGTGCTGAGTATCTTGAAAGAACATTATATGTTTGTCCAGATTGTGGGGAAGTTGGGACAATGTTTTCACATCGCGAGGCCTTTACTTGTTTAAAGTGTGGTTATCAAGTAACCTATCAACCTGATTTACATTTTAAACTGGTTAAGGGAAAGAACTATTTGCCAACAGTAAATGATTGGTATAACTATTGTATTGATGCTTTAAAAGAAAAAGATAAAAATGATCAATTTCCAAATGGACAATCTATTTTTGTAGATAATTTTGAATACTTAAAAACTGAATGGTTAGAAAAGTCCGAACAAGGTTATCAAGTAAAACATAATATTTCTTTTGAAGATGGTAAAATAAGTTTATATCGTGATAAATTTACGATTGAATCTAAAGATGGAAAAGAAATAATTAATCTACCAGTTAAAAGTTTAAAAGTTATTTTTCATGGTAAGAAGAGTTTAGTAATTTATAATGAACAGTTTACATACACAATTCATGGCTATGATCGATTCTGTGGCATGAAGTATTTACATTTAGTAAATGAAGTGTTTAAGAATGAATTAATAGAACAAAATGATTAGTCTAACGTCTGTTAGACTTTTTTTTAAAGAGATATTTTCAAAAAAAAGTAATTATGATATAATAAATCGCAAGAATATGAAAATTGAGGTGCCTTAATATGAAAAAATATGTATTAGCAATTGATCAAGGAACTACTAGTTCACGTGCGATAATATTTGATATAAATGCAAACATTGTTAGTAGTGCGCAAATGGAATTTAGCCAAATTTGTCCAAAGAGTGGTTGGGTTGAACACAATCCAATTGAAATATGGGAAACAGTTTATGAAGTTTTAAAAGAAGCATTATTTAAAAGTGGTTTACGATTAAGAGATATTTCCGCAATTGGAATTACTAATCAACGAGAAACAACTGTTTTATGGGACCGCCGTACTGGTAAACCTGTATACAATGCAATCTGTTGGCAAAGTCGCCAATCAAAAGATATTTGTGATGATTTAATTGCAAAAGGATATGAAGATATGATTCATCAAAAAACTGGATTAATCATTAACCCATATTTTAGTGCTAGTAAAATTAAATGGATTTTCGATAATGTTCCCGGAGTATATGAAAGAGCATTAAAAGGTGATATTCTTTTTGGAACAGTTGATACATTCCTTGTATGGAAATTAACTAATGGTAAACAATACATTACAGACCCTACAAATGCTTGCCGTACTTTGTTATATAATATTAATACATTAGAATGGGATCAAGAATTATTAGATTTATTTGGTATTCCTAATTGTATGTTACCAAAAATTGTATCTAATAGTGAGGAATATGGTATTGCTACAAAACTATGGGAATTGGATGATAGTGCTGATGTTCCTATTGCTTCAATTATAGGTGACCAACAAGCATCATTATTTGGACAATGTTGTTTTGATGTTGGAAGTGTTAAAAACACTTATGGAACAGGATGTTTTATGTTAATGAATACAAAAAATAGACCAGTGTTTTCAAAAAAAGGGTTGTTAACCACAATTGCTTGGAAAATTAAAGATGAAGTTGAATATGCTTTAGAAGGATCTGTATTTGTTGGTGGTAGTGCTATTCAATGGCTACGAGATGGAATGAGAATGTTCCAGGCTTCGAAAGATTGTGAAGAATATGCTAAACGTGTGGAAACATCAGATGGTGTTTATGTTGTTCCCGCTTTTGTTGGTTTAGGAACACCTTATTGGGATGATGATGCTCGTGGCGCAGTTTTTGGATTAACACGTGCTACAAAGAAAGAACACTTTATTACAGCTACTATTGAATCAATTGCTTATCAATCAAAAGATGTTATGGAAGTAATGAAAGAGGAAGCGGGCATTCGCATTAAAACATTAGCTGTAGATGGTGGTGCTAGTGCAAATAATTATTTAATGCAATTCCAAGCAAATATTTTAGATGTAAAAGTATTGCGTCCTAAATGTTTAGAAACTACAGCTTTAGGTGCTGCATATCTTGCCGGTTTAGCTGTTAAGGTTTGGAAAAATAAAGAAGATATCATGAAAAACCACACAATGGAAAAGATCTTTTTAAATAATATTGATGAAGAAGAAAGAAATAATCTATATAAAGGATGGGCTAAAGCTGTTGAAGCTACAAGAGTATTTAAGTAGAAGGTGAAAAAATGTATGATATTATCATAATTGGTGCTGGAGTAATTGGGGCATCAATAGCTAGAGAACTAGCAAAATATGAACTTAAAACTTTAGTTTTGGAAAAGAATAGTGATGTTGGAGATGAAACATCAAGCGCTAATAGTGCGATTGTTCACTCTGGTTATGACCCACATCCTGGGACATTAAAGGCTGAACTAAATGTTTTAGGAAATGAAATGTTTACAAAAGTATGCGAGGATTTAGATGTAGAGTTTAAAAGAATTGGATCTTTAACTGTTGCTACAAATCTTGAAGAAGCAGATACATTAACAAAACTTTATCAAAATGGTTTGGAAAATGGTTTGGAAAATGGTCGCGATATTGAAATGGTTTGCCAAAGCAAATTAAGAGAAATGGAACCATTTATTACAAAAAAGGCAATTAAAGCTTTATATGCGAAAAATGCTGGAATAGTTAACCCATTTGAATTAGTAGTTGCCTTAATGGAAAATGCAATTGATAATGGCGTTGAACTAAAATTAAATGAAGAAGTAATTGCAATCAGAAGAAAAGAAGATTCCTATTATGTCAAAACAGCTAATAAAGAATATCAAACTAGAGTAGTTGTTAATTGTGCAGGAGTTCACTCTGATTTAATTAATAATTTGGTCTGTGAGAAAAAAGAAGAAATAAAGCCTCGTAAAGGAGAATACTATGTTCTTGATCATTTCCCATCAGAATACATAAGACATACTTTATTTAGTGTTCCATCATCAAAGGGAAAAGGAGTATTAGTTAGTCCTACTACGCATGGTAACTATCTAATAGGTCCTTCAAGTGAATTTGTTAGCGCTAAAGATGATAAAGCAACTGATACTTTGACTTTAAAAGAAGTAATAAATCAAGCTTATCGTTTAGTAGATAATATTCCAATGCAATATGTTATCCGTCAATTTAGTGGATTGAGAGCATATCATGATAGTAATGATTTTGTAATAAATTGCCCAGAAAGAGGCTTTATAAATCTTTTAGGGATTCAATCTCCAGGATTAGCTAGTAGTCCCGCTATAGCTTTAAAAGCAGTGGAATTAATAAAAAATGAACTATCTAAATTTGATATTTCATTAATTGAAAATCAATCATTTAATCCTAAAAGAAGACCTTTATATCGTCTTAATAACTTAACAATTGAAGAACGACAAGCACTAATTGAAAAAGACCCTCGATTTGGTAAAATGGTTTGTCGTTGTGAAAAGGTGAGTTTAGGTGAAGTAGTTGATTGTATTCATCGTAGCTGTGGAGCACGAACTGTAAAAGGTGTTAAGAAACGTGTTCGCCCAGGCTTTGGTAAGTGTCAAGGTGGTTTCTGTGAACCATTGATTTTAAAAATATTGTCTGAAGAACTAGGAAAAAATCCATTAGATATTAAGTATGCAAATCCTAATTCATATATCCTTTTAGAAGATTCTTATAAAGAATCAAAGGAGGAAAAATAATGAAGAAATATGATTTAATAATCGTCGGTGGTGGTAGTGCTGGTTTAGCAGCGGCTGTTGCTGCTTATGATAATGGCACAACTAACATTTTAATAATTGAAAAGGATCAATATCTAGGTGGAATATTATTACAATGTATTCATAATGGTTTTGGTTTGCATGAGTTTAAAGAAGAATTAGCAGGCCCTGAGTATGCTCAAAAATTTATTGATCTTATCAATGAACGTAACATTAAATATTTAGTTAATACAATGGTTTTAGAAATAAAAAAACCAATAGATCAATCTGAGATTATTGTAGAATACTCAAGTTTAGAAGAAGGGTATGTTGAATGCATTGCGAAAGCAGTTGTTTGTGCAACAGGTTGTAGTGAAAGAACTAGAGGTGCAATCAGTATTCCTGGTAGTCGACCAAGCGGAATTATGACGGCTGGACTTGCGCAAAGATATTTAAATATTGAGGGATATTTAGTCGGCAAAAAAATATTTATTCTTGGTAGTGGAGATATTGGATTAATTATGGCTCGACGAATGACTTTAGCAGGTGCTAAAGTTATTGGTGTTGCGGAACTAATGCCATATTCTAACGGCTTAAATCGTAATATTGTTCAATGTTTAAATGACTATAATATTCCTTTGTATTTGCATCATACAGTTAAAGAAATAATTGGAAAAGATCGCATTGAAAAAGTAGTAATATGTCCAGTCGATGATAACTTAAATTTCATTGAAGGAAAAGAAATGGTTTTTGATTGTGATACACTTTTACTATCTGTTGGATTAATTCCAAATAATCCATTACTAGAAGCAATTGGTGTAAAAATTCATCCACGTACAAAAGGACCTATTGTCAATGAAAACCTGGAAACATCTATTAAAGGAATATTTGCTTGTGGGAACTCATTACATGTTCATGACTTAGTTGATTTTGTTAGTCAAGAAGGAAGATTAGCTGGTATTAATGCAAGTAACTATGTAAAAGGATTATTGGATAAAGAAGATAAAGGAAATGAAATTGCAATTGAAGCTAAAAATGGTATTGGTTATTGTTTACCAACCACAACAAATGTTAATTCTTTATCAAAAACAACATTAAAATTTAGAGTAACAAAACCATACAAAAATGTTTATGTTAATATTAAACTAAATGGAGAGTCAATAAAAAGAATCAAAAAGCTATATTTATTACCTGCGGAAATGGAAAATGTCCAATTAAATAATTTAGATTTGTCTATGATAGATTTAAATAATGATTTAAAGATGACAGTGGAGGTTGAAGAATAAGATGGAAAATGAAATTAAAGAACTAATTTGCATTGTTTGTCCTCGCGGTTGTCATATTAAAGCACAAGTGACAGATGGTGAGCTTTCATACATTGAAGGAAATACATGTATTCGCGGAAAACAATACGCTTTTAATGAACTAACAAATCCTAAAAGAATGATTACTGCAACTGTTGCAATTAGTAGTCAAGAATTAAAAAGATTACCAGTTATGACTAATAAACCTATTTCTAAAGATTTAATATTTAAAGCAATGGATATAATAAATAATGTAAAAGTAAAAGCACCAATAAAAATTGGTGATGTTATCATTAGTAATATTTTAGATACTGATGTTGATATTGTAGCAACAAGAAATATTTTTAAATAGTAGTTTTTTTAGTTTTGATGATGTCCATAAAATTTAGAAATAAAGAATTATAATATCAGATAAAATTATAAATATGTTACTTTTTTACTAACAGAATATCATATTGTTAGGAATAAAGTAACATTTTTTATTTTACTCTATCAATATATCAACTACTAAAAATCATAATTTACCATAAAAAAACCTTTTGTATAGTTTATTTAGCAAATAAACTTACAAAAGGAAACATAGTTGTTATATAATTTAAAAATATCTATCTAATTTTAATATTTTTCTTACTTTATATGTTCACTCATATTATAAATCAAGAAATATTTATTGTTATCCTAGATATTGGCCTTTTTCATTACCATCATTTAAATATAAAATTCCTAAACAGTTTTCTCCACAATGACTTGTAATAGTTGCTCCCGCATTTGTGATATGAATATTTTTAAATCCACGTTCAATTAACATCTTTTTAACTGTTAAAATTTGTTCAGGTGTAGCCGTAGTAGAAGTTATGAATACTTCTTCTAAATCTGGAGTATTAAATGATTCTAAAGTATCATTAACATATTTTACAATGCAACGATCATATTTACCAACATATTTACTTCTAGGATGCATTGCACCGTTTTTTACAACGATTTGTGGACGAATTTTTAATAGTGCAGCTGCAAGATATGATAAACCATTACATCGTCCTCCCTTATATAAATAATCTAGGCGACTTAAGACAAAGCTGGTTTGATTAGAAGGAATTCTGTTTAAAACTGCCTCTACGATATCTTCAGCCTCTAAACCCTTATTGGCTAATTTTCTAGCATACATTGCAAGAAGAGCAATTCCCGTTGATAAAGAACGTGTATCGATAATATAAACATTTTGAAATTCTTCTGAGGCAATTTTCGCATTATTACATGCGACACTCATTTCACTTGATAATGAAAAATGAATAATCGCATCATATTCTTTCAATAATTTTTCAAAGTGTTCAGTATATTGAAAACTATTCACGGCACTAGTTTTCGGTAATTGATTCGTTTCTGAAACAAAGTTAATTATTTCTTCACTAGTTATCTCTCCATCTAAACCTTCTTTATTTCCTAATGAAACCGTAAAAGGAATAGTATGAATATCATATTCATTTAATAATTCTTTTGTTAAGTCAATAGTACTTTCTGCGGAAATTGCGATTTTCATAGTTTACCTCCAAATAATCTTATTTATTTATTTATACATAATAATTATATAATATTATAAAATAAAAAGCACTAAGAATATAAAATTTTTTTTATAATATATGACATTTTTATATGCGGAATGCCATTAATAATTTGAATATAATTATTATTTTCATAATAGGTCAGATAAAATGTAAAAAAAGAAGGAATTATCGGTAAAGAGATTAGATTCAAAAATTCAATATTTCTTTTATCAAAAATAATTATATAATTATTAAGAATTTTTATAAATGTGTATATTTAATAAATATTTTATTTGTTTGAAAATGAATATGCTTTTTGCTATAATCATGATTAGGATAGCAAACAAGGTGACTAAGAAATGAAAGAAAAAAAAGCAAAGAAAAATTTACATATAATTGAAGAAATTAGGTTTGGGTCGCAAGAATCTTTATCGATATTATTTTATAAATATAATCTAATAATAATATATTTTTGTATGTATAGAAGTTTAAAGCAAAACCAATGTTCTATTGTTATAAAGCAAATATTTATGAAAATAATCTCTACAATTCATGGATATGATGAAGCAAAGACACCATTTATTTCTTGGTTTATTATTTTTATTAGAAATATCATCTTAAAATTTGTTAGAAAAAATCAAGATAATCTCAAGCAAGAAATTGAGTTTTTTACACAATTTACTCTCATTTAAACAGTATTTGTTAATTTGTGACTATAAATTGCAACGATTTGTAGTCACTTTTTTAGTTTTCTATTTTCATTAAACTTTTTTTATGTTATACTATTATTGAATAAAAGGTGATAATTATGGGATATTTTTTAGGCATTGACTTAGGTGCATCAAGTGGCAGACATATTGTTGGTTATGATGATCTTGGAGAATATAAAACAGTAGAAGTACATCGTTTTGAAAATAAATATATTGAATATAATGGTCACTTAATATGGGACTTAGAATATTTGTTTATTGAAGTAATCCGTGGGATTCGCAAAGCAATTAATGAATTTGGAAAGATTGATAGTTTGTCAATTGATTCGTGGGGATGTGATTATGTTCTAATGAATGATGATCAAGTGATATTACCTTGTTATGCTTATCGTGATAGTCGTACTAAAGATGTAATTGAAGATGTTTTAAAACTTTGTCCAAAAGAATATTTGTATGAAAGAACGGGAATTCAATTTCAAGAGTTTAACACAATATTTCAATTATATGATGATTTAAAAAAAGGTAGATTAGATAAAGCAACTGATTTTTTAATGATTCCTGAATATTTAATTTACAAACTTACTGGTAAAAAAGTAAAAGAGTATACTAATGCAACGACAACCGGATTAATTAATCTAAATACCAAGGAGTTTGATCAAAAGATAATTTCTAAACTCCGTTTACCAAAATCACTGTTTCCAACACTTACAAAAAGTCCAAGTGTTGTTGCTGATTTAACTTTAGACATTATGAAAGTAGTTGGGTTAAATGTTCCAGTCGTTTTAGGGCCTACTCATGACACTGCTAGTGCAGTTGAGGCAATAGAGTATCCAGATATTCCCTACATCTCTAGTGGAACATGGTCATTATTAGGTGTTAGAGTTAAAGAAGGAATTAACACTTTAGAAAGTATGGAAAATAACTGGTCTAATGAAGGGGGAATTGGATACATCCGTTATCAAAAAAATATTATGGGGTTATGGATTATTCAAAATCTTCATAAAGAAATTAAAATTATTATTGAAAAAATGGTTATTCTTGCGAAAACAAGTAATTATCAAGAAATATTTGATGTTAATGATCCTATTTTTTTGGCTCCAACCTCAATGAAAGAAGCCATCATAAAATGGTTTGAAGATAGAAATATTATAGCGCCAGCAAGTGATGCTGATATAATAAACTCAGTATACCATTCCTTAGCATATTCTTATGGTGTTGCTATAAAAGAATTAGAAAAGAACACTTCAAAGAGATTTAAACAATTAGTGATTGTTGGGGGTGGTGCTAAGAATAAGTATTTGAACGATTTGACTGCGAAATATACTAATCTAGAAGTTATTGCTTTACCAATAGAAGCTAGTGCTATTGGTAATTTAAAGAATCAAGCAATTGCAATTAGTAATTATGTTCCTAATGAAAAGAAGCAAAAAAGCATATTTAAAATATTCAAAAATAATTAATAAGGAGTAAAAACTATGAAAAAGTTATTGTGTTTGGTATTTTTATTTTTCTTAATGTTTGCGATTGGTTGTCAAGAACCAATTACTGAGCCACCATATAAAGAAGATCCAACAATTGTATGGAATTTCACAGAAACTATAGTTTATGTTGGTGATTCATTAGAACTTGATTATTCAATTGTAAATGAATATGAAGGATTAAATGTGATAATTGAAACTGATTCAGAATTTTTAAATGTGGAAGAAAATA
>JAEDHQ010000094.1 GCA_016296945.1 Bacilli bacterium | reverse complement strand
AAATCGTATTCACTCTAAAAAGTTTGTTGTATTAAGAATGGTGTCGTGATAGATGTTATTCTTGCAAATCCTCCTTTTGGTACGAGACCTCAAGGAAGCGTTGACGTTTCATCAAATAGACCTGAATTCGAGAAAACTTCAGATAACCAAGTTAATTTCTTACAACATATCATGTCAATTGTTAAGACAGGAGGTCGTGTAGGTATCGTTTTACCTGATAGTGTATTAACTGATACTGGAGCAACTGCAAGAGTAAGAAGAAAACTCTTAGATGAATATAATCTTCATACAATCTTGAAACTTCCTACAGGCATTTTCTATGCTCAAGGAGTAAAGACGAATGTCTTGTTCTTTGAAAAAGGAGCTCCTACAAAAGAAATATGGACATATGACTATAGAACAGGGATTAAGCATACGCTCGTTCAAAATCCATTAAAACGCAGTAACTTGGATGATTTTGTTGAGTTATATAAAGAAGGTCATTTTGTAGATAGAAAAGAAACTTATTCAGAAGAAAAACCTAATGGTAGATGGAGAAAATATTCCATCGATGAAATCAACAAGGATGAATCTTTAAACTTAAGTTTTAAGTGGATTGCTGAAGAAGAAGATGACGACAAAACAATCGGTGAATATTTAACTGAGATGGAAACTATCTCTACTGATTTAGCATCTTCTGTTGCAAAGCTAAAAGACTTGTTAGAGGGTGTTTATGATGATTAATGTTACTGAATTGAAAAGGAAGATTATCGATCTTGCTATTAGTGGAAAATTGACAAAGCATCTTCCCGAAGATGGTGACGCTCAAAGTCTTTTAGATTCGATTATCAATAAAAAACTAGCTTTGATTTCTTCGGGCATATTAAAGAAAGATAAGGAATTAAAACATATTGAAGATTCAGAAATACCATTTGAGATTCCCTCTTCATGGCAATGGACAAGACTAGGGCTATACGCTCAAAAAGTCACTGACCAAGTTGCAAGCGGTAGTTTTGCTGATATAAGAGATAATGTTGTGTCTTTAAAAGAGCCTGACTACGCAATAATGGTTAAAACAGCAGATTTTGCTAATGGCTTTACTAAAAATTTAACTTATACAAATAAGCACGGATACGAGTTTTTGGAAAATTCAAATTTATTTGGTGGAGAACTTATTTTAAGTAATATTGGTTCAATAGGAAAAGTATTCATTGTTCCTAAATTAGAAAAAAGAATGACGTTGGCACCAAATAGTATTATGGTCAGACTGACTGATAATAACCTTATAATGTATTTGTATTATTTCCTTCTTTCATCTCAGGGCTATAAGGAACTTGATTCGATAAGCACCGGTATAGCTATGAAGAAATTTAATAAAGGGGGATTAAAAACCATTTTATTACCTATTCCACCTCTTGAAGAACAAAAACGAATTGTCGCTAAACTAGACGAAATTTTTGCTGAACTTGATAAAATTGATGAAAAACAAACAAGACTTGCAACTATCCAAGAAAAGATGGAAGCAAAGATTCTGAAACTCGCCATTCAAGGGAAATTAGTAGAGCAAAGACCTGAAGAAGGTACAGGTGAAGAATTGTTTAAGTTAATTCAAGAAGAAAAACAAGAGCTCATCAAACAAGGAAAAATCAAAAAAGAAAAACCTCTTCCAACTATTGGAGAGGATGAGATTCCATTTGAGATTCCTTCTACTTGGAAGTGGGTGAGAATGAATGACGTTTTAGATGTAAGAGATGGAACACATGATTCACCGAAATACTATTCTGAAGGAGTACCTTTTGTTACAAGTAAAAACTTAATTAATGGTGATATTGATTTTTCCAATACAAAGTTAATCAGTTTCGACGATGCAAGAAAAATTAATGAACGATCATATGTAGAAAATGACGATATATTGATGGCTATGATAGGAACAATTGGCAATCCAGTTATAGTTAAAAAAGACAGAGACTTTTGCATAAAAAACGTTGCTTTAATCAAAAATTTTTGTAAAGGTGAAATGTTCACAAAATATCTATATTATTTTTTGAAGTTTAGTGAATCGAACTTAATATATATTGCAAAAGCAAGTGTTCAACAATTTATTTCATTATCGATTATTAGAAACTATATAATTCCACTTCCTCCATTTGAAGAACAAAAACGAATTGTTGCTAAAATTGAGGAATTACTTCCATTGTGTAAAGGGTAGCTAAACCATGAAGAAAGTATTAATTCCTGTTGCAACAATATTGGTATTATTATTCATAGCCGGAGGGTTCGCTGCAGTATTTCAAGGACTTGATGTTATTTGGCAGGTTTTCGTTGGTTTCTTACCGATATTCAAACCTATCATAGAACAATCCTTGAGTGACTACTTCACATCGGCATATTTCATAGTAGGTGTCATAATTTTTATTGGTTCAACCATCGGGCTTGCATTTAGCTTTAAAGAAAGAAAAGTTCTATACTTAATCATATCTTCAATCCTAGATTTGATATCTATAATCAGCATTATTAGTAACATCGTTGCTTATGCATAAAAAATACCTCACCCTTGAGCTATTAACTATTGGATGAGGTTTTCTTATGGCCTGATTTAGTTTTATCCCTTACGGGGTTCATCTAATGTATAGGGCAATCGCAAAGTTCTAAGAATTGACTTTATCCAAGGGATAAGTGCTTTATTGTGCTTATCCCAAAAATTTTTGTAATTTTGTATTGTATAATTTATCAATATATGATATAATATATATATGTATAAAAATAACTATCCTGATTATGTAAATTTATTTAAACCGAAAGGTACTATTGTTAAGAAAGTCAATAATACTTATTATGTGTATGAAGCTACATCTAAAAGAGTCGAGGGTAAAAAATACCCTGTGCAAATAGTTAAAGGAGTCATTGGTAAAATAGACGAGAATGGGTTTCATAATACTGAGAAAGTAATTGTTGATGAGCCTATTGTAAGAGAGTGTGGTTTTACTAATTATTTATTACTTCACAAAGACATTTATTTATTTGATAAAAGCACTGATAGAAGTAAGAAAGATAAAGAGACAATATTCTATAGCTTGATTTGTTATTTATCTAATAATTCTTATTTATATGATAATAAAAAAGTATCAATTTATTCAATTGATGAACTTATTAAAAAATATAAAATAAGTTTAGGAAAACAAATAAAAACGATAGAAACTATAATTGAGCATAATTTATCTGAAATTGAAGATTTAAAATATATATGTAGAGTTTATATAGGACACAAAGAATTAAAAACAAAAATAAATAATAATCAAAAGAAAGTATTAAATATATTAGGAGTAACTGAAGATGAAATTCGATAATGGTGAAGTTGAAGGATTATATATATACTTAAATAAACTAGAAGATCCAAGAGATAAACGTGGAGTAAGATATAAATTAAGTGATTTAGTGTTGCTAATGATTTATGGTGTATTGTCAGGATGTATGGAAGCTACTGAAATAGAGGATTATGTAGAATTCCAATTTGAATATTTTAATAAACTGATAGGATTGAAACAAGTACCATCACATGATACTTTTTCTCGTATATTAAGATTAATCAATTTTGAAAATTTAATAGAAGTATTAGGAGAATGGTTAAATACATATTATCCAGAGCAAGTAAAAATGTATAAAGGTAAAAAGGTACTTCATATAGATGGTAAAGCAGTTAAAGCAGCAACCAAAAAGTCAGAAGGAGAAAAACCAGTATATTTAATGAATTCAATGTATGAAGGTGGTAGTATATCTTTATATACTAATAAAATAGGCAAGAAGGATAATGAAGTAACATTTATACCAAAGTACTTAGAAAGATTTAATTTAGAAGATACAATAGTAACTATTGATGCGATTGGATGTAATAAAACAATAATTGATTATTTAAAGAAGAAAAAAGCAAATTTTGTGTTACCTGTAAAAGAAAATCAAAAGGTATTATTAGATTCTATTAAAGAAGAAGTTGAAAGACTAAAAGAGAAAAAAGAATTTGATAATCTTGATAATCATACAATGATAAATAAAGAACATGGAAGAATAGAGTCATATAAAGCAACAATGATAAGAAACACAAAATTTTTATATGATGCACATCATAATAAATCATTTTATGGTGAAATAGCAAATATAGGTGTGATAGAAAAGAAAACAAATAAGAAGGAAAATGGTGAGTGGATACAAACTGAAACAATATCATATGTAATTACAGACTTAGAATCAATAAGTATTGAAAACTTACTTAATATTAAATTATCACACTGGAACATAGAAGCGAGCCATTGGTTACTAGATGTTCAATTAAATGAAGATAGATTAACATCAAGAATAGGGAATGCAACAGTAAATGCATCAATATTAAAAAGATTCT
The DNA here is from genome assembly GCA_016296945.1 of Bacilli bacterium. Lineage (GTDB taxonomy): Bacteria > Bacillota_I > Bacilli_A > ML615J-28 > CAG-698 > CAG-698. The sequence continues at coordinate 253 of JAEDHQ010000094.1, read as the reverse complement.
GTATGAGAATAAAAAAACAATCAACAGAATTTAAAGATGGAACATTAAAAAGAATGTTATTAGCTGGATGTATTAAACCAGATAAAATATCAAATATATTATTTATTGATATAGCTTAAAAATATGCAATATCATGTTTTTTCATATACCCAAAAAAGATAGTCTTATAATAATCATATTATAAGGCTATTTAATTTATAAACATTACTATAATTTCATATTATAAAGCGCATATGACTTTGCGATTGCCATA
>JAEDHQ010000025.1 GCA_016296945.1 Bacilli bacterium | reverse complement strand
AAGTATTAACAATTTATAAAAATAGAGTTTTATTTTTACTGATTTTATGTTATAATGAATTGTTAAGGAGAATAGATATGAAAAATATAAAAGTTTTGTTAATTTTACCTTATGTTTTGATTATTCTAGTTTTAGTTATCTTAGGGCTATCATACATAATCGATATTAATGAATATATTATATATGGTTCTTTCTTTGCAGCTGGTTTTGCGTTTTTAGGAATTGTAACATATTATCGTAATAAAAAATTACATAAACAAATCAATTGGTTAGAAGAACGTGTTAAATTGGGCAACTCAATTTCTTATCGTGTTAAAGTTGCTGGTGAAAAGTCATTTAATGAAATTCCTATAGGAATTATTGTTTATAGTAATGATTATCATATTGAATGGGCAAATAATTATGCAAGAAGTATTTTCTTATCAACATTAATTGATCGAAAAATAGCAAATATTAGTAAAGAACTAGATATTAAAGTAAAGTCAATGACAGATTTTGATATTGAACTATATGGCAAAGAATATAATGTTATTGTGTTAAAAGAAGATAATATTTTATTTTTACGTGATAAGACAGAATTTAAAAAGTTAGAAAAGAAATATAATGACCGCACAACAGCAATGGGAATTATAAATTTAGATAACTTTGATGAAGCGGTTGCATCAATAGACCCACAAGTAAAAGCATTATTAATAAGTGATTTAGTAGGTATTTTAAGTACATGGGCTGAAAAATATGATGTTTATATCCGAGGTTATAGTGAAAAACAATACTTAATTTTTATGGATCGAAGCCAATTAGAAAAAATCATTGTGGATGAATTTGATGTAATTGATGAGGTAAATGAGTATTGTAATAAAGAAAGCTTGAAGATGACTGCTTCAATTGGAATTGCTTGTGCCGATATTCCAGTTACAGAGTTAATGGATAAAGCTAATGAACTATTAGAATTAGCATTAAATCGTGGGGGAAATCAAACAGTTTGTGAAGTAGATGGAAATATTAAGTACTATGGTGGTAAAGTTCGTGGTGCTGATACACGCGTTCCTGTGTATGTTCGTGTAAAAACCGAAGAGTTATGTGACGTAATTAGTAAGTCTCAACAAGTTATTATTATGACACATACGGTTACTGATGCTGATGCTTTTGGATCTTCAATTGCTGCTTTGAAGATTGCGAAAGCAATGAAGAAAGAAGCATATATTGTTTTTGATTATGAGGTAGCAGATATTACAGTTCGTGAAGTATATAATGATTTGGCTAGTGAGCATGTGGGAATGACTAATTATTTTATTTCTCCAACTGATGCCATTTCAAGAATAAATGATCAAACATTATTGTTAATTGTTGATGTGCAATATGCAAGGATGTTAATTGATGAACGTATTTATAAAAAAGCTCGTAAAGTAGCAATTGTAGATCATCATCGTAGTAATGACTCTGCAATTTCTAATTACAATTATTTATATAATAAAACTAGTTCATCATCATCTGTTGAATTATTAGTTGAAATGTTTGATTATTTAGATGAAGATGTTGTTGTTACACCGATGGAAGCAACATTAATGTTATTAGGTATAATCACAGATACAAGTAACTTAATGTATCGTACTTCGTATCAAACATTTTCAGTATTATCAAAATTGCAATTATTTGGTGCCGAAATGACTAAGGTTCAAAGATACCTTCGTGAAGATTTTGATATGTATGTAAAACGAATGAATATCTTGAATAACGTAGAAATGGTTGAAAATAAATATGGAATTGCAATGTGTGATGATCATGAGATTTTCGCAAGACAATTTCTTGCAAAAGTATCGGATAGTTTGATTTTAGTTGAAACTATTAAAGCGGGTTTCTGTATTGGTAAAATTTCTGAAAATCAAGTTGGAATTAGTGCTCGTAGTTTAGATGAAGTAAATGTGCAATTGATCATGGAAGCTTTAGAAGGTGGTGGACATTTTAATAATGCTGCTACCCAAATTACAGGAATCACGATTAATGAAGCAAAAGAAAGATTAATTAATGTTTTGAAAAAACAAGAAACAACAGGAGAAGAAACTATGAAAGTAATTTTAGTTAAAGATGTAAAAGGTAAAGGAAAGGCAAATGATGTTATTGAAATTCCATCTGGTCATGCTAATTATCTAATTAGAAGTAAATTAGCTATTCTTGCTACTCCCGATAATTTAAACGAATTAAAGCGCCAAAACGAATTAGAAAAGAAAGAAGCGCAAGATCATTTAGAAGCAATGCGTGAATTAAAAGAATTTATCGAAAAAAATCCAATAAATGTTGCTGCACGCGTTGGTAAAGAAGGTAAATTATTTGGCACAGTTAGTACAAAACAAGTAGTAGATGAAATGAAAAAAAAATATGATATTACTTTAGATAAACGTAAAATTATGTATGATAAAGAAATAGATAGTTTAGGAACATATGAAATTCCAATTCAACTTCATAAAGAAGTTGTAGCAAAGATTACATTACACGTTATTGAAAAGGCTTAAAAAGGAAAGTAATATATTATGGCGGAAAGAAGAATACCTTATAGTCGTGAAGCGGAAGCACATGTATTAGGAAGTATTTTAATTGATCCAAATCTTGCTGGTGAATATTGTGGAAGACTAGCAACTGATGACTTCTATGACGATCGCAACAAGAAAGTCTATGGAGCAATTGAAAAGCTATATCTTAAGAAAAAAGAAGTCGATGTTATTAATGTTATCGAAACTTTAAAACAAGCTGGTTGGTATGAAGAAATCAATGACAGTTATTTATTTGAACTAGTTGAATCTGTTCCTACAGTGTTAAATACAGAACAATATGTCGATGTCTTAAAAGAAAAAAGTTTAGAGCGTGAATTATATTATGAAACATTAGAATTAAGTAACCGAGTTTTAAAAGGTGAAGAAGATGTAAGTGATATTCTTGCAAGTGCTGAAAAACATATTGGCAACATTGTAAATAAACAAAGAGTTGCTAATCTAATGCCAATCTCTAGTGCATTAGATGGTGTTTTTGATGCAATCGATGCTAATCGTAATCGTAATGTTGGCTCTTTAATTGGTCTTGATACTGGATATAAAGAATTAAATGATTTCACATTTGGTTTTCAACCAGGTGAATTAATAATTTTAGCTGCTCGTCCAGGTGTTGGTAAGTCAGCATTTGCGTTAAATGTTGCCCAAAAGAGTTGTACAAACACTGGTGGCCATGTCGCATTTTTCTCTTTAGAAATGGGTATTGACCAACTAGTAATGCGTTTGTTAAGTTTATCTTCTAATGTAAAATTAAGTAAGATTAGAAGTGGTGATATGAGTGATGAAGAAACTACGAAACTTTTAGGTGGTCGTATTGCTTTAGATAATTTACATATCTACTTAGATGAAACAACAACAAATGACTTGGAATCTATTAAGATTCAATGTAGAAAATTAAAACGTGAAAATAAATTAGATATGATTATAATTGACTATTTACAGTTATTAACACTAAGCAAAGGCAAGAACATGAGTCGTTATGAAGAAGTATCTGGTTTATCACGTAGTTTAAAATTATTAGCTCGTGAATTGGAAGTTCCAATTTTAGCGTTATCACAACTTTCCCGTAACGTTGAAAATCGTAGCGCAGAACAAGGAAATAAACCAATTCTTTCTGACTTGCGTGAATCTGGTAGTATTGAACAAGATGCCGATATTGTATTATTCTTGCATCGCGAAGCACCTGTTGATAATGATCCAACAAAGACACAAGGCAGTAAAAAGATTGAAGTTATTATTGCGAAAAACCGTCAAGGTATGACTGGTTCATTCCCATTAATATTCCGTGGTGATTATTCATCATTTGAAGCAGTTGAAAAAAAGAAATAGGATGATTTAATATGTTAGAAAGATTGAAAATAATCGACGCACGTTATCAAGAAATAAATAATTTATTACAAGATAGCGAAGTCGTAAAAGACGTTAAAAAAATGACTGTTTTAATGAAAGAAATGCGTCAATTAGAAAAAACAGTTACAGTATATCATAAATATTTAGAGCTTCTAAAGCAAGTTGAGGAAGCAAAAGAGTTATTAAAAGAAGATAGCGCTGATTTAAAAGAATTAGCAGAAATGGAATTAGAAGAAGCTCAAAGCCAAATTCCAGCGATTGAAGAAGAATTAAAAATTTTATTGATTCCTCGTGATCCTAACGATTCAAAAAATGTTATTATGGAAATTAGAGGAGCAGCTGGTGGGGATGAAGCAAACATTTTTGCTGGTGATTTGTATCGTATGTATACAAAGTTTTTTGAAGCAAAAGGTTGGAAAGTTGAAATTATTAATGCGATTGAAAGTGATATGGGAGGTTTCTCACAAATCGAATTTATGGTTAAAGGAGAAGGAGCATATTCATTCTTAAAATATGAATCAGGTGCTCATCGTGTTCAACGTGTTCCTGCTACAGAAGCAATGGGTAGAATTCACACTTCAACAGCAACAGTATTAGTTATGCCAGAAGCTGACGAAGTTGATTTTGAAATGAATTTAGATGAAGTTCGTATAGATACATTCTGTGCATCTGGCCATGGTGGACAAAGCGTTAATACAACAAAATCTGCGATACGTGTCACACATATCCCAACAGGAATTATTGCAACATGTCAAGATGGTAAAGACCAACATGAAAATAAAGCTAATGCATTAAAAGTGTTACAAGCTCGTTTATATGATGCAATGATGCAAGAAAAAGCAGAAAAAGAAGGAGCTGAACGTTTGTCTAAGATTGGACATGGTGATCGTTCAGAAAAGATTAGAACTTATAACTACCCTCAAAATCGTGTTACTGATCATCGTATCGGCTTTACAATTCAACAACTTGATCGTGTCATGGAAGGTAAAATCGATGTTGTAATTGATGCTTTAATTACAGAAGATCAAAAACGAAAACTTTCAAGTGAAGCAAATTAAAATTTTAATTATTTAATATGAAATTAATTGATTACATTAAAGAAAAAGAACAAATTGCTTTAGAACTTAATCTAGAAAAAGAAGCAATAAAAAAGTTAATAATAGAAATAAAGTATCATGATACTGCTAATTTAATAATGAATTATGATAAAGAGATTTCATCTAATTATTTTGATGAGGTGATTGATAAGTACCTTTATCAAAGATTACCAATTCAGTATATTTTAGGTTATGCTTATTTTTATGGTTATAAGTTTAAAGTGAATAATAATGTTTTAATTCCAAGACCAGAAACAGAGCTTGCAGTTGAAAAAGCTCTAAGTATAATCAAAGAGAATAACTACCAAAATATCTTAGATATCGGAACCGGAAGTGGTGCAATTGCCATAACAATCGCACTAGAAACGATAAAGAATAATCCGAATATAAAAGTTGTAGCATCTGATATATCTTTAGATGCATTGGTAGTAGCAAAAGAAAACGCCAAGTTATTAAATGCCAAGAATTTAAACTTTATTTTAAGTGATATGTTTGCAAACATCTTTGGTAAATACGATTTAATTATTAGTAATCCTCCATATATCAGTTATGATGATGTTGACAATATTGATGAAATTGTTTATCAAAATGAACCACATTTGGCTTTATTTGCAGAAGATTTTGGGGTATACTATTATAAAGAAATAATTAAGAATCTAGATAAGTATTTAAACGATAATGGAACTGTCATTTTTGAAATTGGTTGCAAACAAGCTCAGATCATTAAAGATTTTGTTTTTACAATCTATTCAAATAAGACAGTTGAAATTATAAAAGATTATAATTCTTTAGATCGTATTATTGTAATCAAAAACAAAGGGTGATATTTATGAAATTAATGTTAAGCATATGGTTAGCGTTTTTAGCTCTTATTCCTATAACTGAGGATTTGCCAAATGCAGAAGATATTCAAAATGTTTTTCTTGATACAGTTGATGATGAGTATCAACAATATCAAATCTTAAATGATTTATCATATTATTCTACTGATTTAGAATTAATTGTTGTTAGAGGCATTTATAACAATCTACCATGTTATGGTATTTCATTTTATTCTGATAAATTTGATGTAGTTATTTCGACTGTTGATGGTCTTTATTCTTTGCCACAAACAAGTAAAAGATCTTCTTCAATCATTGCTCTAAAAGCAGAAATGACTTATGAGATTGTTGTTTTGACTGACAAAGGGGAAGAATATAAACTTCCAAAGACAATTCTATTAAGCAAATTTATAAATGATGATTTAAATTTAAATGAAATGACAATTGGCAAGAATAATTTTAAGCCATTTCAAAAAGTAGATATTTACACATATCGTCTACCTTTTTATAAATCATTAATTATTGTTTTAATTTCTATTAGTAGTTTATGTTTAGTAATGATTATAATAATGTTTATTATGAAAAAAGGATTTTTTAATAAAGAAAAACGTAAGCAAGGAATTTTAGATATTAGAAGTATTTTAGAAGCAGAAACAGAAGATAAAGCAAATGATGTCTTTGATGATATCAAAGATTCTATTATGGCAAATAACGATAATGTTATTGATGCAAAAGCATCTATTGTAGAAGAGAAATATGAAGATGAAGAAGCACATTTAGAAGAAATAGAAGATCTTAAAGGTTATTTACAATCATTAGGTTTTATCACTGATTATAATGTTTTATCTGAGGAAGAAAAGAATTTAGTAATGTTAGAACTAATGAAATTAAAAGATACTAAACGTATTTCACTAAAAAAATATTATGAGGAGACATATCAACTGTGGAAAAAATAACAGTAGATGAATTAATCAAACTTCCGAAAGCAGCTTTAAAAGGTAAAATAATCATTTTCCCAACAGATACAGTTTATGGTGTTGGCTGTTTACTAAATGATAAAGAAGGAATCGAAAAAATTTATCAAATGAAAAAGCGAGATTATGGGAAACCAATAGCTGTTTTATGTGCAAATATAAAACAAGTAAACGAAATTAGCGATTTTCCTGAATATGCTAATAAATATACTATTCACTGGCCAGGGGCACTAACTATTATTTTAAATAATAAGTCTCATGATGGAACAATTGCTGTGCGTATTCCTGATTCTAATGTTTCATATCGTATTTTAAAGAATTTTGGGCCAATGAATACGACATCAGTAAATTATAGTGGTGAACCAGAAATCAATAATTTGGATGAAATGGAAGAAAAGTTTGGACAATATGTTGATTATTTAGTAACAGATTATGAAATATTTTCTAATCAACCATCTACAGTAATATCATGTGTTTCTGATGAGTTAAAAATTATTCGAAATGGTGGTATAAAGTTTTAAAAAGCGCCAATAATACTATTGGTGTTTTTTTATGGAAAAAAATGGTAAATATAAAATAATTATTGTTTTGATTGTTTGTTTATTTGCTTTTACATTATTTACAAATAATGAAGAAGAACGAGTAAGAATTAGAGTGATATCAAATAGTAATGACATTAATGATATAACTCAAAAAGAAGAAGTTAAGAGTATAGTTTTAAGTGTAATTGATGCATTTGACACAACAGAAGAAATAAAAAGGAAGCTTCCGATTCTCAAAGAGAAATTAGATGATTATAGTAATATGAATAGAGTTTTAATCACAGTGGAACTAGGAGTTACAAATTTTCCTCCAAAGAAATTAAAGGAAAAGATTATTCCCGGTGGAGAATATCAAACATTATTAATTACAATTGGTGAAGGCAAAGGAAACAATTATTGGACGCTTTTATATCCCGAATATTATGGAATTACTTTTGAAGAAGTATATAGTGGTGAAGTGGAAATTAAAAGTTATTTTTATGAATTAATAAAATAAAGTCTATAAGAGCAATTCTTATAGACTATATTTTATTTTATATTTATTGAATGTTTTATAATTAATTAATAAGTATTGATTATTATATTTCTCTAAATGTCCATATTTATAAAGTTCGTCAATATTTAAATTATATTGTTCTTTAAATAATAAATATACGTTTCTTCTTTCTTCTCTTGTGATTGTCTGTTGCCACCAGATTTTTGGTTTGATTTTATTTTTGGTTAAATAATCCTCTTTAATAATAAATAATAGTTTTTGTTGATTATCTACTAAATTAGAGATAATCTCATAAAAAGTTTTCGCCAATTCATCAAATTGGAAATCTTTTAATGGTTTAATTGTTTCAATCTTTTTCATTAAATATAAAAAAGTATCAAAAGGATTTAATTTTAATTCATCAAATAAATAGATAATTGTGTTATTGAAATAACGATAGTTATAAAACTTGTCAACGGCTTTTTCTACAAGTTTAATTCTATCTAGTTCTTCTTTTGTGATATATTTATTTGATACAACTTCAAAAGGTGCAACATCGGTAAAAAGATAGTCGTGCTCAGCTTTTGTTTTACTGATATAAGTTCCTTTCAGTTCCTTTAATGTTCCTAGTTGTAATTCTTCTGTGAATAATAAAAAAGTATCATTAAAAGATTTCTTAAATGATTCATAATCTTCAAATGGAAGACCGGCAATCAAATCAGTATGAATAACGACATTATCTCTAATTTTTAAAATGTTTTCTCTTAGTTTATTAAAGTCTTGATGGCGTAAAATTGCTTTTGATGTGATAGGGTTGGTTGTTTGAATGCCAATCTCTAAGCGAATCATTTTTTTACGCATTGAATTGATTATATCAATTGTATCTTGGTGGAGATTATCACCATTCACTTCAAATTGAAAAGTTGAATAATTATTATCATGAGCTTTAATAAATAATAAAATATCGTTGATATATTCTTTTTTGATATTAAAACTACGGTCTAAAAATTTAATGACTTTGGCATTATTTTCTAATAAGAATAAAATGTTATGTTTTACTTCTTCAAGTGGAAAGAAACGGACTGGTTTTTCAGTGGCAGCTAAGCAGTAACTGCAAGTATAAAAACATCCACGACTACTTTCAACGTATGCAATTCTGTTTTTGAAATCTTTGATTAGACATAAATCATGTTTTACATGATTTAAATCAGGATGTTTTGAATATGTATATTTGATTTGTTGATCTTGTTTATAATATAAATTACTAACTTGTTCAATTGTGATTTCTTTGTTTAGATAAGATAATAATTCAGGAAAGGCCTCTTCACCTTCTCCTTTTATTAAGTAATAAACATTATCTAAGAATAGAAGCTGAGGATTAAAACTTGCCTCTGGTCCTCCTAAAATAACAATTTTATTTATTAATTTAGTTACAATTTCTTTAATTATCTCAATATTCCAGATGTAACAAGACAAAACAATAATTTCAGCTTGATGATTATTGATGGTATTTATAATATCTGTAATATTATCTTTGATTGTGAATTCAAAATAATCAAGGTTGTATTTTTCTTTATCCGTGTTTGTGTATAATTGAAATATTCCCATTGCAGGATGAATGTATTTAGAGTTAATTCCAATTAATAAGATATCTTTATAAATTGATTGATTCATATTTTATTCCTCATTTTCATAAAGGTATTATAACATAGAATTATATAAAAATGCGATATTTAAAAATATATTTATGAAAGATTTGTAAAAAAATTTATTTTTTTAATTTTTTATTGAGAATTGATAATATTTATGATATAATTAATTGTTAAAAGAAACAAATAAAAACGGAGGAAATTATAATGGCTAAAAAAGTTTTTCAATCTATGGATGGAAATCAAGCGGCTGCATGGGCTGCCTATGCTTTCACTGAAGTAGCAGGTATTTATCCAATAACTCCTTCTTCACCTATGGCAGAATACGTAGATGAATGGGCAGCTAAGGGACAAAAGAATTTATTTGGAACAAAGGTAAACGTTGTAGAAATGCAATCTGAAGCAGGTGCTGCTGGTACAGTACATGGTTCATTACAATCTGGTGCTTTAACAACTACATTTACTGCATCTCAAGGTTTATTATTAAAGATTCCTAACATGTATAAGATTGCGGGTGAATTATTACCTGGTGTTATCCATGTTTCAGCTCGTAGTTTAGCTGTTCAAGCATTATCAATTTTTGGTGATCATCAAGACGTTATGGCATGTCGTCAAACTGGTTTTGCAATGATGGCTACATCTAGTGTTCAAGAAGTTATGGACTTAGCATGTGTTGCTCACTTAAGTGCTATTAAATCAAGTGTTCCATTCTTACATTTCTTTGACGGATTTAGAACTTCTCATGAAATTCAAAAAGTTGAAGTTATGCCTTATGAAGTATTTGATAGATTATTAGATCGTAAAGCAGTTGAAAAATTTAGACAAAGAGCTTTAAGTCCAAATCATCCTGTAACTAAAGGCTCTGCACAAAATGATGACGTTTATTTCCAAGCTCGTGAAGCTCAAAATAAATATTATGATGCTGTTCCAGACATCGTAGAAGAATATATGGCAGAAATTTCTAAAGAAACTGGCCGTAACTATGCTCCATTTACTTATTATGGTGCTGAAGATGCAACTGATATTATCGTTGCTATGGGTAGCGTTTGTGAAACTGCTGCTGAAGTTGTTGATTATTTAAGAAAACAAGGACGTAAAGTTGGTTTAATTAACGTTCATTTATATCGTCCATTTAGTGCTAAGCATTTATTCAAAGTATTACCTAAGACAGTTAAACGTATTGCTGTATTAGATCGTACTAAAGAAAATGGTGCAATTGGTGAACCATTATTCTTAGATGTTTTAGCTGCATTCTATGGACAAGAATTACAACCAAAGATTATTGGTGGTCGTTTCGGTTTATCTTCAAAAGATACTACTCCTGGTCAAATTATTGCTGTATATGATAACTTAGCAGGTGAAATGAAAGATCATTTCACAATTGGTATTGAAGATGACGTTACATTCTTATCTTTACCTGTAACACAAGAAGTTAATACTGCTGCTGCAGGCACTAGTCAATTAATTTTCTATGGATTAGGTAGTGATGGTACTGTTGGTGCTAATAAATCGACTATCAAATTAATTGGAGATAATACTGATTATTATGCACAAGCTTATTTTGCATATGACTCTAAGAAATCTGGTGGTGTTACAAGATCTCATTTACGTTTTGGTAAATCACCTATTAGAAGTCCATACTTAGTTACTATAGCTGACTTCGTTTCTTGCTCATTAGATACATATGTAGAAAAATTTGATATGCTAAGTAGTTTAAAAGATGGTGGAACATTCTTATTGAATACTGTTAAGTCTGAAGAAGAATTAATTGAATTTATGCCAAATTCATTTAAGAAAGCTTTAGCTCAAAAGAATATTAAATTCTACTATATCGATGCTATTACATTAGCACGTGAAATTGGATTAAAGAATCGTACTAATACAATTTTACAATCTGCATTCTTCAAATTAAATGAACAAATTATGGATTATGCTACTGCTCAAGAATTAATGAAGAAGTATGCATATAAAGCCTATGCTAAGAAAGGTGATGCTATCGTTGAAATGAACTACAAAGCAATCGATAGAGGAGCTGAAGGCATTAAAGAATTAAAAGTTGATCCAGCATGGGCTAACTTAGAAGTAGAAGTTAAACCAGTTGATGAAACTAAACCTGAATTCGTTAAGAGAATTGCTGATCCAATCAATACTATTAAAGGTTATGATTTACCAGTTTCTACATTCTTAGGTGGATTTGAAGATGGTACAATGACAAATGGTTCTACTGCTTATGAAAAACGTTATGTTGCTTCATTCGTTCCTGTATGGAATCCTGAAAACTGTATTCAATGTAACCAATGTTCATTCGCATGTCCTCATGCTGTTATTCGTCCATTCTTAGTAACTCCTGAAGAAGTTGAAAAAGCTCCTGCTCAAGCTAAATATTTAGCAGCAGTTGGTAAAGGCTTTGATGGATTAAAATTTACAATGCAAATTTCTGTTCCAGATTGTACTGGTTGTGAAGTTTGTGTTAACACTTGTCCTGGTAAGAAAGATAGAGAAACTGGCGAAGTTAAGAAAGCACTTAAGATGGTTCACATTGATGAAGTTATTCATGCAAAAGAAGATAAAGTTGCTACTCATTTCTTTGAAAATGTAACTTATAAGACTAACTTAATGGATATTACAGCTAACGCTAAGAACTCTCAATTTGCACAACCATTATTTGAATTTAGTGGTGCTTGTGGCGGATGTGGCGAAACTCCATATATTAAATTAATCACTCAATTATTTGGTGATAGAATGTTAGTTGCAAATGCAACTGGATGTTCTTCAATTTATGGTGGATCATATCCTGCAACTCCATATACAACTAATAAAGAAGGTCATGGACCTGCATGGGCTAACTCATTATTTGAAGATAATGCGGAATTTGGTTATGGTATGAGAATGGGTACTGAAACATTAAGAGCTCGCGTTGGTGAATTAATGGCTGAATATGTAGCAAAAGAAGATGCTTGTGAAGAAGTTAAAGCATTATTCAATGAATGGTTAGCTGCTCCTAAATCTGGTAGTGTAACTGCTAAAGTTGCAAAAGAAGTTGCTCCATATTTAGAAAAAGCAACTGATGAAACATTAGTTAAGATTAATGAATTAAAAGACTATATTGTTAAGAGAAGTCAATGGATCTTCGGTGGTGACGGTTGGGCATACGATATCGGTTATGGTGGATTAGATCACGTTATCGCTAACCAAGAAGATGTAAACATCTTAGTAATTGATACTGAAGTTTACTCTAACACTGGTGGTCAAGCTTCTAAATCTTCACCAACTGCCGCAATTGCAAAATTTGCTGCATCTGGTAAGAAAGGTAAGAAGAAAGACTTAGCTGCAATCGCTATGAGTTATGGACATGTTTATGTTGCGGAAATTGCACATGGTGCATCTCAAGCTCAAATGTTAAAAGCTATTAAAGAAGCTGAAAGCTATGATGGTCCATCTATCATTATTGCTTATGCTCCATGTATTAACCATGGTTTAAAATCAGGTATGGGTAAGGCTCAAGAACAAGCTAAATTAGCTGTTGATTGTGGATACTGGACATTATTCCGTTTTGACCCAAGATTAGCAGCAGCTGGTAAGAACCCATTCCAATTAGATTCTAAAGAACCAGATTGGGAAAAATACTCTCAACATTTAATGACTGAAACAAGATATGCACAATTAACAAAAGCAAATCCAGAACATGCTCAACAATTGTTAGAATTAAATAAAGCAGAAGCTCAAAGAAGATATAAGATGTATTTAAGATATGCAGCAATGGATTATGCAAAATAAAAAATATAAGCTAGAGGGAAACCTTTAGCTTTTTTTTATAAATACATAAATACTTATTAATTTGTAATGATGAAAAAAATTTATATTGATAATTCTTTTTTATTGATTGAAAAAAGGATGAAGAAATGATATAATAGGTTAGTTAAGAAAATTTAAAGGAGAATAATAATTTATGAAAATTGCAATTGGTTCTGACCATGGTGGATTCAAACTTAAAGAAGCAGTAATTGAGTATTTAAAGTCTTTAAGTTATGAAGTTGTCGACTGCGGATGTTTTGGTTTAGATAGCTGTGATTATCCTGTTTATGCTAAAGATGTTTGTGAATTGATTGTAAAAAAAGAATGTGATAAAGGAGTTTTAATTTGTACGACTGGAATCGGAATGTCAATTACCGCAAATCGTTTTGAAGGTATTCGTGCTGCTTTGATTACTAATGAAGATATGTGTCGTCTTACTCGTCAACATAACAATAGTAATATTTTAGTTATGGGGGCAAAATACACACCAATTGATGTTGCCAAGAAGTATGTTGATATTTTCTTGAATACAGAATTTGAAGGTGGAAGACACGAAAGAAGAATAAATTTAATTGAAAAGGAGTAAAACAAAATGGAAGGTAAAGTTGTAATATTTAATCATCCTCTAATGCATCACAAATTAAGTATAATTCGTGATGAAAATACTGGCACAAAAGATTTTCGTGAAACTGTTTCTGAAATAGGAATGTTAATGGCGTATGAAGCAACAAGAGATTTCCCTGTTGTTGAATGTGTTACAAAAACACCTGTTAGTGTTGCTAAGACATATAAAATTTCAAAACCAGTTGTTATTGTTCCTATTTTAAGAGCTGGGCTTGGAATGGTTGAAGGAATTCAAACATTAATTCCAACAGCAAAAGTTGGTCATGTTGGTTTATATCGCAATGAAGAAACACTAGAACCTTGTGAATATTATATGAAGTTTCCAACATGCATTAAGGATTCTTTAGTTATTGTTGTTGATCCAATGCTTGCAACTGGTGGTTCAGTTTGTCATGCTGTTAATCTAGTAAAGAAAACTGGCGCCAAAGAAATAATTTATGTTGGTTTAGTTGGTGCTCCTGAAGGGTTAGCTCGAGTTCAAAGAGAGCATCCTGATATTAATATTTATTTAGCTGCATTAGATGAAAAATTAAATGATAAAGGATATATTGTCCCTGGACTAGGTGACTGCGGAGATCGTTTATTTGGTACAAAATAAAAGTGATGGAAAAAAGTATATGAATGAAATAAAAAAGGATCAAGAGCAAAATCTAAATAACAAAAATATTTACGATAATGTTAAAGAAGAAAACTTTGTAAAAAACGTTGAAGAAGTGGTAGTGGTAAAAACTATTGAAGGTTCTTCAATGAAAAAAGAAGATCCTAAAGAAAAGTATCGTTCATTCAAAGCCTTTTCTAGAGTTTCAAGTATTATATATTCTTTTATAGTAACGGTATTGATGGGAATTATTTTAGGATATTTTTTTGATAAATGGTTTGCAGGAGATAATTGGATGCTAATTATGATTGTAACATTTGTATTTATTGCAACGTTTAATCTTTACCGCGGATTATTGAGGTTGAAATAATGGATGAAAAAACAAACAGAATAAAAAATAAAAGTGAAGAACGCTTTATTATTGGCTATGTTTGGATTTATGGACTAATAGTTGCTTTGATTTTGTTATTTGTCGATGGATTTAAAATAGTATTGCCAGTTAGTTTTTTATTGGGAGTATTTACTAATCTTTTAGGATTTACGTTGACAATTAAATGTGTTGATAAGATACAAGCAAATAAAAATCTAAATCCTAAAGCAGAATTTATTAAATGTAATGCGAAAAAGATGATAATTTATGCTTTAGTCTTAGCAATAGCAGGTTATAGTTTTTCAAAAAGAGAGAATGAAACAATATATTTAAATATTTTTGCTACTTTTGCTGGTTTATTTTCTGTAAAGATGATGATTTATTTTAAAGAATTTATTATCGATAAAATTTTTACGAAAAAAGATGACAAGAAAATAAATGATGGCAATGAGGAAAAAATAGTGAATGATGAGAAACAAGTAAATGATTTAAAAATGATTGAAGATAAAAGAAAAGAGTTAAAAAGATTACAAGAAGAATTAAATGTCTTAGAAGAATCCTTAAAGAAAGGAGATAGTGATAATAGTGATAATTGATTTTTATAAATCCTTATCCCCATCAACACAATCAATAATTTGGGTTACTTTATTTTTATTGATTGTGATTATCTTATTGCGTATTATGTTGCGTGATTATAGTGCGGATAAGCCAGCAAAAGGGATTACATTGATCTTGGAATCATTTGTAAAAATGATGAATGGTTTTACAAAAGAAATGCTAGGAAAAAGATGGCGTGCTTTGGCTCCATATTTTATTTCCTTAGCAATTTATATCTTCGTTGCAAACATTTCAGGATTATTTGGTTTTACACCACCAACTGTGTCACTATCAGTTACGTTTGCTTTAGGAATGGTAACCTTCTTTTTGATTCAAATCTTTGGTATTAAGGCAAATGGTGTTAAAGGATATGTGAAAGATCTATGTTCACCTGTTGTAATGACTCCAATGAATATTATATCAGAGATTTCTGTTCCTATAAGTTTAGGTGTTCGTTTATTTGGAAATATCTTAAGTGGTTCAATCATCTCCATCTTATTATATAGTTTCTTAGGATGGTTTGCGGTATTCATTACACCGCCAGTTCACGCTTTGTTTGATGTATTATTTGGCTTTATTCAAACATTCATTTTCTTGATGTTAACAGCTGTTAATATTGGTAATAAATTTAGTGAAAATGATTTTGAATAGTATAATAAAAAAAGAATTAATAATAAAAATAGAAAAATAAAGGAGAAATATTATGAATTTTATTAATCAATTATCAACTGTATTAGTAGCATTAGTTGATGCTGTTTACAATGAAGCATTTGTTGACGGTATGAAATATTTAGGTGCTGCAATTGTTATGGGTTTAGGTGCAATTGGTCCTGCTATTGGTGAAGGCTTTGCTGCTGGTAAGGCAATGGAAGCAGCTGGTAGACAACCAGAAGCAATCGGAAAATTAAGAACATTAATGATTACAGGACAAGTTGTTTCTGAAACAACTGGTATCTACTCATTATTAATCGCAATTCTTTTAATTTTTGTTGCATAAACTAACAATTATAAAAATTTAAGATAGAAGATAAATTACATTGAGGATATTATGAAATATATTTTGATATTAGGTGTAGGCGAAAAGATTAGAGAAGTTATCCTTCAAGGATTGGAAATCCTTTTAGATTCTGAAAATGCCATTACTTCTATTATCATCCAATTAGTTGCTACATTGATTCTTTTCTTGGCTGTAAAGTTTTTATTATGGAATAAAATTACAGCTGTGATTGAAGAAAAAGAAAACCGTGAAAAGAAAGCATTTGAAGATTTAGAAAATGCAAAAAATGAAGCTGCAAAATTAAAGAAACAAATCGAAATTGATACAACAAACGCTAAGCAAGAAGGACAATTAATCATTGAAAGAGCAAAACAAAAGAGCTATCTTGAAGCTGAAGAAATTGTTAAGAAAGCCCAAATTGATGCTAATATGAAATTAGAAGACGCAAAAGCGCAAATCGAAAAGGAAGTTGCACAAGCGAACGAAACAATCAAAAAAGAGATTATTGAAGTGGCTTATTTATTAGCAGAAAAGATTATCAATCAAGAAATTGATCAGGAAAAGCATGAAGAATTAATTGAGAGTTTTTTGAAAAATGAGGGGAACAAATGATTGATTCAATTGCAAAATCATATGCTAATGCTTTAATTGATTTATTAAATGAAAGTAAAATTTCAATTAGTGATGCAGTTAATGAATTACAATTAATTGGTATAATTATAAGTGATGAAGAAATATCAAAGTTTTTAAATCATCCAAATATTCCGATGAGTGAAAAGATTAAGATTATTGAAGATGCCTTAACAAACAAAAACGGTATTTTTAATAAAACGATTATTTCTTTTACAAAAGTTTTAATTGAGAATAGTCGTATTATGAGTCTTTGTGATATCATTGCGGTTATGAATGAATATTTAGATGATTTAAATAACGTTGTTAGAGTAGAAATTATTACAAATACTGAATTAAAAGAAAAAACATTAAATGAAATAACTGCTTATTTAAAGAAAGTATTTAAGCGTGATGTTTTAACTAAGGTTACGCTAGATGATAAAATAATCGGCGGAATTATTGTGAAGAAAAATGGTTATGTCTTGGATGCTTCGATTTTAAATAAATTAAAAGCGATTAAGGACACTGTAATATATGGTGAATAGGTATTATTATGGCGAATATAAAAATAGAAGAAATTAGTTCTTATATAAAAGAGCGAATAAAAAGTTATCGTGATGTTTTGGAAACAAAAGAAGTAGGTACAGTTATTCGTGTTGGCGATGGTATTGCTTTAGTGCATGGCTTAGACAATGCAATGAATGGGGAACTACTAGAGTTTCCAAATGGTGTTTATGGAATGGTTTTGAACCTTGAAACAAATTGTGTTGGAGCAATTTTGTTTGGAGACTCTTCTTTGATTAAAGAAGGAGATACTGTTAAATGTACAAAACGAATTCTTGAGGTTCCTGTTGGCGATGCTTTAATTGGCCGTGTTATCGACCCACTTGGAAATCCATTAGATGGAAAAGGTGTAGTAAATACTTCAAAATATGCGGCAATTGAAAAGAAAGCGACTGGTGTAATGGCTCGACAAAGTGTAAAAGTACCACTACAAACAGGACTAAAAGTAATTGATGCATTGGTACCAATTGGTCGTGGTCAACGTGAATTAATTATCGGGGATCGTCAAACTGGAAAGACTTCAATTGCTGTTGATGCAATTATTAATCAACGTGGAAAAGATGTTATTTGTATATATGTTGCAATAGGTCAAAAAGAATCAACTGTTTCAACTGTTGTAGAAACATTAAAGAGATATAATGCAATGGATTATTCAATTGTTGTAAGTGCAAGTGCTTCTAATCCTTCACCTCTTTTATATTTAGCACCATATTCTGGTGTTACAATAGGTGAAGAATTTATGTTTAAAGGCAAAGATGTTTTAATTGTTTATGATGATTTATCGAAACATGCTGTAAGTTATCGTGAACTTTCATTATTATTAAAACGCCCACCTGGACGTGAAGCATATCCTGGAGATGTATTCTATCTTCACTCTCGTCTTTTAGAACGTGCCGCAAAGCTTTCTAAAGAACTAGGCGGAGGAAGTATTACAGCTTTACCAATTATTGAAACACAAGCAGGAGATATCTCAGCTTACATCCCAACAAATGTTATTTCTATTACTGATGGACAAATTTTCTTAGAATCAAATCTATTCCATTCTGGGGTCAGACCAGCAATTAATGCCGGATTAAGTGTATCTCGTGTTGGTGGTAGTGCGCAAATTAAGGCTATTAAAAAAGTATCAGGAACTTTACGTTTAGATTTAGCATCTTATCGAGAACTAGAAGCTTTCACACAATTTGGTTCTGATCTAGATCCAATTACAAAAGCAAAGCTAGAGCGTGGTAAACGTACTGTCGAAGTATTAAAACAACCGCTACATCAACCACTTGAAGTTGAAAAACAAGTAATTATTTTATTTGCTTTAGGTCATGGATACTTAGATAAGGTTAGTTTAGATAAAGTAAAGGCTTTTGAAAATAGTTTATTTACAAGTTTAGAGTCTAAAGAAGAAGGAAAGAGAATTCTAGATTCAATAAGGGAAACTAAAGAATTAGGTAATACAGAAGAAATTAAAGCTTTCTTAGATAAATTTGTGAAAGAATTCAGTGAAATATAGGATCAAGTATGGCTGGCGAAACAAAACTTATAAAAGGGAAAATTCAAGCTACTAAAAAAACTTCACAAATAACAAAAGCAATGAATATGGTTTCCGCATCAAAACTTAAGCAAGCCCAAAAAGCTATTGAAAACTATATGGTATTCATTGAAAAAATAGAAGAAATAATTTGTAATGTGATGAAAAGTGGTGAATGCTTACATCCTTTGTTAGAAGAAAGGGATGGTAAGAAAACTTGTTATATTATTGTTACTTCGGAACGTGGATTAGCCGGACCATTTAATAATAATATATATAAAAAATTAAGTAGCGTAATTACTCAAGAAGATTGCGTTATTTCCTTTGGTGGTCGTGGTTACAATTATATTAAAAATAAATTCAATCTTTTAAAAGATAACAATAATGAACAACCTTTTGTAATTTTACGTGATGATGTTCGTTTTGATGATATTATTAATCCATTGATTTTAATAATTGAGAAATATATGAAAGGTGAATTTGATTGCGTAAAAATAATTTATAATCATTTTGTAAATACATTAACGCAAACTACAACTATCAAACAAGTATTACCAGTTGTTGTCGATTTCGAAGAATCTAAGATTAATAATGCTATCTATGACTTTGAAGGTGGAGCTACTAACATTTTAGATAAGATCTTACCAATTTACATTGAAAATATTGTTTATGGAATAATTTTAGATTCGAAAGCTGCAGAACATGCATCAAGAATGACAGCAATGCGTAGTGCCACTGATAATGCAACAGCAATTATTAGCAGTTTAGAATTAATGTATAATCGTGCTCGTCAAGCAGCAATAACATTAGAATTAACTGATATTATTGGCGGAGCTAATGCGACTAATTAAAATTTAGCGAGGAGAACAAATTATAATAAATGAAAAATATAGGTAAAATTGTACAAATTACTGGACCAGTTGTTGATGTTCAATTTGCCACAGGAAAGCTACCAGCAATAAATAATGCTTTAAAAGTTAAAGTAGAAGCCAAAGATAATAATGGCGTAGCTATTAATTTAACTTTAGAAGTTGCAATGCATTTAGGTGATAATGTTGTTAGAACTATTGCAATGGATGCAACTGAAGGCTTAATAAGAGGGATGGAAGTAGAAGACACTGCTTTTCCAATTACAGTTCCTGTTGGAAATCCTACTTTAGGAAGAATCTTCAACGTACTTGGTGAAAGTATTGATAACAAAGATGATAGTGAATTAAAGAATAGTAAAACTATGCGTTTACCAATTCATCGACCTGCCCCAAAATTAGAAGAACTATCTTCTAACCAAGAAGTTTTTGAAACAGGTATTAAAGTAATCGATTTATTAGCTCCTTATATTAAAGGTGGTAAAATCGGATTATTTGGAGGAGCAGGTGTTGGTAAGACAGTTTTAATTCAAGAACTAATTAATAACGTTGCTTCTGTTCATGGAGGGATAAGTGTTTTCACAGGTGTTGGGGAAAGAACTCGTGAAGGGAATGACTTATATTATGAAATGACAGAAAGTGGAGTTATTAATAAAACGGCAATGGTTTTCGGGCAAATGAATGAACCACCGGGAGCAAGAATGCGTGTTGCTTTGACTGGGTTAACAATGGCTGAATATTTCCGTGATTATGAAAAACAAGATGTTTTATTATTTATTGATAATATATTTAGATTTACACAAGCAGGTAGTGAAGTAAGTGCAATGTTAGGGCGCATGCCTTCCGCTGTTGGTTATCAACCAACATTAGCGACAGAAATGGGACAATTGCAAGAACGTATCACCTCTACAAAAGTAGGATCAATTACATCAATTCAAGCAATTTATGTTCCTGCTGATGACTATACAGATCCAGCTCCAGCAACAACATTTGCGCATCTTGATGCAACAACTAACCTTTCTCGTAAATTAACAGAAGAAGGAATTTATCCAGCTGTTGATCCACTTGAATCCACATCTCGTGCTTTAAGTCCAGAAATAGTTGGTCAAGAACATTATGATGTTGCTCGTCGTGTCCAACAAACAATTCAAAGATATAATGAACTTTTAGATATTATTGCGATTTTAGGTATGGATGAATTAGGAGATGAAGATAAATTATTAGTAGCAAGAGCTCGTCGTATTCGTTTGTTCCTATCACAAAATCTTCATGTGGCTGCTCAATTTACTGGTAATGAAGGAAGCTTTGTACCAATTAAAGAAACGATCAGAGGTTTTAAAGAAATCTTAGACGGTATGCATGATGATCTTCCTGAAGATGCATTCCGAATGGTTGGAACAATCGATGAAGCAGTCGCAAAAGGTAAAGCAATTTTAGCTTCCTTGAAAGCATAAAATAGTATTAGGTGAAGAATATGAATGATTCAAACTTAATTAGTGTTTGTATAGTTACACCCAATGATCCTAAGATTGTTTCCAAAACAGATTATGTAGTAATAAAACTTGATGAAGGTGAAATGGGATTTTTAATCAACCATACACCATTAATTGGAAAGATTAGTAATGGGTTTGTTAGATTTAATAATAAATGTGTGGCTGTAGAAAATGGGATTGTTGATTTTAATGATAATAATATGACAGTGATTTGTCAAAATGCGCAATTAGGTGATGACTATCCTGATGCTTTAAAAAAATTAAACGATAAAAAAGCAGAAAATTTACAAGAATCAAAACGTAAACTAGTTGATTTTACGCAAGCTGAACGTGATTTAGCATTGAGTTTAAAAGAAGCAAAATTAGGAGGTTTTGTTAAGTAAAATGGGATTAGCATTTTTAGTTTCATTTTTTGTTGTTTTTACTTTAGTTACTACTTTGATGTATGTTTCTTTACAACGTCTTGATTTTTCTAAATTATTTAAAGCAAATAGTACTACCCAAATTAGAGCAGTAATTGTATGTGTTTCTGCTGCTATTGGTTTTATCATTGCTATTGGCTTTAATGAATTATTGAATTTAATTTTAAATATATAAAATATAGTTTTATAAAGTAGGATTTTTATCCTACTTTTTTAAAGTTAATTATTATTTAAAAAAAAATTAATAAAAATTATTGTATAAAAAAATCACTTCGGAAGAAAATAAATACGAGGTGATAAAAAATGATAAAGAAAAAATTAGAAAATCTTTTTAGTAAAGAAAAAGTTCAAAAAATTTTATTTGTTGGCTTAATAGTTTTAGTCTTTGGTGTCTTTTTATTTTCTTTAATTTTAAGTGATAATGGTAATCAAGAAAATAATCCAAATGATAATAATATTCAAGATAACAACAATGATAAAGATAAAGATGATAAAAATAATGATGATCAAGGAAACAATCAAACTACAGAAGAACCTAAAGAAAAATATACTGCTCCAGTTAAAGAAGAAATTGCATCTGTCTTTAGACAATTTTATTCATTAGAAGATGATGAAGCAACACAAGAAATGTCTTTAATCCAATATGGTAATAAATATTTTATGAGTAAGGGTGTAACTTACAGAAATGACAATAATCAAGACTTTGAAGTTTTTGCTTCTCTTTCTGGTACGGTAGAAAAAGTAGAAGAATCATCAGTTTACGGGAATACAATTATCATTGATCATGGTGATGGTGTGAAGACAGAATATGTTGGCGTAAAAGATGTGAAAGTATCTGTAGGCAGCACTGTAAAACAAGGTGACGTTATTGCTACAAGTGGTACAGCTGAATATGATGTTGCAGCTGGTAATCATGTTCATTTTAAAGTTTCTATTAACAATAAATATTATGATCCAATGACTTTATTTGGAAAAGAAAAATAATTTCATTAAAATATTAGTAACACGTTATGTGTTACTTTTTATTATACCTTATCAAACAATCCAGTGAATTGTTTGGGAAGGTAGTAAAAC
>JAEDHQ010000093.1 GCA_016296945.1 Bacilli bacterium | reverse complement strand
TATATCAAGAAGTTATATTTTAATTAAGGTGATTTTTTTGGATCCAATTGATATGGAGTTATTGAAAATATCTTACACTTCTTGAAAATAATACTTACCAAATGCTCTCTATGAAAATATATTATATATTTTGTAGAAAGTGATAGTATGGATAACGAACTCTTAGAAGAAATACACATGATGCGAAATCATGCGAAAAGGACACGAGAAGTATACAAGATGCTGTAAACAAATATACTACTTTTTGTTCAATGTCTTTGGAAGAACTGTTGAAAGAAGCAGAAGCTGAAGAAGGTGCAGGCATCAAATGGAAAAAAAAGAAAATTAAAAAGAAGATTGTTAACATTCAGACAACACTTGTTGGAAAACTATGCATTGAATACAGTCAACACTCTTTTAAGACCTATTTTAACAATATACAAATATTTTGAGATTGAACTGTTCCCATTGCCTCCAGTCAACAAAAAGAATGTCACTACTTCAGAACCTATAAGATTCAGTGATTTGCCGGACAAAGAACTGTTAAGGAAAGCACTAAGTGTTGCCAGTCCTTTAATGTCTGCTATCATTTGTTTTATGGTTTCCAGTGGTTGTGCTAAAAGAGAAGTGCTTAATTTAACAATCGGAGAGTATATTAAGGCCTTAAGTGACTATACAGATAAGAAAGATATCTATGAAATAATTGAGGATTTGGGCGATGCAGAAAATGTAGTTCCTACATTCAATATCAGAAGACAAAAAAGAAAAGACAGAAAGAGAGGAAGAATTGTGGTTTGTCGATTACTGCAACAACTGCAAAACAGGATTGGCTTCAGAACATGATATTCCTTGCCATCATCCATACTACTGCTGGCATGAAGGTGAAGCAGCTATTGTACAGGCAGCTATTGTTCGTATTGACGAGTTTAGAAGACTGCATGGATATGTCACATCACAGATGTATTATGAGTATAAAGAGTTAAGAAAAAGGCAACGTCAGTTGATTGGTAAGGGTAGAAGAGAATTGTTGAGGAGTTGAATAAATAGCTATTAATAAATAAAAAAATAATAAAATTATAAATCTTTATTCAACTCATCGCATTGAGCAATTAAATCTTTTAAATTATCATCACTACTGCTAGGATCTTTATTCCAGAATAAAACAGTTAACTCTCCATAGTCTTTACCAATTCCAGAATGAATGTCGTCACCGAAATAGAAAAAGTCAAATGTTCCATCATCATTAAGAGTAAATGAATAATTTTCATAGTCGTTTAAATATTTATCTTTATACTCTTCGTATTTTAATACTTCAATTACTTGTCCTGAATCGTCATCATCATAATTGTTAGTATATGTGTAACTATTGTAATTAATCATATCTCCTATAGGTTCAAAATCTGAAGGAACTTCAAATGCTACTACGCACCCCATTGAGATTAATAGTAGGAATATTGAAAAAATAATTATTTTTCTTAACATGATATTAACTATATTCCTTTTAAGTATATACTTTTTGATATTTGAAATGAAACTCCTAAGTTATATACAATTTATAAATAATACAAATTAACAATATACAATTATGGGTATCGATGAGCATTTACAAGAATTAAAAGAAAAAGAAATAATACGTTTAACAACTCCTGTAACTCGTAAAAAAATTAACGGAAAACCTGATGAAATTTATGATTGTGAAGGAAATTTAGTCGCAAACACTAATAACACTAATTACGTTTTAGAACCCAATAATCAAATATTATCTAATGAAGAAATTTTAAAATATGCTCCTCGTTCAACTGAAGCTTCAAAAGTTAGATTAAAAATGGGTATTGCAGACATAAATGATAAAATAAAAATATATGGTGGAGAGCTTATTTGGATTTTTGGTATAGCTTTACTTTTAGCGATTTTTGGTTTTAGTTATTCTTTTAATTTAGGAATAGCACTTATAATTAGTGTAATTCTCTGTCTGGTATTCTTCTTATTCATTTATGATTTTAAGGATGAAAATATGTCTGAAAATGTTGAAATTCCAAAAGTTCCTATAGAAGGTTCTGATAGAACTTCTATAAAAGAAAATAAAATGTCTCCTAATGATGAGTTATTGTTATTATTTGAAAGTAAAGAGAAAATTGCTAGGGAAATGATTGAAAAGAAGTTTCCGGCACCTCAAATTACTAATTCTAAATTTAATGGAGTATTAGATGATTGTCATGATGTTGTTGTTTCTCAAGTAGAGATTTTAAATGCTTTAACTCCCACTGATAAAACTAAATTTGAAATAGAATCTAGGAAAAAATTGATTAAACAAGTTATTAGTAAAATTGATGATTTAACTAATGAATTAATATTGTCTGAGGAAAGTAATCTAGAGGTTGTTATTGAAGAAATGGATAATCTGATTAATTCTGTTAAAGAATATGAGTGAGTTATTAAGTGATGTAATGGATGATGAAGTTTATTGTTGTTTAGGTGATATCAAATGAATAAAAAAAATTTAAAAAGAATGATTGCATTAATAGTAATAATTGCAATAATAATCGGAATTGGAGTTCTCACTTCAGATAATAATAACAATGCTTCTATTAATGGTGATAATAATTATGATAATGATAATATTAATCATAATGAGGAATCTAATGGTAATGATGATACTAATATCACTTTAATTAGAATTGATGCTTCTGGAGAAGGATATTGGGCATATGGAAGTAATGATCCATATTATCGTTACGAAGTTGATGGTGTTTTTAAAAATTTACCATCAGATCTTCAAGGATATAATTTAAAAGCAAACTTCTATGATGAAAACGGTAAATTTGTACATGAAGGTGGGTTAGATATAGAAGATATCGCTAAAGATTCAGCAAACAATGAAATAACTGAAATAGCAGGTTTTGGAGTTTATAATACTATGTATAATATTAGTTATATAGAAATCATTATTGATAATCCTAATGGGGAAATTGTTTTCAATCAAACAATTGAGTTTGACATGGACAAAATGGATTTATCTAGCTTAGACCACAAACCTTCAAATACTACAAATTAATGGGATTTAATTTGATTTTATCTCAATTATTGGGATTATTATTATGAATATATGAGTTGATTCAATATGGTTAAAATAGATGAAGTACATTTAATAGATTGTCCTGATTGTAAGTATAGTTCAAGAGATGATTATCATTATTGTAGATTGTGTGGTCATGACTTCCAAGAAGGGGTTGATGAATCTCAAGGTAGATTTTCAAGATTTGTTAAAAAGGCTCTTAGTGGAAGTGTATCTGATAATGTTAGATATTGTACAAATTGTAAATCAGAAATTCGTGATTTTACTATGGACTTTTGTAGTAATTGTGGTGAAAGAATTCCATTTGAAGGATATAAGAATTTGTGTTCTTGTGGAAATATAATGTCAAATAATTATTGTAATATTTGTAGGGGTAAAGGAACAAAAAAGCAATTAATATCTGATGAATATTATTTAATTTGGCATAATCAAGTTATCATTCCTTTGTCTGAAGAATATAATACTGATTTAACAAAAAACAATTTTAAATCATATTTTAATTTAACTAATGAAGAAGAGAATCATATTATTTATAAAATGGTTCATCATGTATTATTTGATAAAATTGATGGAAATGTTGTAGATTTTTTTAAACAAGTATTTGATGAAACTAAAAGAAATTATAAAAACATTGAAGAGTCAATTTTTAATTTAGTTGAACAAGAAATAACTAATGAATTTAATAATGATGGAATAGTTTCTTCTAACACAACAACTATTAAAAGAAGTTATACAGAAACTGTTGAGACTTCCCATATTAAAAATAAGCATGGTGCAGGAACAAAAGTTTTAGCAACTGCAGTTGCAGGTCCATTAGGATTTGTAGCTACATCTGGAGTTAAAGAGGAAACTGAAACTAAAGAAGTTCGTCATGAAGGGGAATACTGCCATGAACAGATGATATTTAATAAAGAAAATATTATTTATCAAATGTACACTCGAAAAGGATGGGGTGGTAGCGTATTCAATAATGATCATCCTAATATGAATAAAACAATTATTGGATGGGATAGTGTTGATTCAATTGATGATGAGAATTTTCTTATTTTAAAAACAGGAGAAACAATAAAATGCCCTAGTTGGAATAAATTGGAGCATATAATTAAACCTTGTATTCTAAATATTGTTGCAACAGCAAATGAAAACTCAAATAAGGAATATATGAATAAATATTATGATGATGCTAAAAATAAAGCTATTGAAGTAATTCTTTCATTAATAAATGAACAAATAGTTGCCAATAAAAAAATATCCTCCAATTCTGATTCTGATGTTGAATCACTCGAAAAAATTATGGATATGTATAAATCAGGATTATTAACTGATGATGAATTTGTTGCTATGAAACAAAAGTTGATTGGGAATAATAATGAATCCTCAACTAAATTCTGTGGAAATTGTGGTGCTGAAATAATAGAGAATTCTAAATTTTGTACTCAATGTGGTACACAAATAAAATAATTTTATTTAGTATATTAAAGATTAAAATTCAATTAAATGAATTTTAATATTTCTATTCTTTTTTTAATCTATTTTTTCATTACTTTTTTTATTTGTGAGTCTGTAAAATTTTATAGGCTTATTTGATTTTAAATTTTTTACAGTTGAAGT
>JAEDHQ010000024.1 GCA_016296945.1 Bacilli bacterium | reverse complement strand
TTTGAAATTATATGATTTTATTAATATTTCTATTTTACTTCTTATTGACATTAAAATAAAAAAATGATAAAATTTTTTAAACAAGGAAGTGTTAGAATGGTTACTATTAAAAGAGTAACAAACAAAAAAGACTTGAAGAAGTTTGTCAAATTCCCTATTTCTTTATATCGTAATAATGAATATTTTGTTCCTAAATATCATGATGATGAAATGAATTATTTCTCTCCAAATAAAAATGATGCTTTCACATACTGTGAGTCACAACAATTTTTAGCTTATATCGATAAGAAAGTTGTAGGCAGGATTTGTACAATTATAAACCATCGTTATAACAATGAAAAGAAAGTTAAACAAATTCGTTTTTCTCGTTTTGATACAATTGATGATTTGGAAGTAACAAAAGCATTATTTGCAGCCGTCAAAGAAGAAGCAATCAAAAATGAGTTAAATGAAATAGTGGGTCCTCTAGGTTTCTCTAATTTAGATGAATGTGGTTTATTGGTGCAAGGATTTAACCATTTAGGCGATTATTATAATTCTTATAATAGTGAGTATTATCAAGAACATCTACAATCAATAGGCTTTATTAAGGATTATGAGTGGAATTATTATCGTTTTAATGTTTTACAAGAAGCAAATAATCATTATGATAAAATGTCAAGTTTTATTTTAAAAAAATATAATTTAAGAATTAAAGAGATCAATAAGAGTGATAATATTTATCAGATTGCTATTGAATCATTAAAACTCCGTGCTAAGCAAAATGGGTATAAATATGGGTACAATGAATTAACAGAGAAACAAATTAAAACCCAAGCAGAAAACTTTAAATGTCTATTGAATATGCAATATACATATATAGTAGTTGATGCCAATGATGAAATAGTTGCTTTCTGTTATGCTGTTCCTTCATTGAGTAAAGCCTTTAAAAAGTCTTCTGGTCACAGTAATGTAATCAGTAAATTACGAATTAATAAATATTTAAATAAAAATGATTATGTTTATTTGCATAGTTTAATCGTTAATCAAAAATATCAAAATATTAATTTAGAGTTAGTAATTATAAATGCTATTATAGAAAAAGCGAAAGAGAATAATGTAATCTATATTTGTACTGGTGATGATATGCAATATAATGATAATTTTGTTAATTCTGATGAGTTTAATAAAGAATTAGTTAAGATACGTTGTTCATATAAAATGAAAATCAAATAAAAATAGTTTAATATATTTTTAAGATTATTAATATATAGTTAGTAAATATTCAATATGTGATTGAATAAGTTTACTAACTATTTTTAATTTTCATTTGAAAAAATATATCATTGTGTGATATAATTATATGATTATAAGGTGTGAAGTTATAAGATTTTTCATTGAAAATATTTTTTAACTAGGCGATAGAATTAAAAAAGAATCTAGTAAAATAATAAAATTGAAAACTATTAAATAAAATATTTAAGTTAAGGAGGAATAGTATGTTGTACCAATGTCCATTTTGCAAAGAATTAACAAGTATTAATATTGACTCATCATACATTTGTCCTCATTGCAAGAATATTGTTAATATTTACAACCCTGATGATTTTGTTATTAACGGCCATACATTAAAAAGATATATAGGAACTAAAAAAGATGTTGTAATTCCAAAAGAAGTAAAAGAAATCGGTGATTTTGCTTTTTCTTTGAATCGTGATATTGAAAATGTCTATTTACACGAAGCTGTTACTTCAATTGGTAATGAAGCATTTTCAAAAGCCCTTAATTTTAAATTGATTTATTTACCGAAATCATTAATTATAATAAATAATTATGCTTTTTTAGGTTGTGATAAATTGACAATAATAACAGATCATCCTAATAAACCTAATTCATGGTCACCTTTTTGGAATAGTTCTAAGAACCCAGTCATTTGGGGCTTTAATAAATATTATGTTGATGAACAATTTCAATATGTATTAAATAAAAATAATGAAGTTTTTTTAGCAAAAATAAATGATAAATCGATAGAAGAACTTGATTTAACAAATTTATATCAATACCAACTTAAAGGTATTTGTCGTTGTTGCTTTGAAGATTGTATAAACCTTAAGTCTATTATTTTGCCAGATTCATTGCAATATATTGGTGAATATGCTTTTAAGAATTGTATTAATTTATCAAATATAACTTTACCAAAAAAATTATTATTTTTAGGTAAATATGCTTTTGATAATTGCCAATTATTAAGTAAAATTGTTATTCCAGAACAATTGCATTGTTTAGAAATGGATAGTTTTTCTAATGGATGCTTAAAAGAATTAATTGTATTATCTAATAAAACAATAATTATGCGAGGAACAGAATGGGGGCGTCGTCACCTCAAAACTTTAATCTTACCAGAAGATATGAAAGACATTAATGAGTTGGTATTTAAAGGATGCACTTCATTAAGTTATATGAAAATATCAAAAAATATCCGCGGTAAATTTACGATTCCTACGAAATGTATTGTAAAAACATATGAAGATGAAGAACATGATGAATCTCAACCAACAAAAATGATCCGTATTTTAGAAAGAATTGAGCAAGGAATCAGTGTTAAGGTGACATTTTTAGATCGCAGGGCTTATCGCTATAATTGTTATTATAAAGCTGAAGTTGGTGATATTGTTTATGCAATATATAAGGGTGAAAAGATAAAAGGAGTTGTGGTTGATTATTTAGATAAAATTAGTACTTTACCTAATGTCAACACAATCGTTGAAGTGTATCGAATGGTCCCAGAGGATTATGATTTTAATCGCTTAGATGAAGGCTTTTTTAATAATACACAAACTATTGATAAGGTCCTTTTTGCTCTTGATCGTTTAAAGGAAGGAACAGTAAGTAATTATTATTTTAACGTTTATACTAATTATTTAAAAAAAGTTTTCTTTATAAATGGTAATGGAATTATTAAATATTTACTAGCAAATTATGAATATGATTATATCGATATCCTTTGTACACATCAATTAATTATTCACAATTTAGATGATGTTATCGAGTATTGTGCGATAAATAATCATATTATGATGATTCCAAAGTTTTTAGCTTATCAAAATGATAGTAGTATTGCAATCGAAATGGATAAATTGAGTTCTGATTACATCATTAAAAATAATCAATTAATTAATGAAGTTAATTTGCCTAATTCTTTGGTCTTCATAGAAGAAGATGTCTTTAAAGATACATATATTAATAGAGTCAATTTTTATGGGAAGATAAAAGATTATCTGAATGTAGAATTTTCGAATCTTTATTCTAATCCATTAATAAATAATGGAGATTTCTATTATTATGATAATGAATTAATTATGTTGAAGGAAATAGTTATTGAAAATGTTCATAAAATTAATGACTATACTTTTGCTTTTATTAATTCATTAGAAAAAGTAGTAATTAAAGACGGAGTAAAAGAAATTGGTTTTAAGGCCTTTATGGATTGTTATAATCTCAAAGAAGTTATCCTCCCAGAGACAATTACAAATATTGGAAATTCTGCTTTTTCAGGAACAAAGATTAAAGAATTTATTGTTCCATCGAAGGTTTCGATAATAAAGGCAAATATGTTTATGAATTGTCGAGAATTAGAAAACATAATCATTCATCAAAATGTTACGCAAATTGAGAATTATTCTTTTTATAGTTGTGTTAGTTTGAAAACTATTACATTACCAGAAAAGTTAGAATCAATTGGAGAATATTGTTTTGCGAATTGTCGATTGCTTACAAGCATAGTTATACCTAATAGTGTGAAGATGGTTGGCGGTAATTGTTTTTTGGCATGTGTTAGTTTACAATCAGTAAGTCTTTCTAGACAACTACGTTCAATTATGGCATTTACATTCAGGATGTGTTCTTCATTAGAACGAATAGTTATACCTAATAGTGTTAGAAAGATAGGAAGTTTTGCCTTCGATAAGTGCATAAATTTGAAAGAAATAATTTTATCTAGTTCAATAAAAACAATAGGCTTACGAGTGTTTAAAGAATGTTCATCATTGGAAAGATTTTTAGTGCCTTATGGTATGGAAAGTATAGGTTTATGTGCTTTTGAAAATTGTTTTTCACTAAGAGTTGTTTTTATTCCTCGTAGTGTTGTATCAATTGAAAACAATGTTTTTATAGGTTGTAAAAACTTAATAATTTGTCTTGAAATAAGCGAAGATGATTATAAAAACTATGGTTACAGTTATTATGGCTTAGATAATTTATTAAGTTCGTGTGTTGTAAAGTGGAATTATAAAATAAATCGTAAGTAAGGTGGTGAAAAGCATGAATCTAAAAGAAATAAAAGCAAATAATGAAATATCATCCAGTAATGAATCTTTATTAAAAATTGTTTCTTTTAAAATTATTGATGAATCGATTAAAGATTTATTAATGAATTTTAAGTTTTTAGATTTAGCGCTTTCATCTTTTAACTTTAGTTTGATAGAAGATGATTCTTTGAAAACAATAGGTACGGATGGAAATACTATATTTTTTAATCCAAATTATTTAATTGATAGTTTTCAAGAATTAAATGAGAAAACAAATAATCGAAGGTTTAATCTTACAAGAATGATAATGCATAGTTTATTGCATTGTGTATTCTTTCATCATAAATCATTGGTATCTAATATATTACCAAGTGTTTGGGATTTAGCTTGTGATATAACTACAGAATATATTATTGATGATTTAAACAACCCGATATTTAGTAATAAATTAACTAGTCTTGATGGAGATAAGAATAACATCTATTTAAAGTTTAAGAAAAGTTTAAAACAAAAATATAATAATAGTAATTTCATTGTAAAAAATGTTTATGAACATTTGTTAGAATATACTAATGAGCAATTGAGCTTATATCAGTCTTTATTTGTAGTAGATGAACATTATAATTGGAAATATAATAATGAAGATCAAGAAGAAATCAAGAATGAAGATCAAGAAGAAATCAAGAATGAAGAGTATAATAAAAAGATCATTCAATATATGCAAACAGGAATTGAACTTCAAGAGAAGATAAAAGGAGTTCATTATCAAGAACTACATAAACAATTAAAACTGCAAACAACTACAAAATATGATTATAAGAAATTTCTAAGAAGGTTTATGGAATTAAAAGAAAGTGTTACTGTTGATGTTGATTCATTCGATCCAATTTATTATACTTTAGGTTTAAAACTGTATAAAAATATTCCTTTAATTGAGTATAATGAGGTAAAAGAAGAATATACAATTGAAGATCTCGTTTTAATACTTGATACATCTGCCTCAACTTATGGTAAATTAGTGGAGAAGTTTGTTAACGAAACATGGTCTATTATTAGCCAAGTTTTTAATAGTAATAATAATTTTGCAATTAGATTGCATATAATTCAAGCTGACCTTGAAGTTAAAGATTATAAGATAATAACATCAAGTGAAGATTTTAAGGAATATATTAATAATTTTGAAGTTATTGGTGGAAGTGGTACAGATTTTCGACCTGCTTTAGAATATGTTAACGATATGAAACAAAAAATGCTATTTAAAAATCTAAAGGGAGTAATTTATTTTACCGATGGATATGGTGAATATCCTAAAAAAGCGTTAGATTTTGAAACTGTTTTTGTATTTTGTATTGATGATGAGTATATTACTGAAGATATTAATGTCCCTAGTTGGGCAATGAAACTTATCTTAACAAAGAATGATATCATGGAGGAATAATATGTTAATTAGTGAAGCAAAAGTTGAAATAAAAAGAACTATAGAGATGTATTTACAAAAAGATGAAACAGGTAATTATATAATCCCTGTTGTTCATCAAAGGCCATTGTTGCTATATGGTGCTCCAGGAATTGGTAAAACTGCTATTATGAGTCAAATCGCTTCCGAACTTGGGATTGGCTTTTTATCATATACAATTACTCATCATACAAGACAAAGTGCTATTGGTCTTCCTTATATAGTTAATAAGAATTATCAAGGAAAAGAATATGCGGTATCTGAATATACAATGAGCGAAATAATTGCAGCTGTATATGATAAAATAGAAAGTTCAAATCAAAAAGAAGGTATTTTATTTATTGATGAAATCAACTGTGTTTCTGAAACATTAGCCCCTGCAATGCTTGATTTACTTCAAAATAAGAAGTTTGGTCCGCATTATATTCCTAAAGGCTGGGTCTTGATTTCTGCAGGTAATCCAAAAGAATATAATAAATCAGTAAAAGATTTTGATGTAGTAACATTAGATCGTGTTAAACGCATTGAAGTGGATACGAATTTTGAAAGTTTTAGTAAGTATGCTATTAATAATAATGTTAATGAAGCAGTATTATACTATTTACAATTAAAACCAAATAACTTATTAGTTTTTGAAAAAACAATTGATGGAATGAATTTTGTGACACCACGAGGTTGGGAGGATTTATCGACAGCAATAACTAGTTATCAGAAACTAGGTTTTCCAATCGAGCAATCATTGATTAGTCAATACCTTCAACATCCGAAAATTAGTTTAGAATTTACAAATTATTATAATTTATTTATGAAATTTAAAGAAAAATATGATATTGAAAAAATCCTTAATGGAGATTATGAAAAATGGATTAATAGAATTAATAATGCTAAGTTCGATGAAAAGTTAGCTGTCATTCAATTATTACTTGATTATATCAATCAAAAAATAGAAGAATATAATCTTGAAGTAGATGCAGTAAGTGAATATAAAAAGTTAGAACAAGATTCTTTGGCAGACCAAATAATAACATTAGAAAAAGACTTAAAAGAAAATAAAATTGATAAACCAAAAAAGATTATACGAATATTGCAAATAATCAAAGAAAATCAAGATCTTTCACATATTGAAGAAAAGATTGAAATTCTAAAAAGTGATATTATTAAATATATTGAAAATTCTTTAATATATTTAGAAGATGCTTTTGGTAAATCACAAGAATTATATTTGTATTTAGTTAATATTTTAAATAATGTAAATATTATTATGTTTATTTCTCGAAATAAAGTTTTGAAGTTTTTTGAATATAATTCTTTATTAGTAAATAATTCAAAAAATAAAGAAATTTTAGCGGAAATTGATGCTTTAAAAGTAAAAAAATATTAATTTATAAAAAAACCAATTTTAATGATAATATATATGTAGAGGTTTAGGATGAGTTTGATGAATAAAAAGTTAAAGAATTTGATTATGAATGATTGGAAAGAAATCTTGAAGGATGAATTTGACAGGGAATATTTTATTAATTTGGAAAACTTTGTTAATTTTGAATATCAAAATTATAAAGTTTATCCTGAATATCAAAATATTTTTAAAGCCTTGGAGTTAACAAGTTTTCAAAATACGAAAGTTGTTATTATTGGCCAAGATCCTTATCATAATCCACAAGAAGCTCATGGTTTAGCTTTTTCCACAGTTTTAAATAAGTATCCTGCATCACTACGTAATATTTTTAAAGAATTAGAAATTGACTTAGGAATAAAAAAAGTAACTGGTGACTTAACTAGTTGGGCTCAACAAGGAGTTTTACTTTTAAACACAGTTTTAACAGTTAGAGAAAATCAACCCAATTCACATAAAAAATGTGGATGGATTGAATTTACTAATCAAATAATTAGCAAGTTAAACCAAAAAAATGATGCAATTATTTTTGTTTTATGGGGAGACAATGCAATTGCTAAGAAATCTTTAATCACAAACCCTAATCATTATATAATTACTTCACCTCATCCTAGTCCACTAGCTGCTTATCGAGGATTTTTTGGATCTAAACCATTTTCCAAAGTTAATGAAATTTTATTGAAAAATAATAAAGAAGTTATTAAATGGTAATATTATTAACATAAAACAAAGAAAAAAGGAAAAAATATAAAAAAATCCTTTTTTCTTTTTTTATTGATTTTAATGACAAAATGTTGTATAATATATTAATAGGTAGAATAAGATATTATTGTTATTTTGGGGGAATTATGGGAATAAAAGAACAAGTAGCTTTTGTAAAAGAATCGCTAAAAGAATTTCCTAATATTAATATTATTGTGGCAACAAAATATATGGATATTGATCAAACTAAAGAATTAGTTGATGCAGGAATGACAAATTTAGGTGAAAATCGTACTGATATGTTTTTAGAAAAGTATGAAGCTTTAAAAGATAAAAAAGATATAAAATGGCATTTCTTTGGTTGTGTTCAAAGTAGAAAAATTAAAGATATCGTTAATAGAATTTGTTGCTTACATTCTTTAGATCGTTTATCTTTAGCAATTGAGTTAAATAAACGATTAGAAAAACCTTTAGATTGTTTTATTCAAATTAATATCTCTGAAGAACCTAATAAGCAAGGAATTCCAGCAAATAAGCTAAAGACATTTATAAAGCAATTATCCGCATGCGATAAATTAAGAATTGTTGGACTAATGTGTGTTGCTCAACTTACTTTTGATAAAGAAGAATTAAGAGCTCAATTTACAAAAATGAAAGAACTTCAAGAAGAAGTACAAAAAATGAATTTAGATTATGCCCCTTGTAATAGATTATCAATGGGGATGAGCAATGATTATTTAGAAGCAATTGCTTGTGGGGCGACTGATATTAGATTAGGAAGAATATTTTTAAAATAACAATTTTTGATTAGGAGACGTAACAATGTTTTTTAAGAAAAATAAAAAGAATTTTCAATATTCACAATATAGTCAAAAATCTAATAATACTCATGGAAACATTATGACAGCTTTTGATAAAATTAAATTTGTTGTTATTAATGAAAATAAGGATGAAAAATTATTTGACGCATGTGATGCAATATTATCTGGTCATCCATTGCTTTTAAAGTTTGAAAGCCTTGAAATAAATGATGCTAATAAAATGTTGGCATTTATATCTGGAGTGATTTATGCAACAGAAGGTAAAATTTTTAAAGTAGAATCCCATTTGTTTTTATTAGGTCGTAAAGAAGAATTTGAGGATGGCTCTTTATATCAATATTATGAGGATTTAACATCATGATTTTATATTATTTTATGTATGCTTTATATATTTTATTATGTATATATGAAGGTATAATTTTAATTAGTATTTTAATGTCTTGGATTCCTAATGCTTATAATACTAAAATAGGTAATGCTATCTATCAAATTTCTAATTGGTATATGAAACCATTTAGAGGATGGCTTGTCTTAGGAATATTGGATTTTACTCCAATTATTGGATTAGGGATATATCAATTTATTTTACAGTTTATAATGCAATTTATATTTTAGATAGTTTGGGGGTTAATTATGAAAAACATGCCTATTAATATCCATTTCTTTAGATCTGGGACTCAAGGAAGAGTTAATTATCAAGAAATATTAGATTATTTCCAAGATTTACCAAATTTTGAAATTTATTACGATAATGACGAAGTAGACATTATTTATACCGATGATGAATTTGGCTTCCAATATGAATATAAAATTACAAAAGTATCACAAGTTAAAGCCATTTATAAATTAAATCCTGCTTATTTAAATATCAACTTTATGTTATGTTTACCATTATTAATTCCTGGTTTTGCAATTAGAGAAATTTTAGAATTGGCACAAAAGATGGCTAAGACTTTTGATTTATCGATGTATCATGAATCATTTGATGATGTTAAACCATTTAATCAAGCAGATTTGCATTCTCTATGTGAATGTTCACAACGTGCATATTTAGAAGAAAATGGTCCTGGGGAAAAAGTATTATACGATTCTGATAAATTAAATGTTATTTGTAAATATCAAAGAATGAATGAAAATATTTATGAATCATTACATGGTGAAGTAGAAGTAAATTTATGCACACCAATCATTGATCGTAATGGTCAAGAATTTGGTATTTGTTCTGAATGGAATATTGGTATTCCAACATTGTTTGCTCCTTACTTTGATTTTGTAAATATAAAAGATGAAGATGGGGAAGAGTTTAAAATCCGTCGTGCTGATTTTATGAAATATATGGATAAGTATTTATCTAAATTAGATTCTATTTTACCTGATTTATATGTTTTGAAACCAAAACAAGCTAAATCAAGTAAATCTGTAGTTAACAAGTTACGCCGTTATGCGATTGTTGATCAAGAATTTGTAACATTACGTATTTCTGATTTATTAGATAAAGAAACAAAGAAATAAGGAGAATAAAATGAAAATTAATAAACTTATTGACCATACATTATTAAAAGCATTTGCGACTACTGATGAAATTCAAAAATTATGCAATGAAGCATTAGAATATGATTTTGCTAGTGTTTGTGTTAATCCTGCAAATGTAAAAACAGCAAGTGAACTTCTCAAAGGTAGTGATGTTTTAGTTTGTACTGTTATTGGTTTTCCGCTAGGAGCTAACACTATTGAGACAAAAGTTTTTGAAACTATTGATGCTGTTAAGAATGGTGCTCAAGAAATTGATATGGTAATTAATGTTGGTAAAGCAAAAGAGCATGATTACAAATATATTGAAGAAGAAATTAAAGCAGTAGTGAATGCTGCTAATGGAAATTTAGTTAAAGTAATCATAGAAACTTGTTATTTAACAAGTGATGAGATGGCAAATGTATGTATTGCCGCTACTAATGCAAAGGCTAATTTTGTAAAAACATCAACTGGATTTGGAACAAGTGGGGCAAAAGCAGAAGATGTTGCTTTAATGAAAGCAAATATTTCTAAAGATATGCAAGTTAAAGCAAGTGGTGGTGTGCGTACATTAGAAGATTTAGAAAAGATGGTTGCAGCAGGTGCGACTAGAATTGGTGCTAGTAGTGGTGCGGCAATAATTAAAGAATATAATAACAAAAATAATTAATAATAGAAAGGTTTTAATTTATGGCTACTCCTCATATTGAAGTAAACGATAAAAATAAATTTGCAAAGACTGTTCTGATGCCTGGTGATCCTCTAAGAGCTGAATATATTGCGAAAACTTATTTAACAGATGTAGAAAAAATAAATAATGTTCGTAATATGTTTGGTTTTACTGGTTATTATAAAGGTAAAAAAGTAACTGTTATGGGCTCAGGAATGGGAATGCCTAGTATTGGTATTTATTCATATGAACTATTTGATATCTATGGCGTTGAAAATATTATTCGAATTGGTTCTTGTGGATCATATATGGAAAGAGCAAAAGTTTATGATGTAATTTTAGCTACACAAGCTTATTCTGAATCATCATATGCAAAAGTTGCTTTTGGATATCCTGAAAATATTATGGATAGCAATAAAGAATTATTTGCTGAAATTAAAGCTAGCGCTCAAAAATTAAACTATCCAATTATTGAAGATATTATTCATTCATCTGATGTTTTCTATCGAACTAATGGCAATGTATTTGAAGATGTTGTAGAAAAATATGGTTGCGTAGGTGTCGAAATGGAATCATTTGCTTTGTTTGCTAATGCTAAGAAACTAGGTAAGCGTGCTGCTTGCTTGTTGACTGTTTCTGATTCATTAGTTACTCATGAAGTTACAACAAGTGAAGAACGTCAAACATCATTTAATAAAATGATGGAAATTGCCCTTGAAACAGCTGCTAACTTATAGGCAGCTTTTTTAAAACAATTAGATTATCATTTTTAATAATTAGAATAATGGGAATAATATAATTATAGAATAATGATAATTATTTAAGTTTAATATGATATTAGAATATAGGAGAAATACAATGATAAGAATTGCTCAAAATATAAACATTATCCCAGTTTATTTATATCAAACGGATAAATTTAAAACAATAAATATTCGTTTAGTTTTCAAAAATCATTATACTAAAGAAAATGCTACTAAGTATTCTCTCTTAACTTCTATAATGACTAATACATCAAAAAAATATAATACTAAAAGAAAAGTATCTAACGCTTTAGATGATTTGTATAGTGCTAATATTGTTTTAAGCACTTCATCAATTCATAAAACAAGAATTACATATATTAACTTAACATTAGTAAATGAAAAATATATTGATGAAAATATTTTAGAAAAAGGAATTGATTTATTAAAAGAATTTATCTTAAATCCGAATATTGAAAATGGTATTTTTAATCAAAAGGTTTATGAAGAAGAAAAAGGATTGCTAGAGAAATCATTAAAGAGAGTATTTAATAATAAAAATAGATATGCTGTTAAACAAATGCTTAATCATATGTGCCATGATGAGATTGTTAATGTTGATAGTAATGGGTCATTAGACGATTTAGATAACATTACAAATGAAGATATTTTTAAAACATATTTAGATTTAATCCATAATAGTGAAAAAGAAGTATCTATCATTGGTGATGTTGATTTTGATAAAGTTACTAAAATATTAAAATCAAAGATTTTAAATAAATTAAAACAATCTAAATTAGAACTAGATAGTAATTTAATAGCTAATAAGGAAGTAAAAGAAGTAAAAAATATTATTGAACATGCTGATACTAATCAAACACAATTAATTATGGGATATCGAACAACAATAGGTCCTTTAGATGATGATTTTCACGCTTTGAAAATTTTTGTCGGTATGTTTGGTGGTGTTTATTCATCGAATCTGAACCGCGTGATTCGTGAAGAACTTAGCTTTACATATTCAATCTATGCTTATTTAATAGGAAAAGCTAAAGTTATGTATATTAATGCGGGATTGGATCCTAAAAATTGTGATGAAACAATCAGAATAATCGGAGAAGAATTAAATAAATATAAGAATGGAGAAATTGATCAAGAGCTTCTTGCTTCCACAAAAGCGGAAATGTTAGATGGCTTACGCTCATTTGATGATAATCCAGGGCGAGTTTTAGAAGCTTTTATTAATAGCAATACGATTTATAAAGGAATTAAGGAATTCAAAACTATTAATGAGTATATTAATCCAATTAAAGAAGGCATTGAAAAAGTAGATTTAAATGCAATTCAAAGAGTTGCTAATACTATTAAATTAGATACGATTTATCGTTTACAAAAGGAAAATATATGATAGAACTAAATGAAAAGTTTTTTAATAAGAAATTAAGTAATGGTTTGTCTGTTACAGTTATTCAAAAGAAAGATTTTAAAACAGTATCAGCATCTTTTACTACTAAATTTGGGGGAGCATATCAAAAAGTAAAAGTAGATAATGAAATTATAACATTACCTACTGGTGTTGCTCATTTTCTTGAACATAAGTTATTTGCAAGTGCAGATGGAGAAGATATCACTTATCAATTTGAGAATATTGGTTTAGAAGTAAACGCCTACACTGATTACTTTAATACAACATATTATTTTTCAGGAAGTGGAAATGTTTACCAAGGAATTGAACTATTATTAAACTTTGTACAAAGCCCACATTTTACTACGGAAAATGTAGAAAGTGAAAAAGGAATTATTGAACAAGAATTATTAATGTATCAAGATATGCCCGATGAAGCATTATCTCTTGGTTTAATGAAGAATTTATTTCATAAGTATCCTTATATTTATGATGTAGGGGGAACAGTAGATGATGTGTATAAAATAGATAAAGATATTTTGAATTTTTGTTATCACACGTTTTATCATCCTCTTAATATGAATTTTGTTATTGTTGGTGATGTTGATCCAAATGAAGTATTCAATTTTATTGAAAACAATCAAAAAAACAAATCATTTACTCCTTATAAAAATCCTTCTTTAGTAATTGATGAAGAAGGTAACGATGTAGTAAAAGAATTTGATTCAAAAGAAATGGATGTTGTAAATCAAAAAGTTGCGATTGGATTTAAAATGCCACCACGAAAAGATAGTACTACTCGTAATCAACTTTTTATTGAAGAATTATATTATCGTATCATTAAAAATATTCTTTTTGGTGGTGATACACCATTTGTTCAAAAACTTCTTGATAATAAAATGATTTTTAGTTCATTAGCAAGCAATTATTCTGGAGATGATTATGTACAATTTTTTACATTTACAGCAGAAACTAATCAACCATATGAATTAGCGAAAATAATTCAAAAGCGATTTAAAGATTTAAAACAAATTAAGTTTAGTCAAAATAAATTAACTCGTATAAAAAAAGATTTAATTGGCAAGTATATTATCGGTTTTAATAGCATTAGTAATATAATGGGTGAATATTTGGAATCTTTGGCTACTAATTGTGATTATTTAGATTATATTAAGATAGTAAATAGTATAACTGTTGAAGAATTAAGAGAAAAAAGTAAAATGCTGTTGGATCTACCAATGACAATTTATGTTATTAAACCGAATAGAAAATGAGGCAATGAGAACATCATTGCCTTATTTATTTAGGAAAGAAGTTTATAATTCACATCAAATTCTATTTCGATATTTTTATAATCAAATTGTTCTTTGATTTCCTCATAATCATGAAAATGATAATGACGATATAAAACATCTTGAAGATTTAAAATATCAAAATCATTTATTTGACTATACTCTATTAATTTATTGAATTCATTTTCGATTAAATCGATAAAATCCTTTCTAATGTTTTCACGATTATTTACATCGATATTAGTAGCATAAAAAGTTCCTGTTATTTTAATAATATATTTATTATTTTTTATTTTAATTTTGATTTTGTTATTGTGCATTGTATAACTTATATCTTTTTCTGTAATTATTGAAATCGTATCATGATTTATTACAGTTATTGCTTTAAAATCTTCTTGATTGATGTATAGTTTTTTATCATCTTTTTTTAAATATAAAGCACCACTTGGTGTTACAGAAGTAATTTTTTCATCATTATTTTGCCAAACATCGTTGTTTACATCAATAACAATTAATTTTGTTATGATATATTTCTCATAAACAGATCGCGCAATTTCTGTGAAATATGTTAAATCATATGAAGTAACAAAATCATTTCCTGTTATTATGGAAAAAAATGGGCTAATATTTTCAGGATTAGTTAATGAATAAATATCACTTAATTTTGATTGTGTTGCGAAAACATAAAAATTAGGCGATATATAATCATATGTTTTTACAATCGAACATATTTTTTCAAGGTTTTCTCTTGATACAAAATCAAATGTCAGAATAAATGATTGAACATGTGTTAATGTAAGATTCTTGATACTATTGCGATATAATTTATTAAAGCCTTCATATATACCATTAGCTTCCACGTGACCAATCGAATAAATGGTTTCTGTTGACTGACCACCCATTGTATTCGTTAACAGTGTTTGGCTAGAAGCTAAATGATAATAGATACTATATTTTTTTGTTTCTTTGTTATAATCTAAGCCAATTGAATCAATGAACAATGTTTGTTCTATAGAATAATGTTCTCGACAGCTGACAAGAAAAATAAATATGAAAATAGTTAATGTTAATATAACGTTTTTTTTCATGAATTATATCCTCTAGTATTATCAATTGGATCTAAATCTTTGTTTCGTTCGAATTTTTTGAAAATATATCTTGAAAAAATGTTTTGTTTAAAATCACGACTTAAAAATGGAACTAAAGGTGATAAGTAAGGAGTGTCTAGAGATCTAATTTTTGAAATCATAAATACTGACAAAATTGCGATAATAATAACCCCTAAGATTCCTAGTACCAATCCTGAAATAAGAACTATTAGTCTAAATATTCTTAAACTCATAATAAATCGTTGATTTGATGTTAGCCCATAACAAGAAACATAAGATAAAGCAGTAATAACAAGATTAAAAGCACTAATGAAACCACTACTAACAGCACTTTGGCCAATTAGTAAACCGCCAACTATTACAATTATGTTTTGAATGTTGATATTTGGTGATTTCGTAGTTGCAAGTCTTAACAAATCGAATAGAAAGATAATGAACAAAAATTCTAAGAAAAGTGGTAATGTTGAGCCTCGAAGTGAAGCTTTTATCTCCGATATAACGATTAAAGAGACGTTTTTAGTGTGAAAATTTATCATTGCGGCATATATGCCAAGTAAATAAACTGATAAAAAGAAAAGAATATAAAAGATAATACGATACTTAAAAGTAATAAATGGAGAAGTAAAATTATTTTCTTTTAATGTTATAAAGTATGTAATATCAACAGGTAAAACAATTGCAATAGGAAGATTATTAATAAGAATTACAATTCTTCCTTCATAAAGGTTTGTCGCTGCTAATTCAGGGCTTCCGATTTCTGCTGTTGTAGGAAAAAGATAACTTGTGTTTGCTGTTGCTTTTTCGAAGACATTTGTAATATCTTTTGTAGATTGTAATGCATCTATATCAATTCGTTTTAACATTTCAAGTGTTCGTGTAATATTTTTTTTATTACAAATATCACTTATATATAAAACAAATACATCAGTTTGACTACGTCTACCTATTAATAACTTCTCATAATTAAGAGTTGGACATTTGATTCTTTTTTGAATTAATGAGATATTTGTTTCGATACTTTCAGTAAAACCATCACGAGAGCCATAGATATTAGTAGGTTCAATGATACTTGCACTGATGCTTCGATTTAAATTGTTTTGAACGATAACTGTATAAAAATAATCGTTTACTTCGAGAAATATATTGCCATTTGCTATTGAATTATTTATTTCATTATCAATTGTATGTATTTTATAGTAAACTCCCGGATAGATTTTATCTAAGATATGACAATTAGATTTATTAATTCGTTCAAGAAAGTATTTATTAAACTGTTTTACATCTGCTAAATAACGATGAAAGCAAATATTAATATTAACATCATTAACTGTGATAGTTGATAATACAAAAGTATTATTTGATATTATTTTTTGTAAACGTTCATTAAGTAATTTGTTCATTATTTATTCTCTCCTTATTTGTGATATTTCTATTTTTATTTGCTATGATTATGAAATAAAAATATATAATCAATAGAATTCCTAATGATACATATAAATACACTTCTGATATTGTGTTTAGAAAATTATTAAAAATATAAAAAATTGATACTATTGCAAATAAGAAAGAAAAAAT
Organism: Bacilli bacterium; assembly: GCA_016296945.1. Lineage (GTDB taxonomy): Bacteria > Bacillota_I > Bacilli_A > ML615J-28 > CAG-698 > CAG-698. The sequence goes on along the minus strand of JAEDHQ010000024.1, from coordinate 6,282 downwards.
GATTATATATATTATTGTTTTACTTTTTTTGAATAATAGATTTCTTAGAGCATAGATATAAAATGTTAATTTAAAGATAAATGTAACTAAAATGATAATTAATAGAAAGATATCGTTATTCTCAATAAATTTATTTCCTTGATAAATCAACCAACGGTATATACCAGGATAAAACATATCAACATAAAAATTAGCACCAATTAATGTTTGAGCATCTATTATAATAAATAAAACATATATTCCTTCAATTATACAACTCATAATAAGTGTTTTTTTTGAAAAACCATTATCTATTTGATCGCAAAATATTCCATGAATTAGATGTTCTAATGGAAACATAAATAAAGGAATTATATAAATTAAATCTTCAAACTTAAGATATATTGGTAATAATAATGAAAAGTCTCTTTCTTCAATATGGGTAAAAGGAATAATATAAAACGGAATAATAAGAATCAAAAAAAGAATTGCTATATTGATAATACGATTCAAAGATTCTCTACTAATTATAGTACCAGTTAATAGTATTACAAAAGAAGTTATCAAAACATTAGTATTAAAATAAAAAAATTTATTTACTGTTAAGGAAACAATGATTGCATAAAAAGTAATACTAAAGATTAGATATAAAACCATAAGCATGCGAACTAAATAATTAGTTTTAACTTTCTTTAATAGATTGATTCCTTTAGGTAAACCCCTAAATGGGAGAAAAAATATAATGTTAAAGGTAATCATTAAAATAACTATTAACCATGCAATATTAGTAAATCGATTGAATAAGCGAGAAAGACCAATTAGATTAATAATAAAAATATTACTAACAGACATAAAGAAAACTAGTCTATAATTTGATATCGATTTTTTATTCATCTTATCACCATATCTTATTATTTCCAAAAAAAGTAAAAAAATACAAAAAATGCATTTTTGAATGAATTTAAATCAAGAATGGAATAAAATAATTAATTAAAATAATATATGATTAGATTTTCTAATTTTAATGGAAATTGAAGGATATTTCATAACAAAAAACTCCTTTTTTTAATTTTTCTTTGCGTTAAAAATTTTATATAATTAGTTATCATCAAAGAAAGGAGGAAGGAATATGCTTAATAATGTTATTTTGGTAGGAAGAGTCACAGAAGATCCGCAGTTAAAGGTTTTGGAATCAGGGCATAAAGTTGTAAATGTTACGCTTGCAATTCAGAAACCTTTTCGAAATGAAGAAAATGAGTATGAAACAGATTATATACCAGTGCAGGCATGGATGCGTACAGCAGAGATTGTTTGTGACTATATTGGCAAAGGATCGATATTAGGATGTAAATGTCGATTACAAACGCGAGTTATCGAGATAAATGAAAAGAAATATCGAACAATCGATGTGATTGCAGAGAGAATTTCATTTATTTCTACAAAGCAGCGTTCTGACAAGACAAAAGAAAATGTTTTGCCTGAAAATGATATGCAAGAAGAAATCATCATTAGTGAATGTGATGACAAGTATGAAAATGAGGAATAGTTTTAAAGATTAAAAATGAAAAAATAACTTTACGCAAATAAGTATAATTCTATGGGTCGCACACAGTAGAATTAATAAAGATGTATTCCCCTTTTATATCTTTATAAAAATATAAAGTCATTATAATTAATTTTATAATGGCTTTTTATAATATTAAAAAACCACATCAACGAAGATGTGGATATTTATTTTGTGTTATTAAAAGAGAATTTATAAATGAATGTTTTAATATCTTTATCAAAGAATTTCACATAATATTCGGAAATCAATTGATAATTATTTTTTTCGTAATATAAATAATTACATGTTTCATCTGTCCATAAATATATATCAGCAAAAGTAGACTTAGCTATTTCTTTTAAATGCTCTAATAATTCTTTCCCACAATGCTTTTTCACACTGGCTACAAGACCAATATAAATATCATTATCAGTCATTTTCTTTAGAACTTGCTGATGATTAAATTCAAGATATTCATAATATTTAATAACTTTATTTTGATTATCTTTACTCAATGACTGGATATTATCTTTTAAATAATTGAATGAATCATTGTGGTCATTCTTATTTGAAGCCAATAAAAAAGCATTAACATTATTATCATAATGAATAAATGAGAGGTTGTTGTTAAGTAAATTATATTTAACTAAAAAATGATAAATGAAAGATTTAAATTCTTCATCAAAGTTTAATTCATTTTCCCATAATTCTTTAGTTATGGTAATTATGTTATCAAAAAATTTTTCATTGTAAGTAATTATTTCATTCATGTTAAGCACCTACTTTAATTATAACATTTTAAATTATATTTGTCTATCATTCAATATATAGAGATTTAAAATACCCTATTAATTAAAAATTTTATTTGTTCTTTAGGAATGTCTCAAAAGATGCATTAAATCTGATGTGTGACAAAATGATTAGTCCATATTCGGTCAATAGTTTTGTGAATTTATAAATCTTTCTACTGTTAATTAACGCATAAAAGATGTAGATGTTATTACATGTAATTAGATAGTAAATATAATTAGTAGATGTTAATTCTTATGATATTTAAATGTAAAACTATTAACATTAAAGTATTAATGAAAGAGATAACAAATATTCTTTGATAATTTAAAGGAAAATAAAGTAGTATTTAAAGCTACCTTTTTTTATGCCTTGAAAAAGATCTAATTATTTTAATTTATCCAATATAGCCTATGCGGCCATTGTATAAATAAAATTTAAAGATTACAATTTATATGCATAATAAAAATATATGCATATTATACAAGGAGTGAAAGTTATGAAAAAAATTTTAAAAAACAATTTATTATTCTTTTATTTGATGACTTGTATCATCTTTATTGTTTTATTTTTAATTACAGGATTCATAAATACTTTTGTAACTAAATCTAAAATAGTCTTGATATTATTAAAGACTTTATGTGCTTGGTCATCATTTTATGTGCTAATGATATTCTTTAAAAGATTCTACCCTAATAAAACCAGAAAAAAATTTTTTAAAGAGTTGTTTAGAGAAGTAATTGATGTTAGAATATTATTGTTAATAATATTTATACAAGTTGCCCTATTTGTGATATCATTGGTAGTTTTATCATTAGTTAAGAATATTACAATTTCATCAATGCTTGAAACTTCATTAGTTACTTTAACTGCCTCATTTTTTATCAATTTGATTTCAGGGCCAATAGGAGAAGAACCAGGATGGAGAGGTTTCTTTTTACAAGAACTAACCAAAAGAAAGGGATTTGTAAAAGCATCAATATTAAATGGGTTTTTATGGGGAATGCAGCATTTACCTTTATGGTTTACAATGGGATATTCTCCACTTAAACTTTTATTTTATGCAGTATCTTTTGTTGTAGCTATTACATCTGCAACAGTAGTAATGGGGTATATCTTTTTGAAAAAAAGAAATTTAATTTATTGTATTTTATTACATCAATTAGTTAATTATTTGTTTGGTGCAGTCTACATTCTAGATAGATGTGAAATATTTATCATATATGCAATATTACAATTAATTGTAGCACTTATTGTTATCATAATACATAAAAGGGAGGTTAAATATAATGGATAAGAAGAAGTTCGGAAATTTTATAAAAAATTCAAGATTAAAAAAAACATTCACACAAAAAGAACTTGCAGACATCTTATATATTGATGTTACAGCTGTGAGTAAATGGGAAAGAGGAATTACATATCCTGATATCACACTAATTCCAGATATTTGTAAAGCACTAGATATAAATGAACATGAGTTGATTGAATCATCGACTGATACAGAATATGTAAAATGAAAAGTGAAGCTAATAGATATAGAAAGATTAAAAATACAATATTCTATGTTAGTTCATTATGTTACATAATAGCAATATTGACATGCTTTATTGTTAATTTAGCTGTTGATCATAAATTGAGTTGGTTTTTTATTGTATTTACTAGTTGTTTATGTGGATTTACATTTATACCAACAATAACTAGGTTTTTTAATAAGTATAAATTAATAATCTTTATTTTAAGTACATTGCTTAGTATGTTTCTTCTTTTCTTAACTTGCTCAATTTATACTAGAAATTATTGGTTTATGATAGCAACAATGTCTGTAGTTTTGGGATATTTTTTATTATTCTTTCCAATCTTATTTTATATACAAAGAAGGTATTTAAAAGAGCAAACATTTGATAAATTAAAGAAATTTTTTATTTTGATTTATGCAATAGTATTGTTAATTCTAACTTGTTTATTAATAATTGTTATCAATAACTATTATCAAATTAATATCTATAATAGCATATATATTACTACTTATAGTTTTAGTATATTGATAATAATTGGAATAATTCGATTGTTGCTAAATAAAATGCATATAACAACAAGAATAGGTGTTGATCTACTTCTATCAATAGGTTATTTTTATGGTCTTTCATATGTTTTAACATATTTAATTGTAGGAAGTAAACCAATATATACAATTGATTTTAAAGAATGGAATACTTATTCAAATGGTAACACTTTATTTATTGTTACTGTTATATTATGCGTTGTTGGTGTATTGTTAATAATATTATCCATTTTTAATAATAGAAAAAAATAATGCTTAATAGAGCGAGAGAAAGGAAAAATATATAATTGTTTTGATATAAATGATATATTATATATATTTCTATATCTTTTTTAATTATTTAAGTAAAACATTTAATAAAGTATTCAAAAAAAGGTTTGATATTAAAACAAACTCTGTTTGTTATTGTATCAAACCTATGTTTTTTATATGGCAAAGATGAACCATTTTAATACAAAATGCAAACACCTTTCGTTTTTTTGAAAACATCTATCGTTTTTTGAAAACACCCTGATTCGTTTTCACCAAGATGAATTGATATATTTCGATAATAATTATTAAAACAATAATTCCTACGCTTGTAGCCATAGAGAGTTTTTTCATATCATCTGTATATCCGCCATTAGCAAGAATCAAAGTATTTTGAAGAACTAATATTGACATCAATGTATTTACTATGTTGACTAATCTAATTTGTTTTATTATTGGACTATCTGTATTCTTTGCTTTTTTCATATTAACAATAGACATTGTAATACTATAAGTAGTATATGCTGCTGAAGCAATTGAAGGAATTAAACCTAAATTATATGTTCTTTTATCTAAAACCAATAAAACAGCAGGAGCCATCATAGCAATGGTCATAACGATAAGCATTATAAATGTTATATAGACTACTATTAATTGATTAGTTTTTGTTTTTTTGTGTGAAATTCCAAAAACTAATAAGCCTTTAATAAGAAGCAAAAACACATAATAAGCAAATATACAAATATGCCATATTGAGTCAAATAAAAAACCTAATATTCCATTATAAACAGTAAAACATATTATAGCTAATACTGATAAAAATGCAAATATAACTGTTCTCTTGTTATAATCGTTTTTTAGTTTTTTAAAAATTTCTTTAATCACTTTTTAACTATTAAACCTTTAATAAAATCAGAGACTTCTTGAACAGGGATTTTGCAATCATCATAAACCCAATCTAATACTATAGAAGTTAGTCCAGAAATATAAAAATCCATTAAATATTTATGCCATTTTTCATCTAATCCAAATCTATTCATAATTGGTACAAATAGTTTTCTAAATATTTGGTCGTAGGTTTTGTTTACATTAAATAGTTGAGGATAAGTCTTCAACACTTTATAAATATTCTTGTTTTCTTTTATAAAATTTAAATATGGAATTAAATTATCATCATTAATTAATAATAAATCCTCTAGGTTTTCTTTTGAAATAATAGTGCTCTCATTTTCTTTTGATTTAAAATGCGAGTTAAATGATAGGTTCAATGATTTGATAGTTTCTTCTAATAAATCATTCATATTTGAATAATGCAAATAAAATGTTGATCTATTTACATTCGCAATATGGCATATTTCCTTGATTGTGATATATTCATATTCTTTAGTTTCTAAAAGAGTAATGAGTGCATCATTCATTTTTTTAGCGGTATTAAAGTATTTACTTTCATTTTTATTCATGTTTGATGCACCTTCTTTCTACTCTTCAGAGATTTCTTTTGCTAATTCTGTAATCTCAAATGCGTATTTTTCTTTTCTAGACTTTAATATTTTCAAATAAACTAGATAATTAACACCACATCCAATAAATCCTACAACTCCAAGAATTATTCCTAACACTAATCCAGTTGTACCACTTAGACCAAAATCTGTCATTA
>JAEDHQ010000092.1 GCA_016296945.1 Bacilli bacterium | reverse complement strand
GGTCATCTTTTGTGTAGTTCATGTTTTCTCCGATGTAGTAACCGTCGTTTACAATATTACGGCTGGTTAACATTACACCTTTTGGGAATCCTTCAGTTCCTGAAGTATATTGCATATTGATTACATCGTATTGAGTAACTGAGTCTTTGATTTCTTGGTATTTTTCATCATCATAGTTCATACCAAGTAATAATAATTCGTTAGTGTTATACATTCCACGGTGTTTTTCCTGACCTATATGGAAAACAAATTTTAAGTGAGGGAACTTTTCAGCAACTAAATGACCTCTTGCACAGGTTTTAAGTTCCGGTACAAGTTCATTAATGATATCAAAATAGCTGGTATCCCTGAACGCATCAGTCATAGCTAATGCTTTCATATCAGATTGGCCTAATACATACTCTAATTCGTGAGATTGGTAAGCAGTATTAACTGTTACGATTGTTGCACCAATTTTTGCAGTTGCAAACATGTAAGTCAACCATTCAGGTACGTTTTTAGCCCATATACCAACATGGTCTCCTTTTTCAATACCGATAGCTAACATTCCTTTAGCTAAATTGTCAACTCTTTCATCAAATTCTTTGTATGTAAATCTTAAATTCCTGTCCGGATAAACGATAAATTCATGGTCTGGTTGTTTTTCAACCATTGTTTCGAAAAACTTTCCGAGAGAAAGTTCTGTAAATAATTCACTCATTGGATAACCTCCATTCTATTAAATTCAACAGCATTCATACTTGTAAAACATTCTTGCAAACCCAACAACAAATAACGCAAATCCAAACTACGAGTGAAAAATCTAATTAAACCATTACTGTTTTTTTGTTGTTTTAATACTATCTCAAACATTTTATCAAGACCGTTATTTAGTTTAATATGGAGTGTATAATACTGCAAGGATTTTTGCCTTGTCTTCACCGCTTGCGTGAAGGTGGTGAGGTACTGCAGAATCGTAGAATATTGTATCTCCTTTTCCAATGATAAATGAGTCTTTACCGTAAATTACTTCAATTTCTCCTTCTAAAACATAAATGAATTCTTCACCTTCGTGAGAGGATAATTCTTTTTCTCCTTCTTCAAATTCAATATCAATTAAGAATGGATCGATGTTTCTGTCAATTTTACCTGCTCCTAATGAGTGGAACTCTAAGTTAGTTGCATTGGTTACATCTTCTCTACCTGAGAAGTAAAGGGAGTTTTCAGTTACACCATTTCTGGTGACTACTGGACCAAGTTCTGGAGTGTCATCTAAGAAAGTTCCTAAACGTACTCCAAGTGCTCTTGCCATTTTGGTTAATGGAGTAAGAGAAGGAATAACTTCACCAGCTTCCATAGCTTGTAAAACTTCAAGTTTTACTCCACTTCTTTCAGCGAGGTCTTCAATAGTCATATCTTGTCTAGCTCTAATGTCTTTAATCTTCTTTGCAAAATTTTCGTTTGTCATATTTTCACTTTTTAAATTTTTTGGATTTACTTAAAACAATTTAAGTATTTATAATTATATTCAAAACAGTATATAAACATATCTCAAAAATTAAACAAATAAACAATTTTTCCATATACTTTAAAAAATAAAATGTACACATTATATACAAAAAATGATTGAAAAAACAAAAATCACTCTTTTAATATTTCATCTAATTTTTCATGCAACATCAAATTTTCTTCACGAGACAATGCAAGTTCATTTTTAATCACCTTCAATTCAACATCCATCATGTCAATTTTTTGATTTAAGAGATTTACGCCTTCTTCAGTATCAGAATCAATATTTAAAATTTTATCTGTAAAGTAAGAAGATATCGCACCAGACAGTGTTGAGAATACAAAAATTCCCATTACAAGCAAGAACAGAGATATTACTTTTGCAACAAATGTATTTGGAGTTACATCACCATATCCTACAGTTGTTAATGTAACAACAACAAACCATAAGCTATCGAATAGATTTAATGATGGATCCATGACATACAATGAAAATGTGAATATTATTACTGTAAAAACAATCCAACCTAAAATTTTATCCAATTTTGTATTTTCTAAAAAACGATGAAAATTATTAAAATATTTTTCAACAACATTGGATAATTTGAACAATTTGAATAACAACAACAATCTAAAAGAAATGAAATACATTGAAAATACCAATTCAAATGGAATGATTGCAATTATGTATAATAGATTTGCCTTTAAAAATTGCATTTTATTATTCTTACCATTCATTTTCATGAACCAATCAAATAAAAGAATAATACATGTGATTACATCAAATAGAACTATGAAATTTAAAGTTCCCAATGAAACATCAGCCAATAAAAAAATTGAGTACCAGTACACAGTCAACAAAAATCAATAGATTTATACCTTTAAACAAATAATCTGATGCCAATATTTCACCTAAATAAATATTTAAATTAACTTAATAATAATAATCTTTTCTTTTAGAAAAAATATTTTAAAATACTTTATTTAATAAAATTCCGAATTATTGAACTTAAATGTAAGAAAAAAGATTTATAATATAGTTTTAAATTAATTAGTGTAGAGATTTTAATATCTCTACCATCTTCATTTAGAAAAAATATTAGTATCTGAGAACTTGATGAGGTTGGACTCAATCTGACCTTATCAATTATCACTAAACTATTAAGTATAAAAAATAAATAATACAACATAAAATGTGAAAATGTGCAAAAGAAAACAAAAATCATTTTAATTGTTATCCTATTGTTAATTCTTGGTGCACTAATATATTATCAAAATGAAGAACTCAACAATGCCACATATAGAAAGTTAGGTGATAATGATTTAGGAACTGTGGAAAAAATCATTTAGGGTAATGAAAGTGCAAACAACACAATTGCATTAATTACAGGAATCCACCCAAGAGAAAAATTATGCATTGATCCTGAAATTAAAGCAGCCAAAGAATTTGCAAATAAAACAAATGATACTAAAATAATTCATTATCAGGTTAATGTAACAAAAGACAAAAAAGATTATTCAAAAAGTCAGGCTAATGGAGAACAGCTTGTTCATGACTTTGTAAATCCTGATGTTACAAAATCAGATGCTGATTGTGTAATAATAGCCCACTCACATGTAGAATGGTACGGTGAAGGATTTTATCTTGCAACCCCTGAAATGGATAATGTATCTGTTAAAATAGCTGGAAAAATCAACAATACAACAGACTTTGGATATTATCCGAGACTTGGAAATGAAACCTACAAGTCAACATCTGCAGTCTTAGTGTCAAAACCAATTGCTCAAGCAGGTTATCCTACTTTTGTATATGAGATTCCAGAAAATATTACTAAACAGAATTCAACTGACATGGCAAAAGATTTGTTTAAATTAATGGTAAAATATACCGGTGAGTAAATGGAACTTCAAGAATACTTAGATTACGTAAAAACAGGGAAAAAAATAATTGCAAATTCACCACAACACTTACTAATGCACGAATTACTTAATGAAGCTGTTAGAATTACTCATAAGATTAACAATGAACATCACACTCCTGAAGAAATTCAGGAACTGTTTAGTGAATTGACCAATCAACCAATTAACAGAACATTAGGATTAATACCCCCATTTAACACAGATTGCGGGAAAAATATCCATATTGGTGAAAACGTTTTTATAAATTCCGGTTGTAAAATGCAAGATCAAGGAGGAATTTACATTGGAGATGACGTTTTAATAGGCCATAATACATGTCTTCTAACATTGAATCATGCAAAAGAACCTGAAAATAGGGCAGATATGTTCCCTTCCCCAATATATATTGGAAATAAAGCATGGTTAGGTTCAAATGTCACTGTTCTTCCAGGAGTGACTATTGGCGAAGGAGCTATTGTTGCAGCAGGTGCAGTTGTTACAAAAGATGTTGAAGCAAATACCATTGTTGGGGGAATTCCAGCAAAGTTCATAAAAAATGTTAGTGAATAGTCACTAACAAAACACCATTTTAATTAAAATAACCATCAACCAAATTAACTTTAAATTAAAATCAATGACAAATATTTCATCTAATTTTAATTTAATTAGAACATTTCTAAAAAAAATAGTTATTGAAACAAAGAAATCTATAAATCCTAATTTTCATAAAATTTTTCATTTAACAATCAAATAAATCTAATTTATATTATATTAAAAACATAAATTAAATTAATTTATATTAAGGACTGTTATTATGCTAACCATTAATCAATGTTATTTAGATTTTGTAGATAAAATTTTAAAACAAGGAAAAGAAACTTATAAGGACTCCAATCATCATTTAGTGGAAAGTCTTGGAAACTTTTACATTATTGATGATCCTTTAGATTTAAAATTCAGAGCAAAATATCAACATTACACTACTCAAATGATGTTGGATGACATTAAATCCGGAAGATTTGACATTGACGGTTGTCCTATTAAAAGTGATGCTCTTTATGAATATGTAAAATCCGCAGAAAACCCAGATGACCAAGGATTTGTCTACACTTACCCTAACCGTATCTTTGCTCATTTCAATATTGATCAATTTAACACAATGAAAGAGAGAATATTGACTGCGACCGGTTCAAATCGTGCAGTAGCAGTTACAATTGATCCAGAACTCGATGCTGAAAGAGAAGATATCCCATGCCTTCAGTTTTTACAATGCATTGTTCGTGATAATGA
>JAEDHQ010000023.1 GCA_016296945.1 Bacilli bacterium | reverse complement strand
AATTAACTGAAATAATTCTTAATAATGATGATTTGTTAGTATTTAATACATCAAATTCCTATAAGCAGGGTTTCGATAACTTATATTATACTAGTGAAATATATAGAATGCTTATTTCTAAAGAAGATTTTCATATAGTATTATTAAATTCTTATTTGAATATTAGGCATCAAGATGTATTTGTTGAGTATGTATCAAAAAGAATATATAGATTAGAATTGCTATTATCAAATGAAGAAATCTTAAATAAGTTTAGTGAAGAAGAATTGGAAACTCTATATCAAGAATTGGAAGTAAAAAGGGAAGACAGATCGAAATTAGATATAGTATATCATTATGATACGAATGTGTTCTATGAAAGTGTTGAAGAACAAGGTTTATTTAGTACTTATAGTAGTAATAATGATATAACTGATTATACTCCACATGGGAAAGAAATTAGAGTACAACTTATTAATGTAGTGCAATATAGCCCTCAAGATTTGGAAGAGGAAAGAGAGAGGATTAGAGAAGAATATCCAAACGTTGTAGAAGTATATCAACCAATTAAGGGATTTGATTGTACGAGATATGCTTTTTATAGCCAAAGTATAGATAATCCATATACAATTGTGACACCCAATATTCTTGTTGATTATGCTGATGGGTATTTATATACGGTATATAATTCTACGATTGATATAATACCTCAGCCAGGCGATATTATAGGATATATAGAGAGTGATATTAATGTTGATATGAATGATCCAAACAGATTTAATATGTCTCATTACGCAGTAGTTGAGTCAAATCCTAATAATGTAAAACTAAATGATAGTAATAGAAATGAAATAATTGTCACTTCAAAATGGGGTAATTCAGGTGGAGTGTATCGCCATGGAGTAGATGATTATAGATCATTAAGAGACATTCCTTTTAATTATTTTTTATTTAAATTAAATTCGGATTATAATGTTAATTTAAATAATAATAGTGTAAATATTACTGGTAATTTTAATTTATCTGTTCGAAACGATACGAATTATGGTAATAGCTTTGAAATAATTAAACTAAATGTTCAAAGTTCAGGGGTTTATTCGTTTAGTTTTATTTCTAGTAATTTATTAGATGTTAGATTGTATGATTATAGTTTGGGTAAATATATTGATGAGCCAACAACACTAACATACTTTAATTCTCAAATGCAATTTTATTATTCACATTTAAAAATTGGCACTTATCATTTATATGTAGAATACACAAATTTAAATAATAGTGGTATTATAGGATATACAATAAATCATGAAAGTAATTTTCTGGAAGGAAGAATGATTGTAGATCCAGGAAGTGATTGGTTATGTGGGACACAGATAACGTTATATGATTATTTATATGCGCCTGAATTAACATATAATAGTAATGTGATAGTAGAAGGTTTTACAAGAATTATCTATTTTGATAACTCTATAGTTGATGATACATCTAGATTAAATTATACTTTTTTCAGTAGCGATAAAAATGTTGCGACTGTCACTAATTATGGAACAATTGTTGCTAAAAAAACGGATATAGTAAAACAAGTTATAATATATGCCGTAAATAATGATAATCCTAATATTAGGTTTTATAAAGTGTTTATTATTATCCCATATGAAATAGATGAGGTATTAATAATTAATATGACTGAATGTATAAATATTAATCAAAGCAAATATATTGAATTAGATGTATTAGTTCCTTTTTCCTATTTACAATGTTATGAATGGAAAACATTAAATGATAATATTTGCTCAGTTGACTATTTAGGTAAAATTATTGGAATATCTAGTGGAACAACTGAAATAATTGGCACATATAAATACAATCCAGATGTGATTTTGGTTGTTACAGTAGATGTCTCATAATAAGGGCAAGCAACGAATATATAAGGAGACTAACTATTAAAAGTCAATAAAAATTTTTAAAAAAAATTTTTTATGTTGTCATTGCATGACAACAGAGGGCGTAATTATTCACATAATTTGCCCATACATGATTTTTATATGTTTGAGTCTATCGTTGCTACTTCAATAGATTAGAATTAAAATCTATATTGTTAGTTTCTAAAAAATAAATAACTCTTAATAACTTTTTCACTACATGCGATAAAGCAACACGATGATATTTACCTTCGTTTCTCTTTTTCCAGTAGTGTTTAGAAAAACATAAGTTATTTTTTACAACTGTCTGAGCTACATTCATTAAAGCATATCTTAAATGAGGAGATCCTCTTTTGACCATATGCCCGTTAAATGATTGTGTTCCAGATTGAGATATAGAAGGTTCTAATCCAGCAAAAGATAATAGTTTATTTGCATTACCAAAAGATTTAATATCTCCATATTCAGAGATTATAACAGCAGCTGATTGGATACCTATACCTGGAATTGAGAGAATTTTAAAGCTATATTGATTCATAATCGATTCGATTTGAGTTTCAATCTTTTTGATTTCTTCATTATAGTAATTTATTAAACGAATGCTAGATGAAAGTTCTAATTCATAGTTTTCGTTTGATTTACCAATAGTTGATTTAGCAGCATTAACTAAATTAATGAATTTTTGGTAAGAATAAGATCCTCTAATATCTTCTTTAAGAAAATTAAAGGTTTCATCAGGATTAACTTTAGATAGCTTTTCGGCAGAAGGATAGTTAGATAAGATTTTTAATGGTAATACGCCAAATATAGTAGAAAAGAATTTTGTGAATTCAGGGAAAGTAAGATCTAGAATATTTTGAACTCTTACTTTTAACTTAGTTCTAGCTTCAATTAACCTTAATCTAAATCTAGTTAGTGACTTTAAAGAAGAAATGTGGTATGATTTAGATGAATAGGTAGTGTAATCTCTAGAAACTAACATTTGAGAAATAATACGTGCATCAATTTTATCAGTTTTTGTTTTTCTTAAAGAAGAAGCTTGACGAAACTTCTCCGTAAGATAAGGATTAAAAACCATAAACGAAAAATTATGTTCATCTAAAAATCGCATTAAATTATTTCCATAATGACCAGTAGATTCCATTCCTATTCTTTTTTCTTGATCAGGATCAAGAGAAGTAAGGATAGAAAGAAAATAAGCAAATCCATCTGAATTATTATCAAATGAAAATGAGTTGTGAACAACCTCGCTTGTTTCAGTAGCAATAAAACAGTCGTGTTTGTATTTGGAAATATCAATTCCAATAAGATACATGAAAGACCTCCTTTTGTGTGTCAATTTGTGTACTGAGGTTAGACCAAAGTTTTTACTTAATGTAGTCTTGCACGAAATAAAGCGTCAAAGCGTTATCTAACTGATTACCAATTAAAAATAAAAACTGTGGTTAGAGTCTCCTCAACCAGTCAAAGCTGTAAAAATACGGAAACTAATCCACAGTACGATGTGAACTAAGTTCACACATAAATTATATCATAATAAGATATAATTATAAAATATCAAGAAAGGAAAGGAGTTATAATATAACACTTAAGATTATTGATATCTTATGTTTTATATTATACAAGTTTTTTATGAAAAAAATTATTTCAATGATATTTTTGCTATTACTTTCTTTTATATTTATGAGTTGTCAAGAACCATCAACAAATGAGGATGTTTATTACAATGTAACTTTTATAATTAATAGAGATACAAAAGAAGAAATTGTAGTAAAAGTGAAAGAAAACACAACAGTAGAAAAACCTACTAATCCAATCATAGCTGATCGTGAGTTTGTTGGATGGACTTTAGATAATGAATTGTATGATTTTAATTCTTTAGTTACAAAGGACATTGAATTAGTAGCAGTATTTAATGATTTTTTTAAAGTAACATTTGTAGTTGATAATGAAGAAACTATTATAGTTGTAAAAGAAAATACAAAAGTAGAAAAACCAGTTGATCCAATCAAGGGACTATATGACTTTATTGGTTGGTATTTAAATGATGAACTATACGATTTTGACAGTTTAGTTACTAAAGATATCAAATTAGTTGCAGTATTTGATGAAACTAATCCAATGCTGGAAATAAGTGTTGATACTAACGAATTATATTTTGGATATTCTACACAAATTAATAGTATATTTTATAATACCGATGAGGTTGATTTGAATTATGAAAGTAGTGAAGAAGGAATAGTTTATATTGGCGCAAACGGCGTAATAACTGCTATTAGACCAGGGAAAGTTAAAGTAAGAGCAAATGCTAACGGATTAATTAGTAATGAAATTGAAATCGAAGTATTAGAAGAAGAAATCAATGAAGAAGACAAAATTGATTTGAAAGGTTATACAATTTATCATAATGATGCTTTGTTTTATAATAAAACTGAATTGAAATTAAATAATAGTGATGAAGCACAATTAAGATATCAATTAATTTTGGAAATTGAGAGAAAATATAATTGTAAGTTTGAAAGACTTGATTTTAATTTCGAAAAAGATAAAGTTTTTGAAGTAGTATTTCATAGTAATTATACAGGAAAAGACTTGACAGCATTAATCGATAAATATGATGATAGATATCCTGGATTTTTCGATGAAAGCCAATATGTTTTTGGTGTTAATGGTGATGAAATAAGCTGTCTTGGTGCTTCTAGAGGTCTTACTTATACTCAAGGATTTTTTTATGACAAAGAATTAATCAAGAGTGTTGGTTTGAAAGATCCTCTAGATATATATTTAGAAGGTAAATGGACATATAGTAATTTTGTTAACTGGTGCGAAGAGGCAAAAAAATTATTAGATGCTAATCCAGTTGCGGATAAATATGGGAATAAGACTTATGTTGTTTATCAAACATTAACGACGATGTATTATGGAATGATGACAACGATTGGTAAACGTCTGATTGATCCACTTACTCATAAAAATAATGTCTTAAGTGATGAGTCTAAAGCAATTAAGAAAATAATTAACGATTTAGAAAATCAAGAAATTATAACAGATAAAACAACTGATTGCTTGTTAATTGCCGCTGATGATATGTTTCCATATAATTTTAGAGTAGGTGGTGTAGATGATGTTATACATTCTCACATCGCTAATCCATCTTTTGTCCCATATCCATATCCAGATGATTATGATCCAAATAATGTTTATTTTGAAGAGAATTTTACAAGTGTAGCATTTGCAGATTCAGATTATATCGTTTATCCAGAAGGTGTTGAATTTGAAGAAATCTACGTTGTTGTAATGGACTTATTATATTCTTTGCAAATGATTGGTAAATATTATTCTAAAGGTATCTTTGGATTTAATTTTATATATGAATTAGATGAAAGAGCAGTGGATTTACTAAATAATATTCCTCAAGATAAATTACTATATAATGGTGATTTTGGAATATTACCTAATTATGCAAGTTGTTTTCTAAACGATAGTGAATTTAATTATCAAACAAAATTGAATGAACTACTTAAAAAGAAAAACATCGAATAAAAAAACGGGAGAAATTCCCGTTTTTATAATGCATCATATTTTTTATTTCTTATTTCTCGTAAATTAATTAAGTAAATAAAAATCTTTTGAATTGGCACATCAGAAATAGTAATTAAATATTTTTGAAATTTTCTTGTTTCATCTTTAGTTAGTTTTTTACGAACACAAACAGTTAAGATACCACCACGTTCTTCAGCACCAATAATTTTGATGCCGCTAATTAAAGATTTTAATACTTCTGTTTTACCAGTTAGATATCTAAAGTTTGTTTTTAATTCTTTTGTAGCAAAGAAATCAATCAATCTTCCTTTATCTAAGAACAAGACTTTATCAAACATATAGTCTATTTCATCAATATAATCAGTTGTAATGATTATTGTACGTGGATATCTTAGGAAATGTTCATATAAGAATGAATAGAAATCATGGCGTTCTTTCATGTCAAGATCACTAACTGGATCATCATATAATGTGATGTTTGCTCTGCTTGCTAAGGCACAGATACCCAAAAACAATCTCTTTTTAGATTTCGGCAAATTCACAAATAAATCAGACATTTGAATATCAAAGTGACGACATAATGTATATGCATAATAATTATCCCATTTAGGATAAGTGTTATCCATCTTTTTACAAATTGTCATAATAGTATATGTATCAGGAAAATTTGTTCTTTTGTTAATGTAGCAAACACGATTAAGCATTTCTTTATTTTTATATAGATTATCACCATCAACCCAAATAGTTCCTTGATCTGGTTTAATCTTTGAAGTGATTAAATCAAGTAAAACTTCTTTGCCTGAATCACTTTTTCCTAAAATACCATATATTTTTTTATCTAAAAAATTAAAACTAAAGTTTTGAATTGAATTATTATTAGAACTAATCTTTGAGATATTATCGCATAGTAAAACAGACATAATAAGTAATCCTTTCATTTTTTCTTAAGAGAATAATACACTTTTAAAGACAATCTGTCAAGATTATTTTGATTTCGTGATTTCTTCTCCAATTATGATTTTAATTTGATTTTTAGTGATTTCTTGACATCTTTTAATTACTTCATTAATCTTATCAGAAGGAATTAAAAAAGTAACCGTAATATCAGATAAAAATTCTTTTTTAACTTCTTCATATTGTGATAGATATTTATCAATATAATTAAAATATGTATAAGAAAAGGAAAAAGTTACGTTAGTAGATTTCTGCAGTTTTAAAAGTGTCATATCTTTACATACTAATCCGACACTTGAAGAATAGGCTCTAACCAATCCTCCTGCCCCTAATTTGATACCACCAAAGTATCTAGTAACCACAGCCAACACATTAGTTAGGTCATTTTTCTTTAAAGCGTCTAAAATAACAACACCTGCTGTTTGACTAGGTTCACCGTCATCGCTGCTTTTCGCATACTCACCTGATTCACCATAAATCATAGCATAACAGTTGTGCGTAGCATCATAATATTTTTTTCGTACTTCTTGCAAGATATTTGCGGCATCATCAATGCTTTTAATTGGGTAGATATTACAAATAAATTCACTTTTTTTAATTATTTGTGTTGCACTATATTGCTTATCAATTGTATACATTTAATTCACCTTTTTAATTATAAAACAAAACCTGAAAAAATAAAAGAATAAAATGAAAATTTAGAAATTTGATAACTAAAAATCAAAAAATCATAAAATAAAAAAATATATAGAAATTTTAATGTAAATACGATATAATATGAAAGAGTAGGTGATAATGATGTCGAATTATAATGAACATTATATTTTTCAAGCAAAAGAACTCCTAAAATTTATTACGACAACAAGTCATGAAGCATATATTGTTGGGGAATGTTTACGTGATTTAGTATTAGATCGTGAAATAAAAGAAGTAGAAATTTATAGTTGTTTAAGTAAAGAATCATTAATTAGTTTATTTAGTAAAGAAGATATCGTTGAAGTATTAGATAATGCGGTAAGAGTTCAATACTTAGGAATGACATTTTTGATCTCATTAGCCACTGAATATTTTTTTGATTATAAGAATAAAGTAAAAATTAAAACTCCAAGAAGACACTACTCAACTTCCTTAATGGATTTTTTAGAAAATAAGATTTACTCTGTAAATACCCTTGCAATGGGTAGCAATAATATAATTCATGATTGTTTTACTGGTCGTCAAGATATCTATCGAAAGAAAATCAAAATGATTTGTGATAACCCTAATCTTATTTTTAAAGATCGACCTTTAAAAATGCTGGAAGCTATTCGTTTAGTAAGTGAATTAGGATTTAAATTAGATGATTCTATCTATAAAGCAATTAAAAGAAGTAATAAAGCATTATTAAAGGTTAATATCACAGATATTACCAGAGAAATGAATGGTATTATTGCCGGGAAATTTGCAAAAAGGGGAATTAAACTTTTAATCAAATCTAAACTTTATAAAAGAATGCCTTTATTTAAAACTGAAATTAAACGTTTATATAACAATTATCGCCGTGAAGATGAAGAAACATTTATGGCCACATCGATGGTTAAAAATAAAGAATATAATGAAAGAATCGCTATGGCATTTAATGATTCTAAAAGACTTGAAAAAGTAGTGCAATTAGCATTAACTTGGCCAAAAAGTAACTATGATGTAACAACATTATTTGAGAATAGTTTAGAATGCTTATTAAAAGCAAATGTGGTAAATCATAACTTAGGTAAAGCAAAAAATAAGCAAAGTCAAATTAATAAATTATATAATCATTTAATAATAAAAAAATATGATGAATTAGCAATTACAAAAAAAGAAATTATTAGTCTTGATAATTCATTAAGTGAAGATACAATTGATGAAATTTTAAGAGATGTTTGTAATAAAGTCTTACATGGCAAAATTAAAAATAACTATGAGTCAATCAAAGAATACATTTTAAAAGATTTAGAAAAAAGAGAAGCTATTAAAAAACAAGAATCACTTAGAGATAATGATAGTTATAGTTTTTCATATGAAAGTATTATTCAAAATCCTACTTTTTCTCGACAAGAAGATAATCAAAATAATGATAGTACAATTGAAAACAAAGTGAATGAGGAAAATAATCAGGAGACATTATTTACAGATAATGATTTTGAAGTTGCTGAACAATTAGCGCAAGAAAATGTAGATAATGAAAATCTTGAAATCAATATTAATGATCCATATCAAGTTGCTATTAATGATTTTGAAGCATTAAAACGTCAACAAGAAGAACTTGATCGTCGCGTTTCAGAATTAGAAACCCAAAGTTTAAAAAAAGAATTAGATGAAGAAATTGAACGAAAGATTAAACAAAGTGGATTACTCGAAGGATTAGTTGGTTCTCATCGTGAATCAACATATAATACTTTAAAGAAAGTGTATTATGATGTATTAGTTCAGAATGAAAGATATCAAAGATTAGATAATAAAGGTGATAACAATGGAAATGATTAAGAATGTAAAAATGGGCGATCGTGTAACAATGGGATTAAAGTTCCAAAGTATTCAAATTAAAAAAACAACAGCTAATGATGATTATGCTAGTTTAATTGGATTTGATAGTGAAGATTTAATCGATGTAAAAATATGGTCTTTATCAGAAGAAAAAAAGAGCATTTTAAAAAATGGAGAAATTTATATCGCAACAGGAACAATCAAAGATTATCAAGGAAAAAAACAGTTTAATGTAAGTGACTTTCGCCTAGCATCAGATGATGAGTTAGATAAAGATTCATTTTATGAATATGCTCCTTTATCAAAAAAAGATTTACAAACAAAAATTTCAGGGTATATTAATAAAATTAATAATGAAAATTTAAAGAAAATTGTCTTAACTGTAATTAGAAAATATGTCGGAGAATATTTTGAATATCCTGCTGCAGTTTCAATCCACCATAATTTTATTCATGGTCTTGCTTATCATGTTTATTCAATGTTAACATTAGCTGATACATATTTAGGTCTTTATTCATATCTTAATGCGGATTTAGTTTATGCTGGTATTATTTTACATGATATTGGCAAAGTAAAAGAATTAAGTGGCAGTAAAGGCGTTGAATACACAAAGAGAGGCAATCTGTTAGGGCATATCTCAATAGGTGCTAATATGGTTAATGCAGCATGTAGTGAATTAGGATTGCAAGAAACTGATGAAGCAATATGTTTAGAGCATATAATTTTATCTCATCATGGTTTACATGAGTATGGTTCACCTAAAGAACCATTAATGGGAGAAGCTGCATTAATTTATATGCTAGATTATAGTGACTCGCGTTTTGCATCTTTAGAAAAATATTATAAAAATACATCAAAAGGAGAATATACAGATCCAATTTTTGCATTTGATAAAAAGAGTTTTTATATTCCAAATATTGATTAATTATAAAAGAATTAATATTCAAAGAATATATGCAAGTTGCGTTCTTTATTTTGCAAGTTGCGTGATGGATATTTACTAAATTAACTTAATATGGTACAATAGTTAAGTATTATAAGACCACTGTTCTTATAATGTATTGTGCAACTTAAAAGGCTTCTAAAAATTAGAAGCCTTTTGTAATCATTTTCTTAATGTTTATGCTTTTTTATTAAGTCTAATGAGCAATTTGTTGTCACAATACTTTGTATTGAATGAGGTCATTATTTTTTGGAAAAAATATTAAGGCTAAAAAATTAAGGAGATTTATTATTATGGATGTTAAATCAATTTTGAAAAAAGTTTTGCCTATTATTTGTACAATTCTTTTAATTGTTATTATTACAGTTACTGCTACCGCAATTAAAGCGAATAGTGCAAAAACACCTGATTTAGGCGATGCGAAAGATGAAGTTTATCTTTCAATTAAAGAAACATTAGGTGGTAAAGAATTCACTTATCAAATTACAAAAGGTGAATTATACGATGACTTAAAAGGTCAAATTGGTTTAAGTACAGTTATTACAATGACTAACAAGCAAATTTTAAAACAAGCTGTATCTGAAACTACAGGCAAATCTTATTGGGAATCTGTTACCGATGAAGAAATTATCGAAGCTATTAACAAAGAAGTTTATGGTGAAGATAATATCGATGATGAAGGTAACATCACAATCACAGATGATGAAGAAAAAGCTGATCTTGAAAAAGCATTTACAACTAGTATGTATACTGGTTATGGTTACAAAATTACTAATGAAGGAATTTATAGTCCTGAAGTAAAAGAACATTATAACTTAGTATTAGCTAAAAAATTATATGGTAAAGAAGCATTCAGCAAAGAAATTAAAGAAGCTGATGAAGATAAGCCATATTTTAGTGATGACAAAGTTGAAGAATACTATGAAGAAAACTATGGTAAAAACTTCTATGCAATCATCATTCCTTTCAAATCTTCAAATGAAGGTAAATTATTACTTCAACAATTAGGTTATGTTTATAACTCTGAATCAACTGTTGGTTCATGGGTAGTTAATTCTACTCAAGAAAAAGAACCAGGTTCTGGAATCTATGAATCAGTTAAAGGTGATAAAGCAAGCGTTCTTCAAGTAGTTGAAGCTTATATCAACCTTTATAATATTGTTAATGGTTATAGCAATGGTAAATTAGTTGAAGGTACTGTGACAGTTGTTGCTGATGCAGATGGAAATAGATCTTATGTCTTCTCTGACGGCTGCGATTACGCAAAATTAGATGTAGAAGCTGAAGCAACTGCTGCTAGAAATGCTGTTAAAGCAATCGCTACTGCCCTAACAGAAGAAAAAACAATTGAAGATAAAAAAGAATTAATCGAAGCTGCTAAAGTTGCTGTTAAAGCTTTACAAGATAAATTAGCAGACGAAACTGGTACACAATCAGTTATTAATAAACTAAATGAAGTCTTAGAACTTTATAGTGAAGTAGAATATCAAGATAAAGAAGAACAATTAATTTCTGAATGTGAAACTATCATCAACACTTATAATGATGTTACTATTTTATTTAATAAAGACAATAAAGAATCTGCTATTTATTGGGATTATACTAAATTAGAAGAATTCGATTCATCATTTAGCACAAAATTAGAAAGTAATTATTATTCTTATTATCCATTCTATAATGGTGCTAAAGAAAATAGTGTAAATGATAAGAACCAAAAATGGTATTCAAAAACTCCATTTAGTAGTTCAAGCGTTTACTATTATGTTATCAAATTAGGTGAAGAAACAATGCCTGAACTTGATGATGTAAAAGATGAAATCTTAGCTAAATTAGAAGAAGAAGCTTATACTGATGAAGTTATGGAAAGAAAAATGTGCGAATTACGTAACGAATATGGCTTCAAAGTATTAGACAAAGGCTTACAAGAAGAGTACATCAAAGTATGTGAAGGATATGATGTAGACTATAAGAAGAACAAGAAGAAATCTGATTTAATCGCTAAAGTTGAAAAAGATGGTTTTGTATATGAAATCACTGTTGAAGCATTCTTCAATTATATGGAAAAAACTTTAGGTTTATCTTCAGCTATTTCTGAAATCACTTCTCAAAGATTAATCATTAATACATTCTTTAACAAATATTATGATTACGCTTCAAAAGAATGGTTAGGCGATGAAGGAAAAGAATTAAGAGATAACATTATTGAATCTATTGAAAACCAAAGAATGAACTTCTTATCTGGTGCATATTCATCTTATGGATATGATCCTGCTACAATGACATGGAATGAATTCTTATATAATTTAAATGGCGTTAATGATGAATATGAATTAGTAGATTTAATGTTATATAGTAATGTGGCTAGTGATTATATCAAAGAAACTATTAAGTTCGTATCTGTAAGTGGTGAAGAATTTGAAGATATTAAATTCGATGTTGAATATGCTGATGCTTTATCATCTAGTGCATGGCAAGTATTAGAACAAAGAATGAAAGGTGTTTATGAAGATTCATTCACTGTAAACGGTGAACATTTATTAGTTAAAGTTTATGATTCATTTAAAGAATCATTAAAGAGTGATGCCACTCCAAAAGATCCTAAAGATTGGACAAATGAACAAAAAGAATTGGCTAAAGAATTAATCGAAGCAGTATATGATTACTTACAATATACTGAAGGTACTTATGCTGCAAAATTAGAAGCAGTAGTTGATGCTTTTGATGATGCTCCATATAATGTAGAAGGCCAAGATGGTAAAGATGTATTAGTAGTTGATACAGATAATCAACCTTACAAATATGTATTAGAATATGCTGATGGCAAATTCATTGATTTAGCAAAATATAAATCAGCAGGTTTACAAATTGCTTATGAAAGTTTAGGTTCATTTGGCGAAGGTAAGATGGTTAAACCATTTGAAGAAGCAGCTAAATCAATCTGGGAAGCTGACAAAGCATTAGGCGAAGTAACTGATAACATTACAATCTATGAAATCAAAGAAGGCACTGATGCAGGTAAACATTACATTGAAACTGAATTCGGTTATCATTTATATGTTAATTTAGGTTCTACATTTGCTGATACATACACAACTAAGACTATAGATGCAAATGGTGATGTTGTTGAAGGTGAAAAACAAGTAATTCCAACATTATATGAAATCAGATTAAATAACTTAATCAATGCTTATAGTGCTTTAATTACTGATGAAATGACAGAAGAAGAAAAAGAAAAAATCAATGCGAAGATTGATGAATTAAAAGAAAACTTATCAGAAGAAGCAAGTGCTGCAATTAAAGCTTATTATGATGTAGTTGTTGGTGAATTAACTGGTAATTATTTCTCTTCATTATTACAACAAGCTGAAATTAAAACTTTAGTTAGTGGCGCTGGATTCACATTAGTTAGTTCACAATTTGCTACTGAAGATTTAATTAAATTAATCGAAACAAATGAAGAAAACACATTTGATGCTAATATTAAATATTTAAAATCTGAAGATTTAGGTGCATTTGATATTACAGGTGCATTTGTAAATGCTAATAAATAAGAAGGAGGTTGTTGGCAATGAAAAGAATTATTACATTTTTATTAACTCTTGTTTTGACTTGCTGTCTATTTGCTTGCGATAGTTGTAGCAATAGTGCACTTAACAGAAAAAATCCAACATTAATTGATACTTCTTCTGTATTTGCTTCTATTCAAGAAACTATTGATGGTAAAGCTTATACTTATAATGTTACAAGGGGCGAATTATATTTAGGTTTGAAAAAAGAATATGGTTATGCTTCCCTAACAAATTTAGTTGATCAATATTTATTAGCTTCATATTATCAAGCTGTAACTGAAGATGAAATCAAAGAAAAAATTAATATCGATGTTTATGGTAAGGATAATATTGATGAAAATGGTAATGTTACATTAACTGATGATAAAAAAGCAGAAGCTGAAAAAGATTTCTTAGAAACAATGTGTGTAAGCTATGGTTGCAATGAAACTAGTATTTATGGCGCTAGTATTGCTAAGAAATATCGCTTGTCTTTAGCTCAAAGTGCTTATGCAAGAGTTAAATTAGATGAAGAAGTTGAAGAAACTAATAAGAAATATCAAGAATACTTAGATATGACTGAAGAAGAAAAAGCAGAAGCTGATAAAGAAGATTTAGTAACTGCTCCATATTTTGCAGATAGCAAATATGCTAATTTATATAATAAAGAACATGTAAAAGTATATACTGCAATTATTGTTCCTTTCACAACTGCAAAGAGTGCAACTGATGCTTTAACACAAATTGGTGTTCAAGTAGTTAATGGTAAATGGACTGTTGGCGGTGTTGAATTAACAACAGATCAAGTTATTGCAAAATACATTGAATTATATACTTTAGTTTATGGTTATAAATATTCTGAAACATTAACTAAAGAAAGTGATGCTTTCCAATTAGAAGTAAGTGATATTAATAGTAATGTTGCTAGTAGATTAAAAGATATGGAAAATAATCAATATTATGCAACTCCATATTTAACTGCTTCTGGTAGCTTATATTTCTATGTGTTGAAATTAGCTGAAAATGAAGTTGTAGAATTTGAAGATTTAGACGATGAAGCAAAAGATGCCGCAAAAGCAGAATATGAAGAAGAATTAAGAGAAGCAGCTGTTACTTCAACTTATATTACTAAAAAATTAGCAGAATTACGTAAAGAAAAGAATTTCGCAATTTATGATGATGTTTTAGAAGCAGCTTATGTTAGTGGTATTTCTTCAACTGCTGTAGAATATAAAGAAACTACTGATGAACTAGCTAACGTTGTAGCAAGAGTTGATGGTAAAGATTTTACTTGTGAAGAATTATTTGCTACTATGTGTGAAGCTGGCGAATCTGCTGTTGTAATTGATTTATTAGTTGCAAAGAGATTACTTAATAATCCGAAATTAAATACTTACTATCAAGATGGTAATTGGACTAATAATGATAAGAAGAAAGAAATCGAAGAATTATTAGATCAAGAAAAGAAAAACTTCAAAGATGGAACATATACAGAATATGGTTATGATCCTAATGCTATTAGCTGGATTTCATTCATTGAATCTAGTTATGGTGTTTCTTCTGATGAAGAATTAATGATGATCTTATTAGCTCAAGAAGTAACTAAAGATTTCACAAATAATATTAATGTAATTGAAAAACATGAAGTTACAAAAGATGAAAATAGTAAGAAAGTTTATAACTTTGATTTAACAATTGAAGAAGCAAATGCAACTAAATTATGGCAAGATATTCAAGCAGTAATGCAAAAAACTGTTGATGAATATTTCAGTGTTAAAGGTATTCATATTTTAGTATCTGCTTATGAAACAGTTGAAGATTATCAAGCTGGTTCTAGTCTATTAGATCCAACAGCTGATGATACTTTATGGACTGCTGCACAAAAAGAAAAAGCTTTAGAATTATGTGAAAAAATCGCTGAATTCATTAAAGATGAAAAAGGTACATATCAAGAAAAATTAGAAAAGATTGTTAGTGCTTATAAACAAGCTCCAGTTGGTGAAGGATCTACTTCTCCACTAGCTACTATTACAAGTAATGGTGTAAGCCCTGTAACTATTAATTTATCAAAATATAAAGCATATGGTTTAACATTAAAATGGGAATCTTTAGGCTCATTTACTAATGGTAGTATGGTTGAATCATTTAACGATGCAGTAAAAGCTATTTGGGATAAAGACATGGCTGATGAAAAAACAAACCGTGTTACTGTTTCAGATACAATTGAAACTAAATATGGTTATCATGTTTATGTTAACTTAGCAAGTAATTCATTATCATATATTGATAAAAATGAAACTGGTGAAGGTGAAAATAAAGTAGTTACATATCGTTATTTACCAACTATCGAAGAAATTCGTAAAGAAATTACTGATGAAAAGTTAACAAGTTCTGTTACAAATGCAATTTCTAAATACTACGAACCAATTAAGAAAGAATTATCAGGAACATATTTTGTATCTGTATTACAATATAATGCTTTAACTGATTTATTAGCCACTTATAATACATCAGGTAATGCAAGTAGTGAAGATGTTGCTAAGTTCTTAGAATTATATGTTGATTATGTATTTGAAAGTAATTTAAAATCAGTTACAAAAGATTTTATTTCTAAATAAATTTGTAATTGTATGATTTAGGAAAGCTTTGGGAAACCAAAGCTTTTTTACTATTTATTTTTTTGAGAAATTATTGTATAATATTACTGATTTACAGATTAGAGGAAGTATTATGAAAGTTTGTGTTATTGCGAGTGGCTCGAAAGGAAATATGACATATGTTAGTGCTGGAAATACTAATATTTTAATTGATGCTGGTATTTCTTTATTAAATGCTAGTAAAAGAGTAAAAGATATTGATTTGAGTACTATTACAGATATATTAATTACGCATGAACATAGTGATCATATTGGCTTTTTAGATACAGTTTTAAAAAAGACTAATGCTAATTTATATATAAATAAAAATTCATTTAAAGCATTACGAGTAGATATTAAAGATCATTTGGTAGGACGCAAGATTGCTTTTATTGAAGGTGATAGTTGTTATCGTATTGGAGATGTGGAAGTATGTACATTAAATTTATTACATGATACGGCTAATATCTTTGGTTTTATTATTATGCATGAAGGTAGGAAGTTTGGTTATTTTACGGATACGGGAATTTTTCCAAGTCGCTATAAACATTTATTATCAAGTCTTGATTGCTTTGTTATTGAAGCAAATCATAACGTTGAAATGTTAATTAATAGTGATCGTGATATACGATTAATTAATCGTATTTTATCAACTAGTGGGCATTTATCAAATCAAGTATGTTTTGAATTATTACGTGAAACATTAAGTGATCAAAATAAATATATAATTTTAGGTCATGTCAGCGAAGATTGTAATAGTTTAAATTGCTTAAATGAAGAGATTATCACAAAAATTTATAAATTGAATAACTTTAAAGGAGAAATCATTGTTGCATCTCAAAATGAAGCAACAAAGATAATAGAAATTTAATGAATATTAAATTAATAGTTGTTGGAAAAATAAAAGAAAGTTATTTAACTGAAGCCATAAATGAATATGTAAAAAGAATTAAACCAATGGCTAATTTAAATATTATTGAAATTAAAGAATGTACTTACAATGAAAGTAGTAAGAATTTAAAAGAAGAAGCTAAGTTGATTTTATCTAATATTACAGATAATGATTTTGTTATTACTTTAGAGATCAATGGTAAAGAGCTTAGCAGTATTGAATTAAGTGAATATATAAGTAAACATTACTTATATAATAATAAGGTTTTAACATTTATAATCGGTTCTACTGATGGAATGGATGAAAGTGTTAAAAATAGAAGTAATTACAAATTGTCTTTTTCGAAAATGACATTTCCTCATCAATTGATGCGTGTCATTTTTTTAGAACAATTGTATCGTGCTTGTACAATCTTAAACAATATGAAATATCACAAATAGGTGGTGATTTGATGCTTTTTGATTTAGTTAGTAAATATATGCCAACCGGTGATCAACCAGAAGCAATTCGCAAGTTAACTGAAGGAATTGAAGACGGGATCTTTGCCCAAACTTTGTTAGGAGCAACGGGAACTGGGAAGACTTTCACAATTGCTAATGTAATTAAAAATACAGGGAAGAAAACATTAGTTTTAGCTCATAATAAAACGTTAGCAGGGCAACTATATAGTGAATTAAAAAGCTTCTTTCCTAATAATCATGTTGAATACTTTATTTCATATTATGACTATTATCAACCAGAAGCATATGTTGCCGCAAAAGATTTATACATTGAAAAAGATGCTAGTATCAATGATGATATTGATCAAATGCGTCATAGTGCTGTAAGCAGCCTTCTTAGTTATGATGATGTGATTGTTGTGGCTTCAGTTTCTTGTATTTATGGAATTGGTGACCCTGATGATTATAAAGATAAGATGCTTGTTCTAAAAGAAGGACAAGTGATTAATCGTAAAGAATTGTTAGGAAAACTTGTTGATATGCAATACGAACGTAATGATGTAGAACCTGCACGGGGAACATTTCGTGTTCGTGGAGAAGTACTAGATATCTTTCCTACAAATTCTAAAGAAGAAGGGATTAGAATTGAATTCTTTGATGATGAAATTGAAAAGATTAAAATTTTTGAAGTAGTAACTGGAAAAACAATTAATACCAAAAAAATTATCACAATTAATCCGGCCACATTATTTGCGGTAAGCGATGAGAAATTACAAGAAGCAATTAGAAGAATTAAAGTGGAATTAGATGAACAGATTAAGTATTTTGAAGATAAAAAAATGCTTCTTGAAGCAGAGCGAATTAAGAAAAGAACTATCTATGATTTAGAGATGTTACAAGAGGTTGGATACTGCAGCGGAATCGAAAATTATTCTCGTCATTTGAGTTTGCGAGAAGAAGGAGAAACACCATATACATTAATGGACTTTTTTGGTGATGATTATTTACTTGTGATTGATGAATCACATGTTACAATCCCCCAAGTTAGAGGAATGTATAATGGTGATAGGTCGAGGAAACTGAGTTTAGTTGACAATGGATTTCGTTTACCATCAGCCCTTGATAATCGCCCTCTAACGTTTCAAGAATTTGAACGTAAAATTAATCAAGTGATTTATGTAAGTGCAACACCGGGGCAATATGAGACTGAAAAAGGCGAGATAATTGAACAAATCATTCGCCCTACTGGTTTATTGGATCCATTAGTAGAGGTTAGAAAAGTTGAAGGACAGATAGATGATTTAATTAAAGAAATCAGAACTCGAATAGCTAGAAACGAAAGAGTTTTAGTTTTAACATTAACTATTCAAATGAGTGAAGATTTAACAAAATATTTAAAAGATATTAATATTAAAGTTGCTTATTTACATAGTGAAGTTAAGTCCTTAGAACGCTTAGAAATAATTAGAGCACTTCGTCAAGGAACATATGATTGCTTAGTCGGAATTAACCTTTTACGGGAAGGATTAGATATTCCAGAAGTATCATTAATTGCAATTCTTGATGCTGATAAAGAAGGATTTTTAAGAAGTAGTACATCATTAGTCCAAATCATAGGTCGTGCTGCCCGAAATGTTAATGGTAAAGTAATAATGTATGCTAATAATGTTACTGATTCAATGGATTATGCAATTAAAGAAACTAATCGTCGTCGCAAGATTCAAAATGATTATAATATTAATCATTTTATAACACCGAAAACAGTTTATAAAGAAATTGGTGAAGCATTAGTAATCACTAAAGAAGATGATAAACTTACAAAAGAACAAATCACAGTTGACCATCGTACTATTAAGGATATGAGTAACCTTGAAAAGAAAAATATTATAAAGAATTTAGAAAAGCAAATGAAAGAAGCAGCCAAAAATCTTAATTTTGAAGAAGCAATGTCACTTCGTGATATTATTATTGAAATAAAAGCATCACTATAAATTTAAATAATATAGGAGGATAACTAAAATGAAAAATAAACATTTAAATGGAAATAAGAAGAAAAAAGTTGTAGTAGGATTAAGTGGAGGCGTTGATTCTGCTGTTGCAGTAATTCTCTTACAAGAAGCTGGTTATGAAGTTGAAGGGATGTTTATGCGTAACTGGGATTCTTCATTAAATAATGATGTTTTAGGTAATCCTCATACAATGGATGATGTTTGTCCCCAAGAAGTAGATTATATGGATGCTTTAAAAACAGCAGAACAATTAGGAATAAAACTTCATCGTATTGATTTTGTAGCTGAATATTGGGATAAAGTATTTAGTTATTTTCTTGATGAGTATAAAAACTATCGAACTCCTAATCCAGATATATTATGTAATAAAGAAATAAAATTTCGTTGTTTTTTAGATAAAGCAATGGAAATGGGCTTTGATTATATAGCAATGGGCCATTATGCAAGGATTACTCATGAGGGTAAACCGAAACTTTATAAAGGCATTGATAATAATAAAGACCAAACATATTTCTTATCTCAATTGTCTTTAGAACAACTTGATAAAGCTTTATTTCCAATTGGTGACTTAACAAAACCACAAGTTAGGGAAATTGCATTGAAACATAATTTAGTGATAGCAAAGAAAAAAGACTCAACAGGTGTCTGTTTTATTGGTGAAAGAAATTTCAAAAAATTTTTGGAAAACTATCTTCCTGCTCAAGTTGGCAATATGGAAACATTAGATGGTAAGATTGTTGGAAAACATGATGGACTTATGTATTATACAATTGGGCAACGCCACGGCCTTTTCTTAGGCGGTGAAGGTGATGCTTGGTATGTTTTAGGTAAAGATGTTGCTCGTAACGTCTTATTAGTCGGTCGTGGTGAAGATGCTAATTATCTAAATTCTAATCGATGCATTGTAAGTAGAGTTAATTGGATTGGGGAAGAATTCTCTAAAGATGTTGATAATTACTTAGATGTATCCGTAAAGTTTAGATATCGTAGTCAAGATATAAAAGCTAAAATTCATTGGCTTGATGAAAATCGTCTTGAGATCTTATATCCAGATATGTTTAGATCTGTAACTCCAGGACAAGCAGCAGTCTTTTATCAAGGAGATCGCTTAGTAGGGGGAGCAACTATTGATGAAGTATATATGGATCTAGAAAAGAGAAGATATTAATGGAAAATATTACAGGAATTATTCAAAGAGTCATTTTTAAAAGTGATGATACTGGATATGCTGTTGTTTCAATAAAAATAGATTATACTAATCCTGAAATGAAAATATATCAGGACTACTTAATTTCTAACATCTTAACAGTAACATGCTATTATGATCGCCTTCCGATAAAAGATGAAGAATATAGTTATACTGGTGAATTTGTACAAACAAAATATGGAATTCAGTTAAAAGCAAATAGTTATGAACGACCTAATAGTGATACACTGGAAGCTGTTGTTACATATCTATCCAGTGAATACTTTAAAGGAATAGGCAAAATCACTGCTACTAAGATCTATGAAACATTAGGTAGTAAATGTTTAGATGAAATTAGAAATGATAAAAGTGTTTTAAATATCGTTTCGGGATTAACAACAGAACAAAAAGATATTATTTATTCTGTGCTTATAGAAAATCAAAAGCAAGAAAAAACAATTGTTGATCTAGTAAGATTAGGTTTTACCATTGCCATGGCTAAAAAAATTCAAAGCATCTTAAAACCTAAAGAAATAAAAATTGCCTTAAAAAATCCTTACTATTTAATAGACAAAGTGGAAGGAATTGGTTTTCTTAAAGCAGATAGTATTGCCCTACATAATGGAATTAGTAAAAATGATCCAATAAGATTACAAGCTTGTCTTGTTTTCTTAATTAATAATTACACATATGAAACAGGAAACTGTTATATTGAAAAAGATTATTTAAAAGAAAGAGTATTAGAAACATTAAATAAAACAGAAGAAATTATTGATGACATTACTTTTGATAATATTTTAAATGAGTTAGAAAACGATGGGAAAATTGTCATTGATGAAAATAATTTAGTCTATGACTTAGCAATTCATCATGCAGAAGAGCAATTAGCAGTTAATATAGTTTCCCGGATTAAAAATGAAACGATTAATGCTTTTACTGATAAAGAGATTTTTGAAGCTTTAGAAAAAACTAAAAATGATAATAAGATCATTTATAGTCCAATGCAAGAAAAAGCAATTATTACAGCTTTAAAAGAAAATATTATGATTATCACAGGGGGACCTGGTACAGGGAAAACAACAATTGTAAAAGGGATAATTGATACATATTCCCGATTATTTAACTCAGATAATGTATTAGACGAAGTAGTGCTATTAGCCCCAACTGGGAGAGCAAGTAAAAGGCTTAATGAGGTAACACATCATAAAGCACAAACGATTCATAAATTTTTAGGTTTTGATGGTAAAAAATTTGCTTTTAATGAAAAAAATCAAGTGTTTGCAAGAATGATTATCATTGATGAAATGTCAATGGTAGATATCTTACTTGCTTATAAATTATTTAGTGCAATCCCAAGTGATTGTAAAATTGTCATTGTTGGAGATGTTGATCAAATTCCGTCTGTAAGTCCTGGGGAAGTGCTTTCTGATATCATTAGAACAAAAGAGATAACCACAATCTATTTAACAGAGATACATCGTCAAGCCAAAGATTCTACAATCATTTCCCTAGCTCATAGTGTTAATCAAGGATTAATCCCGGAAAATATTTTGGAAAAGCAACATGATAGAAACTTTATTTATTTAGAAGAATCTAAAATATTAGAAAATATTAAAGTTATAATAACACAAGCACTAAATAAAAATATGGATATCTTAAGAGATATCCAGGTGTTAATCCCAATGTACCGTGGTGAACTAGGAATTGATAATGTTAATAATTTTTTACAAGATTGCTTTAATCCTTTAAAAGAAGGAGAAGATGAACTAATAACTGCTAAGCAAAAATACCGCCTTAATGATAAAGTAATTCAATTAATAAATCGTAATGAAGACCAGATAATGAATGGCGATATTGGTTATGTATCTTCATTTGTTTATATAAACGGTCAAATCACAGGTATGACAGTTCAATTTGAAACTAAACGTGTTGAATATATTAAAGAAGAATATGATCAATTAAAACTTGCTTATGCGATATCAATTCATAAATCACAAGGTAGTGAATTTAAAACCGTGATTATTCCATTTACAAATAAGTATTATTCCATGCTTAAGCGTAGACTTTATTATACAGCAATTACAAGAGCAAAATCATTTTTAATTATGATTGGTAATTTAGAATCATTAAAGATTGCCTCACAATCTATAGGGATTAGAAGGAAAACAAAATTAACAGAAATTATAAAAGAAAAAATTGGTAAAAAGGATATTTCACCATACGATTTCTTATAATAAAATGATTTTTGGAAATAATAATACCGTGAGGTGTTAATATGAAAAAAGCTTTATCATATATGTTAGTTGGAGCATGCATGTATGGAGCAGTTGATTTATGGATGACAAAGGGTCCACAAATTATGCGCCATATGAAGAAGATGAAAAAATCAGGATTAGAAGCTTGTGAAAAGATAAAAGCAATCTTCTAGTTTTAATAAAGATGGGAATGCCCATCTTTTTTTATAAAATAAAACCAATTTTAAACATATCTAGCTAATATATATATGAAAGAAGAATAACTATAAAGAATAAAGTGAAAGGATAAGTATGGATATAAAAAAAATAAGCAAGTATTTAATAATTGGTGTGGTTGGGACAATAT
This sequence comes from Bacilli bacterium, assembly GCA_016296945.1. GTDB lineage: Bacteria > Bacillota_I > Bacilli_A > ML615J-28 > CAG-698 > CAG-698. The sequence continues at coordinate 465 of JAEDHQ010000023.1, read as the reverse complement.
TAGTAGTTTTCGGAATCATTTTAAATGGATGTGAAAAAGATCAAGATGAGATTTTTATTAATCAAAGCGATATTAATTATGAAATTGTAGTAGAAATAAAAGGTGAAGTTAAAAACCCAAATATATATCGTCTTCCCCAAGGCTCACGCATTTCTGATTTAATCTCAGTAGCTGGTGGTTTTACAAGCTTAGCTGATAATAAGAATGTTAATCTTGCTGCTCTATTAGAAGATGGGATGATTATTCTAATTAATAGCAATGATAGTATAATTAAAAAAGTAAACATTAATCAAGCATCTTATGATGAATTAATGACACTAAAAGGGATGACAAAGACAAGAGCTAATAATATTATTGAATATCGAAACAATCATGGTTATTTTAATAGTATTGATGAATTATTAAAATATAAGTTAGTTACAAATGAAATATTTGATCAAATTAAAGAATTCATCACAATATAAA
>JAEDHQ010000091.1 GCA_016296945.1 Bacilli bacterium | reverse complement strand
AGCATTAAATTAAACGAAAACGGCGACATTTACAATTATGGGGCTGATAGAATTACTGTGAGTGAAGTATATACTTCACGATTTTTCTTAAATGAATTGCTGAAGAAAAGAAAACAGATTTTGGAAAACAAGAAACTTGCGAAAATTCAAGAAGATTTTTAGGTTTGTAAACAAAAATTTACAAAAAATATAACTAAAACTGCGTATTTGGTATTGACAAATAGCAGTTTATTTGTTATATTTACTATGTAAAAATAAGAAAGAGGTTTAACTATGACCCAAAAAATTACACTCCGCCCTTGGCAAGAAAAAGCAGTTGAAACTATTGCTCAGGCATTATGTGTTCCACATTCACTCGTTGCTGTAAATGCTTGTGTTGGTAGTGGAAAGACATTTGTTCCTTTTGAAGCTATTGTGAATTTTATTAATAATCACAAAGATGATAAAACATTTCATACATTTGTTTGTCCGAGAATTAAGTTGTGTAAACAACAAGCAAAAGAAGCAGAAAAACTTTTTAAAGACCGAGGATTGAATGTTGCTGTTAAGATTTGGAACAGTGATTCTGATGATGTTGGTCAGCGTTATGTAAATGGAAATGAATTTTGGGATAGCACTGACAAACATATTTTGTGTGTTATCTGTGATGAATCACTCTGGGGTATTTCGGTTTTAAAAAATACTGATGGTTCAAAAAAAGAAAAATCCAGATATGAACGTTTCGTTCAAATGCTTAAAAATAATGAAACATACAAACGCATCAATGGAATTATTGCGTATGACGAAGCGCACAATTACAAAACAAAACAAACATTTATGTTTGGCGAAAAGAAGTGCCTGGGGGTTAAGTAATGAAAAAGAATTATATGGAAACGATTGACAGCTCTTACAAGAGCTTGATAACATTTGCCCATAGCGGAAAGCGTGGAACTAATTTGAGTGATACACCAATTCGCAATACAACACTAAAAAAGTTGTATAAGGAATTTTTCACACAATTAGTTAATTGGGATTTCCCTGTTCACAAGAATAAATTTATTAAGAATTTCTGCGGTGAATGGGTTAAATTTAATAACAAATTCAAAACAACTTTTGAAAATAAATTTAAAAAACTCGTTGATACAGACGAACAATGTTTTAATTGTTGGCTTAAGTTCAAGGGTAACTGTGGCGAAATTTTTGCTGAATGGTTTTTTAGATATGGCGACTGTTCTATAATTGAACCAAGTACATATACTACAGTTGACCCGAATAACGAAAACTTTACTGACGCAAGTGCGGAATCTAGTGAAGATAGTTATCCGATTGGTATTCAGATTAAGAATTGGGTTAATGAAATTTCATTTGATGTGTTCAAAGCAGCAGGTGCTCAGATTACACAGACGGCTATGAAAATGAAAACCAAGGACACAAATTTTGATTTGAATGCTTTTATGAAACCGGATAGTTGCCGACAGATAGTATTCTCTATAACTGATCGTATTTGGAACAAAGCTATGGATGTTGATGGATGGCTTGAAACTGGTTTAATTAAATTTATTGGACCTAAACAAATTGATGAGTATTTACTTTCGTTTACAAAGGACAAATTTACCAAACAAATCACTGATAAAATCATTAAGAAGTTGTAATTGTAAACACAATTTTACATAAATTTGAGCCAAAATTATTGACAGTTTTGGTTCAATTTACTATATTTTACTTGTAAACGAAAAACCAATGGAGATTAAAAATTATGACTAAATCCCTCGCCGATTTCTTCCAAACTTCTATTTTTATGACTGGCACTCCTGCCGAATTTCAAAAGGTAATTACTGAAAAATCGTTCCATTGTGACTGTCCGATTTATGAAGCCGTTGAGAAGGGTTATGTCACTCGCCCGAAATTGAATTTGATTAAGTGTTATGACTACCAATACAATAGTGCTATATTGGCAGTCTATAAGAATGAATTGGAAATTTCTAAAACCAGTAAGGTTAAATGGCCGATTCACATCATCGCAAACTGCTCTAGTATTGACGAAGTTAATAGTCTTTACACAAAATGCTGGAATGATTTTGCCGAAAAAGAAAATATACATTTGATTTCTGTTCACTCTAAAAAGACTATTGAAAATAAGAAAACTTTGGTTGAAACTGATATTATTCCTCGTCTTGATGATGAAACTGACTTAAATAAAATAATTAAAAAATACAGAAAAGAAATTGACAAGTGGATTTCTAAAAATACTGACAATAAAGAACCAACTTGTATGATGGATATTTTGGAACTTATTGATGCTGGCGTAATTCTTAAAGGTAAACCGGTTGTGTTGTTCCAGGTTGATATGATTTCCGAAGGAATTAATTTGTGTTCTTTCAATGCTGGTATTATCAAATCTAAAGCAGATGTAAAATCCACCCAGCAGATTGGTCGCATTATTCGTGATTACACTATCACTGATAAGAATGGCGAACACCACAAGAAGATTGACGGCCACGCAAACATTTACTCTATCATTGAAAACGAAAACGATATTTGTAACTTACTTGAACGTCTTGAACAATTTGAATTGACCGACGATAGTTTTGATTGGGGTAGAAAGGTGGATGTTTCTAATGGTAGCACAGCTGACCCGGATGAAGATAAGGTGCCGACTATTTCGGATTTCTTTTGGGATAAAATTACCAATGTTGAAATTCAGGAATACCGAGCACTGTTCGTTTCTAACAAAAACAATAAGGATGCACGTCATATTCCGACTGAAGTATTTGCAAATCTTTCTGCTGACGATATGGCAATTTTGGCGAAAGCACTAAACTGTAATGCAGGGAAAATCAAGTCCAATGTTGAAAAGCTGAAGAATACTCACAAAGACATTGAAAAGGAAAATAAGAAGAAGAATAAGGACGAAAAGAAAATTAACGAAAAGAAGGCTGAAGCGAAAAAGAGCAAGATTTCTGTTCAGTTCTTGATTAACAATTTGCGTAGAACTATTATTCATAACCAGTTGAAAGAAAACCAGCCGCACGGTTGGGATGAATGGACTAAACTAAATGACGCATTTATTACTAGATATTTGGCAAATGGCAATACAAATGCAGTTGATGCTTTTAAAAATGTAATATCAGCATTGAAAGATTATCTACATTTGGATGAAAATCCAAACAAGTAAATAAAAATTTACATAATTTACACATTTTACCATTGACAAAACTGTATATAATTTCTATATTATATACTGTAACAACAATGGAGATTTTAATATGAAAGAAATGCTCAATGTAAAACACCCTGAAATTTATGCTAAAATGTTCATTGACCGAATGCCCGAAAAACCTAAAAATGTTTTAATTTACGGCATAAGTGATAAAAGAACTATTGAAATTATTCTTGATAATTTCAAGAATACCAATTTTGTTATCGCAGATCGTGATGCAAATAATAATCTTTTGCGTTATTTTTATCATGAAAGTAAAAAATATCATTATATAAATACTTTTGACAATGAAAACGATTTAAATTTGTTTGATGAAGAAGGAGAATTAAACGATATGGCAAAATTTGATATTGTTATTATGAATCCGCCTTATGATGGTAATTTACATTTACAAATTTTAGATATTGTAAGACAACAATGTAAAGAAGTAATTAACATCAGTCCTATTAGATGGTTGCAAGACCCTTTGGCTGAATATAAAAAATCAAGTGATTATAATAATTTCTCGGATTTGAGAAATTCTATTACTACATTAGATGTTGTTCCTAGTACAGAAGTTCATAAAATTTTCAATATAAATTGGGGTGATTTAGGAATTTATTGTTTTAATTCTAATAAATCAACATTTAACAGAAACAAATTAGTTACTTGCCCAAAATTTATAATTGATTTTGTTGTTTCGTTAGATGACACACTTGACAAACACAATAGTAAAGAACATAAGGGCAATTTTATTAGAGTTCCTACAGTTTATAATCCTAGTGGTGGAAATCCAAACAATTTGCTTTTTACACAAGATATTAATAAGTGTTTAAATGTTATTAATGATAAAGATAACATAAGATATTTCAATTTCAAAACAAAAACTGAAGCAACTAATTTCTTTAATTCAGTTCATTTGAAATTATATCGTTATATTAAGAAAATCTTACACGAAACTCATAACACTCCATTTAATAGAATGCCTTGGTTAGTTGATTATACTAAAAATTGGACTGACCAAGACATTTATAATAAATTTAAATTCTCTAAAAAGCAAATTTCAATAATTGAAAAAGAAATTAAGTAATGTATAAGAAATGAATATCTACGATTTTGACAATGATTTTGCCCATTACGAGGCAAATGAAGATACCCAAAAATCACTTGGGATGGTTTGGACGCCGTTCCATATCATTGAGAAAATGATGGATAAGGCCGGCTCTCTAAAGGATAAGAAATCCGTTTGGTATGACGAAACCAAAACTAATTTAGACCCGACTATGGGAGCCGGTAACATTATAATTGCTACATTATATCGTAGAATTGTAGAGTGTGGGCAAAATCCGGTGGTGGCTCTATCAAATGTATATGGAGTAGAACTGGACAGTAAGACGCTCAATTATGCCAGAGAACGTATCTACAAATTTATGATGGCAGTTGAAAAGAAATCAGGTGCAAAATGGAACGAAGACGATTGGAAGAAAATACACGATATAATCTATTGTAAAAATCCGTTTACAAATAGTGATTATCCGAACTTTGTTTGCTCTGACATCTTCGCTTGGAATATTGAAAAATGGAAAC
>JAEDHQ010000022.1 GCA_016296945.1 Bacilli bacterium | reverse complement strand
TTGTATAATATTTGCGCCACACAAATGTATCTGTGAAAGACAGGTTATACCACAACTGCCTATTAATTTCAATATTTTTTTAGTGGTTTTTCAAAAATAAAAGGACTTTAATTAGATATTTATATAATATCTTTAAACATTTTCTTTTTTAACTATTTAGTAAAAGATACAATGTAAAAGAAAACAAAATGAAAATTTTGCTTTACTTTTCGATATTATTATGATATAATATTAAAGGTTATTAAGACCAATAAATAAGGAGGGTACTAATATGGCAAGAAAATGTTATGTTACTGGTTTAGGCACTGTTGCCGGAAACAACCGTCCTCACTCATTGAAGGCTTCAAGAAGAACTTGGAAAGCTAATCTTCAAAAGGTTAGAATTAAAGATGCCGATGGCAAAATCAAACGTGTTTATGTTTCTACACGTGCTTTAAGATCAGGACTTGTTGAAAGAGCATAATCTTTCGTGTGAGGAGATCTAAAAGAAAAAGGCTGATTAAGCCTTTTTTTCTTTTTCTTCTTTTTGTAATTTATTATAGCTGTTACGATTTTGTGTAAACAACAAAATATGTAACAGCTTTTTTTATTTATTAATAAAGCAAACATCCTTTTCTGATTTCTAAAAATTCAGCCGTATCATTATCAATAATTTTGAAATATTCATCTAAAGAATATAAATCATTTTTTAAGTAATCACATCCTGATAATAAATTAATAGTACTAGTATACGTTAATTTTGAAGGATATAAATCTCTAACCACATCAAGCATTGCCCAACCAGTTTTAACAGCATCAAAAGTTGTTCTATCAGTAACGTGTACTTGAACACCATAACATGTTTGACCACTAAATTTAGAAGTAGTTGGTGTGAAAGCTGCTGGTCTAAAGATGACACCATCTAAATTCAAGGCATTTAGTTTATTAGCCCATTTTACACTATCAATAAATGGGGCACCAATTAATTCAAATGGTCTTGTTGTTCCTCTTCCTTCACTTAAATTTGTTCCTTCAAAAATGCAAGTGCCAGTATAAACTAAAGCAGTGTCAACTGTTGGCATATTAGGCGATGGCATCACCCAAGGAATTTGGCAATCATCAAAATAATAATCGCGATCCCAATTTTTCATTTTTATAATTTTTAAATTACAATTTATTCCTTGTACTAATGCAAAATAATTAGCAATTTCCCCAATTGTCATACCATGTCTTTGAACTAATGGATACATGCCTATAAAAGATGAATAATTCATATCAAGAATATTACCTTCGACAACACTACCACTGACAGGATTAGGGCGATCAAAAACAATAAATGTTTTTCCATATTCTTTACAAGCTTCCATCGCATAAGCCATTGTATAAATATAGGTATAAAAACGAGCACCAACATCTTGGATATCAATGCATAAAATATCAATCGTATCCATCATTTCTTTAGTTGGTTTTTTTGTATTACCATATAAACTATAAACAGGGAGATTTGTAACTGGATCAACTTCTTTTCCTACTGTTGCTCCCGCCATAGCACTACCACGAATCCCATGTTCTGGGGCAAACAAACTAACTAAATTCACTTTTTCATACAACACATCAATGGAAGATTCATAGTTACTATTTATACCTGTCGGATTTGTTATTAAACCAACTCTTTTTCCTTCAAACCAAGGTAAATAGTCATTTATTCTATCTATCCCTAATAAAACTGGTTCCTTTTTTATTATTTCAGGACATTCTTCACACTCTTTGCATTGTTCGCATTCTTCACATTTTTCACACACTTCACAGATCTTGCATTCTTCACATTCTTTACATTCTTCACACTCTTTACATTCTTCGCATTTAGGATTACAACCAAATAAGCATAAAGTCAAAATAATTAATATGAAAATAAAATACTTTTTCATTTTTATCATACCCTCCACAATAATTTTCTAATGAATATATTATACAATATTTATCTTTTAATTACAAATTATTCATCCTCATTATTTAAAACTTAAATAAAAACAATGTTGGCTTAATTTCCAACACTGCTTATTTCAACTTATTATTTGTTATTTTTTAAATAATTTCATAAAGAATGAAACTATAAGAGAAAAAACTTTCGGCAATTTCACAACAATAAATTTCATAAAACTCCTCCATATTCTATTATCATTATATGTTAGAATTTAATTTTTATGTTGTATTTTTATAGACTCTTTAAATATTCAATTGTTTTCTTACGATCTTGTGATTTAAAGATATAAGTTCCCGCAACAACAACTTCACACCCAACTTTAGCTACTAACTTAGCAGTTTCTTGATTAATTCCACCATCTACTTCAATTAAGTAATGATAATTATTTTCTTTTTTCAAGCGAGCTAATTCTTCAATTTTTCCTAAAGCACTATCTATAAAAGTTTGTCCACCAAAACCCGGTTCAACACTCATTACTAGTACTAAATCCAAATCTTTTAAGTATGGAAGTAATAATTTTACATCTGTTTTTGGTTTAATTGAAATACCCACTTTGATATTTCTTTTTTTAATTTCTTCAATCATTTCTTTTACATCATTAACTGCTTCATAATGAAATGTATAAATATCAGCACCAGCATTTACATGATCATCTAAATATTTCATTGGATCACTTATCATTAAATGCACATCAAAAACATTGTTTACTTTTCCTTTTAAGTTTTTATATACTGCTGGTCCAAAAGATATATTTGGTACAAAATGTCCATCCATTACATCAATATGAATAAACTCAGCATTATTACATTCTTTCACTTCTTCTAATAATCTATTAAAATCAGCAGATAAAATAGATGGGGCTACAATCATAATCTCACTCCTAATACTTTCTCTTTTTGGCTTCCTTGATTTCATTCATAAACAATAGATAATTGTCATAACGTGATTTCAAAATTTCACCATTCAATACTTTCTCTTTTATACAACACTTAGGTTCATTAATATGCGTGCAATGATTATATTTACAATTAGAACTTTCTTTAAAGAACTCAACAAAAGTTTGGCTGAATGTAAGTTCATCCATTTCATCAAAACTAACATTTCCAAACCCCGGAGAATCAGCAAGATAACCTCCACCAACAGGGAAAAGCTCAATATGGCGAGTTGTATGTTTGCCTCTACCTAAAGCCTTAGAAATTGCATTTGTCTTCAAATTTAAGGCTTTATCCATATTATTTAACAAGGTACTTTTTCCTACTCCGCTTTGACCAGTTAAGACACAAATTGATGATTTTAATTGTTCAAGTATCCCTTCATCAAAGCTTTCTTTTGAAGAAACAAAAATTTGATAACCGATACTTTCATAATAACACTTAACTTTATTAAACTCAATTTGTTCTTCTGTAGTTAGCAAATCATTTTTAGTAAAGATAATGATTATTTCAATATTATTATATTCTAAAATAGAAATCATTTTATCTAATAGATTTAAATTCAAATCTGGTTCTTTAATCGAAATTACTAAAAAAGCTTTATCAATATTAGCCATGACAGGCCTTATTAAATCATTTTTTCTTGGATACACTTTAGTAATAATGTTTGTAGAAGGATCAAAATCTACATAATCTCCTACCTTTACATTAGATTCATTATGACGAAATACACCACGTGGTTTACAAACATAAATATCATCTTTATAGATTACACCATACTCACCACTAATTGATTTTTGCACTAATCCTTTTTGATATATTTCCTTCATAAATTACCTCCTTTCCTAAAGTGTCTTCTAAAAAATATTCTATATCTCTTTCTTTTCTTTCAAAGCCTTTACCCTTAATTGACCACAAGCAGCATCTATATCAGTACCATGCTCTTTTCGAACAATCGCATTGATATGATTCTTATTCAAATAATCAAAGAATGCATCTCTTCTAGTCTCAGTTGTTCTTCTTAAGATTCCTTTAAACGTATCAGAATTATTGTATGGAATTAAATTAACATAACAATTCAATCCTTTAATTAACTCAACAAGATCCATAGCATCCGCTAACGAATCATTAATTCCATCTAATAAAATATATTCGAATGTTAAGCGTCGATTTGTTTTTTCGTAATAGTATTTACAAGCTTCAATTAATTCGTGAAGTTTATATTTACGATTAATTGGCATATATTTATCTCTTAATTCATCAGTTGCAAAATGTAAAGATATGGCAAGATTTACTTGCAAAGGAAATTCACTAAATTCTATAATCTTTGGTACTAATCCACATGTAGAAATTGTTAGATGACGAGCACCAATTGCTAATCCTTTTTGTTCATTAATGATACTCACAAATTTCATTACATTATCATAATTATCAAAAGGTTCACCGATTCCCATTACAACAACATGGCTTACTCTTTTATCTTCTAATGCCAGCATATTATCAATTGTAAGAACTTGGAGGACCATTTCAAATGGTTCTAAATTTCTAATCTTTTTAGTTGTTCCACTTGCACAAAAAGCGCATCCCATATTACAACCTACTTGGCTAGTAACACAAACACTATAGCCATATGGATGAATCATTAAAACAGTTTCAATCAGATTTCCATCAGATAATTTAAATAAAAATTTAGTTGTCCCATCACTAGCGACACTTTTCTTTTCAACGCTCAACTCATCAATTATAAAATCATCTTTAAGTAATGCTTTTACATCCTTACTTAAATTACTAATATCTTGAAAATCCTTTACTTTTTCACGATATATTCCCTCAATTACTTGCGTAGCACGAAATTTTGCTAAGTCTTTAGAAATAAAATATTGTTCTAATTCTTTTTTAGTATAATTATAAATTGAACTATTCATTATTTCTCCTCATCTTACAAATATAAAAACCATCAGTATGATAATCTGTTGGTAATATTTGTTTTTCGTAAACCACTTCAAAATTAGGATGCTTCTTTAAAAACTTTTTAATCATATATTCATTTTCATCTTTGTTAATTGTACAAGTACTATAAACATAATAGCCATTCACTTTTACTAATTTCCAAGTAGTCTCAAGAATTTCTTCTTGCAACGCTAAAATATTATCAATAGCATCAAGTGAAATGCGATATTTTAAATCTACTTTATGAGAAATCACTCCAAGACCACTACATGGAGCATCTGCTAACACATAATCAAAACATCCTTCTTTTACATGTTTATGTACCATTCTAGCATCAATTAATTGTGGTTTCACATTTTTAACACCTAAACGATTAAATAGATCATTCATTAATTTAATCTTATGTTGATAAATATCACAAGCATATATTACTCCTGTATTTTTCATTAAGGCTGACATATATGCAACTTTACCGCCAGGAGCACTGCATAAATCTAAAACTGAACTATTTTCTTGTGGATCACAAATAAGTGAAGTTAATTGACTGGAAATATCTTGAACAGTTATTAAACCATCTTTGAAAAGTTCTGTATTTACTACACTTGCCTCAACTACTAATGCATCTTTTGCAATCTCACTTTCAGTATATTTTATACCTAAATTATCCAATAAGAATTTAACTTCTGATTTTGTTGTTTTCAAAGTATTAACTCGAATTGCATCTTTTTTCTCTAAAATATTTTCTTTTAAAATATTTTCAACCGTTTCAAATGAATAATCTTTTAAGAAAAAAGCAACTAACCAATCAGGATGAGAATATTTAACACTTAAGTATTCTACCTCACCAACTTTTCTTAATTCTTCAATATCCTTTAAAGGATTACGTAAAAAGTTTCTTAATACGCCATTTACAAATGAAGCAATTTGTTTATCTTTAAGGCGAGCAATGCTTGTTGCTTCATTCACAACAGCATATTCAGCAGATTTCAAATAAACTAATTGATACACACTCATATATAATAAATATCTAACCCAATGCTTTGGTTTTTTCTTAGCTATAAATGGTTCGATATAATATTCAATTGTTAATAAGTGTTGTAATGTTCCATAAACTAGATTTGTAAAAAGGCCACGATCTTCATTACTAAGTTCATATTTATTCAATACATCATTAACAACAATATTGCTATAAGCATTATTTATCATTATTTTATCAATAGCATCTACAGCTAATTTTCTTACATTCATAATTATTCCATAACTTTCTTTATAAATATTTCTAATTCATCATCATACAAAAAATGTGTCAATAAATTAGCATGACCAATGTCATTAAAAGAGTGAAAATCAGAACCAGCAGTAATAAACAAATTATTTTCAAGAGCTAATTTTCGATATTCTAATTCTTCATTTCCTTTATTTCTTGGATAAATTGCTTCAATTCCATCAACCCCCATTTTAACTATATCAATCGGTTTACAAGAACGAAGCAAAGTTGGATGTGCTAATACGGCAACTCCTCCTGCTTGATGTATTAAATCAATTGCTTCTTTTGTAAAAAATTTAGTTGAAGGAATATAAGCAGGGCAATCACTTCCGATAACTTCTTTAAATAAGTATTCAATTGAATACTCGCTATGTTGTCTAACTATCTCACGAGCAATCGTTCCACGAGTAATAGTCGAAACTTTGAGGATTTCTGTGACATCTAAATCGATATTAAAGATATCCTTTAATTTTTCTTTCATTAAGTATAAACGCTTAATTCTTTGTTCTCGCGTTTCTTTTAGCTTATTCTTTAACACTTCTAAATGGTCATCATTTTTAAAATATCCCAAGATATGAACCGTATCACCTTGGTAAAACGAAGAAACCTCTACACCGATGATACATTTAATATTATATTTTTTAGAAAGCTCGAATGCTTCAATTGAACCATCTATAATATCGTGATCAGTGATAGATAGATATTCTTCTTTTCCTTTTACATATTCTAATATTTCTGGAACAGTTAAAACACCATCCGAGTATGTTGTATGGATATGAAATTCACCACGCATAAATCTACCTACTTATCTCATTATAAATTGTAATAATTGTATATTTTGTTTCAAAATTACGATACATCTCAATAAATCTTTTACTATAAGTAACACCTGATAATTTCTTCATCACATAATTAAATTTTACAAACAAATCAACCCATTCATGATGTTTAAAATCAATGATAGCATCTGTTTGTAAAAAATAATGATAGGTTAATTTTATAGGTTGCTTTGATTTTGTATTTAAAAATTCATAAACCAAATCTATTATTTCGTTACCACTATTATAAATAATATAATCATATGCCTCTTCAATGTCTTTATAGTTGCTTAGCTCATTTTCCACACGATAAATTAAATCTTCGTATTCTTCAATAGTTTTATCTTTAACTAATGTATGGGAAGTAAGTTTAAATTCAGGATAATATTTCTTTTTTAAATCATTAATATCACTATTTAGTCCCGTTAAATAGTCATAAAAATTATTTACTTCATTGTATACTTCATCAATTGAATAACCAGTTCTATCCATTTGACCACGAAAACTGTTTAAAAATCTTTTTACATTTGCTAAATCATTTAAAAATTTGTTAATATAGTGATTTAATGCATTATAGTCTTTTAAAAATTCATCATCTTGTTTTGCACTCAAATTAAACAATTTTAAAAATAGAAAATCACGATATATATTATTTATCTTTGTTTCAATTATTGATAAATCTTTATCAACTTGTTTAATTTGTCCTTCAAGTGACATAGTCTTATCAAGTGATGCATCACGAACACGAACTACGGCTTTTTCTTTATATAACTTTTCTTTAGGCATTTTTACTTTACTAACCTTAGGATAAGTATATTCTTCTTTAAATGTTATCACTTCTTTTTTAGCCATAATTATAATTCTCCATTATCTTTTATTATACAATAAAATCCTCAAAAAATAAATATAAAATTGAATAATTGTTAATACTTTTTCAAAATGAATTATTAAATTATTATCAATCAAATAAAAAGCTAGGATATCCTAGCTCTCTTGATTTCTATTTGTTTTTTAAATTGTAGAAAGATTTTAATCCGTTATAAACAGCTGTATCGCCTAATTCGTCTTCAATTCTTAATAATTGGTTGTATTTAGCAATACGATCAGTTCTACTCATTGAACCAGTCTTAATTTGACCAGCATTTAAAGCAACAGCGATATCTGCAATTGTTGTATCTTCTGTTTCACCAGAACGATGAGAAACAACAGCAGTATAACCAGCTTTTTGAGCCATTTGAATAGCTTCAAATGTTTCAGTTAATGTACCAATTTGGTTAACTTTAATTAAGATAGAGTTAGCTAAACCTAATTCGATACCTTTAGATAATCTAGCAGTGTTAGTAACAAAGAAATCATCACCAACTAGTTGAACTTTCTTACCTAATTTATCTGTTAATAATTTCCAACCATCCCAGTCATTTTCATCTAAACCATCTTCAATAGAGATGATAGGATATTTTTCGCATAAATCTGCTAAGAAATCAACCATTTCAGCACTAGTTAATTCTTTTCCTTCACTCTTTAATTCATATTTCTTAGTTTCTGGGTTATAGAATTCAGATGATGCAACGTCCATTGCAATACGAATATCATCACCAGGAACATAACCAGCGTTTTTAACTGCTTCTAAGATTAATTGAATAGCTTCTTCATTTGAACTTAATTTTGGAGCATATCCACCTTCATCACCAACAGCTGTATTGCAGCCTTTTGCTTTTAATACTTTCTTTAAGTTATGGAATACTTCAGCACCCATACGAATAGCTTCTCTAAATGTTTTAGCGCCTACAGGCATAATCATGAATTCTTGAACATCGATGCACCAATCTGCATGAGCACCACCATTCAAAATATTCATCATTGGAGTAGGTAATTCTTTAGCATTAAATCCGCCTAAATAGTTATATAATGAAAGACCACATAAATCAGCTGCAGCTCTAGCACATGCTAAAGAAACACCTAAAATAGCATTAGCACCTAATTTACCTTTGTTAGGAGTTCCATCTAATTCGATCATATATTTATCGATTCCTACTTGATCAAAAACATTCATACCGATTAATTCAGGTCCAATGATATCATTAACGTTAGCTACTGCTGTTAATACACCTTTTCCTAAGAAACGACTCTTATCACCATCTCTTAATTCAACAGCTTCATGTTCACCAGTTGATGCTCCACTAGGAACGATAGCGCGACCAAAACCTCCACTTTCAGTATAAACTTCAACTTCAACAGTTGGATTACCGCGAGAATCAATAACTTCGCGTGCGTAAACTTCACTAATAATTGGCATAATAAATATTCTCCTTTATCTTTTATTTTTTCCTAAATTTTATTTATCGTATTCAGATTAAAAAATCCACATACCTTATTATTATATCACATAATAATTTTATTTTAAATATAATTATTTTATTTTTTTAATTTTTATTTTTTTGATTTTTGATTAAAGATGTTCCTGTCATTTCTACTGGTTTTGCAATATTCATTAAATCAAACATTGTTGGAACAACATCTCCTAAATTCCCGCCTTCACGTAATTCTAATCCTTTACGAGTAATAATACAAGGAACAGGGTTTGTAGAATGGGCAGAAAATGGTAAATTATTTTCATCAATCATCTTATCAGCATTACCATGATCAGCAATAATAATTAATGTTCCACCAACTTTTTCAATTGCTTGGTAAATTCTACCAACGCATTCATCAACCGTTTCCACTGCTTTAATAGTTGCATCCATTACAGTTGTATGACCAACCATATCACAATTTGCAAAGTTTAGAATAATTGAATCAAATTTCTCACTTTCGATTGCTTCAACAGCTTTGTCGCAAACTTCATAGGCACTCATTTCAGGTTTTAAATCATAAGTAGCAACTTTAGGAGAAGCAACTAATATACGAGTTTGACCAGGATATTCTTGGTCAACACCTCCATCGAAGAAAAATGTTACATGAGCATACTTTTCAGTTTCTGCAATTCTTAGTTGTGTCTTGCCTAATTTAGCCATATATTCGCCAAAGATATTATTTAATTCTTGAACTCCAAAAACAATTTCGCCTTTAACACTTTCGCTATATAACATCATACAAACAAACACTAATTCTTTAAATTCCTTACCATTTTCAATACCAGTTACTTTTACGTTTGTTAATGCTGTAGAAATTTGGATTGCACGGTCAGGACGGAAGTTAGCAAAAATTACAGAATCTTTTTCACAGATATTTGTTTCCGTTTCGTTAATAAATGGAACAACAAATTCATCAGTAATTCCATTTTCATATGATTCTAAGATTCCTTCTTTATAAGGCTTTACTTCAGCTTTGTTATAAACTAAAGCATCATATGCCAATTGTTCACGATTCCAGTTTTTATCACGGTCCATAGCATAATATCTACCACTGATAACACCAATCTTGCAACCACCAACTTCTTGCACTTTAGCTTGTAACTTATCTAAATATGTTAAAGCAGATTTAGGTGGAACATCACGTCCATCTAAAAAGGCATGAACAACTGCTTCTTTAACACCTAATTGATGTGCTCTTTCCATCAAATATAAAATATGATCTATGTGAGAGTGAACACCACCATCACTTAATAATCCCATTATATGTAATTTGCTATTTTTTTCTAAACAGTTTTTTATAGCTTTTTGAATTGCAGGCATTTTAATTAATTCATCATTACGAACAGCAATGTTTACTCTTGTTAGTGATTGGTAAACAATACGACCAGCGCCAATATTCATATGACCAACCTCACTATTACCCATTTGTCCATCAGGTAAACCAACAGCTTCCCCACTAGCACCTAAAACTGTGTGAGGATAATTTTGAGTCAAATAATCTAAATTAGGTTTTTTAGCAAGACTAATCGCATTACCTTTTCCACTAGGAGCAATTCCATAACCATCTAAAATAGCTAGCATAACTAAATCTTTTTTCATAAAATAATACCTCCGATACTATTTTTAAACCTTAAATATTATATCACAACTCATAAAATATTTCAATCTTTATTAAAGACAAGTTCAAAAGATAATAACATATAAAAAAACCAAACATTTAGTTTGGCTTTTACATTTAATAATTAATTTTAATCTGCAAATTGCTATCATTAATTTCTTTGAACAAATCACTTAAAAGATTAGCATACCTAGTATTATGTTCTTGAAAATATTTAAAATTAATGATTTCAATCTCAATATCATTCATATCAGTCAAAACATCATATAAAGCATCTAAGTTTGCTCCGTAATAATCAGGGAAATTCAACTCCTCTTTTAGTAATTGATGTAATTCCTCTTTAGTATTAATCTTATTAAAATCTAATCTATACTTTTTCTTTTCCATCTTATTTTTTCTCACCTATCATATATGTAAAAGACTGATAATGGTCATCAGTATAATAAATATCAAACGTATAACGATTATATACTATACGATGGGATCCACGATTACTACCTGAAAAATTAACATCTACTTCAATATAAGTATTTGCATCAACAATTGGTAACTCTTGTTCACGATTTTGAAAAGTATCACCACCAATACCTTTTGTCCATCCAATCGCTTTTGCCTCAGATTTTGTTTTATAATTTGATGGTAATTTATGATATTTATGAATATAAGCAATTACATCTAAGTGATTTGTATACTCTTCATTTTCTTTTACATCATTTAATTCAAATAATGAAAGTGCTGATTTTACGTTTTCTAAATCATAAGTATAGCCATCTTCTTTAATTACTTCTTTTTTTACATTTAAATAAAATATTTGATATAACCTTAATTCAGGGCTTGATACTGTTAAGGTTATTTTTACAACGAAATCCTTATCTAGTTGATTTACATTACCCAAATTATCAATAACATCTTCATTAGAACTTTCCCATTTGTAATCATAACGAAAATCTTTACAATTAACAAACTTAATATCTTGTGTTACGCTTTCTTGGCTATCACCAATAGCATACTCAATATATGAATCCTCTAATGCTTGATATATATTGACTTGATACGTATCATCTGGGTAATCGGATATAAGCAAATCACATCCGATAGTAAATAACGTTATAAATATTAAAAATACCCAATTTAATAGTTTAATAAATAAATTACTTTGTTTCTTCACCTTTTACCTCAATTTTTTTATTTTCTTCTTCACACTTATCTGAAGGTTTATTGCTTTCATCTTCAAAGAAATATATTTTTTTTAAACGATCACAAACAATAAATGAAATCAAAAGATAAGGGATAAATGTAACTAGCATTGTTACAATTCTACCAGGCCAATCTAGTAAAATAGCAGCAGTTGTATACCATGAATCTGCCACAAACAAGCAATCAATATACATTGCTAAAGTATTAGCAAGATTTGCAGCAACAGAAGCTGCGAAAACTGCAAGACCATATGCTAAATATTTATTTACCTTGCATAATGGTTTAAATACTAATCCTGGAACTAATCCCCACATAATTGGTGCAAGTGCCCAAAATGGAGAAGATACACTAATGCCATATGGACTAGTTAATTGCAATACTGTACCAGAAACTAAGCCTGTAATAAAACCTATTTTGAATCCATATAATATTCCAACAACAATTAATGGTAACCCGTAAAAAGTTATCTTAATTGAATTCGTTATTGGCAGCGCAGTAACCTTTTCCAAGGCAATTGCCATAGCTGCCATCACACCACAAAAAGTAATTTTTAAAACTTTTTTATTCATAAAAAAAAGAACCTCCTAGCTTTTTAATTGCAAGAGATCCGCATTGGCCAGCGGATGTGTTAATAAACCGCCACAATAGTGTTCGTCCACCACCCTTATCCGAAGAATGAGGCACTTAACGCTTATTAACTACTCTGTACATATATCATTATTATATCAAAATAATAAAATAAATCAAGGAATAATTGTAAATTATATCCGTTTTAATAAAAAAAGAAAGAAAGAATTTATTTGTTTCTTAGCGATAAGGATTTATATAATTTATTTTTTTAAGGTGTAGTTATTTTCTACACCTATTTTAATCTAACTCATCTAAATTGTCAAATCTAGGAATATCTACAGCACCAATAAAGTTGTATATTATTTCAAGTTCTTGTTTAAATCCATCTTCTAACTTTACTTTCTCATGAACTATAATTTTATCTATAAATGCATGAGTTATTTCAGTTGTTAATTCTGTTATATCACTATACTATTCCACAAGCTCTATAAACTGATTAATATTATTATTGACCGATTTATTTTTTTCATTTTCTTGATGTATCTTTTGCATACATTTCATTTAAGATATTTTTAAATGGTGTTATATCATCATCCGGATTAGTCAAACTATCTACTTGATCATATATTGCAATGAATCTAATATCAGCTTCTGGAAATACATATTTTGTATAATATCCTACTAAAATATGATCTCTTCCAAATCTAGACATATCTTTTACGATAACAGTTGAAATAAGACCTTCTTCAATATCAGTTAATAATCTTTTAAATCCAGGTCTTTCAAAATTACTTCCACTAAATCCATCGTCCACATAATATCTAATATTACTAAAATTATTCTCAGTTGTATAATTTGATAGTAACATTTTTTGATTTTTAATGCTATTACTATCTCCTGCCAAATCATCATCACAACTTAATCTACAATATAAAGCTGTGTATTTTTCTAATATGTTTTTATTTTTCTTTGTGTTAATTGAAAGTTGCAAATTCATTCTTTTTCTCCTTTTCTAATTTGCATCTTTCAGGTGAAGATTCTAAATTTTTAAGTATTAAGTTTTTTGTAATTTCATTCTTTTTAATTTTACTATTTTTCTTACTTGATGATTTAATTACAAAAACAATATCATCAATTTTCTTTTCTCTAATTCTTGTTAATGTTTTATCAACTTGTTCTTCATATATAACAAGATTATTTTCTTTAATTATAAATTTTACCTCCCTTTTATAAATATTTTAAAGAAGATAAAACTTTGAATATTTACTTTTTATTAATCATCTCTTTTAAAGCTTCATATCCTTGATAAATTAATTCAACTTTTGTAATATTATTTTTTTTAAAAATTCATTTATTTCATCATAATCACTTCTTGGAATAAATGTGGAAAACTGAGCATTTGTTTTCTTTCTTAATTCTTTATTTCTTTTTTCATAATTTCTTCTTGCGATTCTTTGTGGTGTATCTTCTTTTTTCATAATGTTTTTTCTTCTTCTAATCCTTTCTTTAATTTGTTTATTACTTCAACTAATTTTTCATCTACTAGACTTGTTGCATAGGTATAAAGGTTTGTTTCTGTAAGTGGCTCAAATTCATTTGATAATCTAATTCTAATTTCATTTAATGTATTTATTTCATCTACTTTATCTACTACTTGTACCCATTTCATAAAAACCTCCTACACATATACTAATTCGTTTAATATTTCTTCTTCAATTAATTTCTGAATTTCATTTTCTATTTGTATGTTTTTAATATAGTCTTGAGTCTTTTGATATTCTTTTTTCTTTGAAAGTTTATTATACATTACATTATAAAGTTCATCAGCTTGTTTATCAATGTTATGTAAGTATTCTGGTAAATCTCCACCTAATACCAAGTATTTACCAAAGTTGTGTTCTTCTAAATACTTTTTAGCTAAATTTCCATATTTACCATACTTATGAATAATAGGTTTATTTTTTTTTGATACTCTATTATTTCTTCTAATGTTTTTGCTTCATACATAATAAATTCCATCCTTTCATTAATCTTCTTTTCGTGATTATATTATATCGTAGTAATACGATAATGCCACGGGATTAAAATAATTAGTTTCTTTATATTCAAAGTCTTATTTAATAACTAGAAGTAGGTATCCTACTTTCTTCCGCAACACTTTGCGGTGTCGAGTTGTCATGACTGGTATCATCAGTTGTGGCAACGACTTAAACTGCGCAAATTTGCCATAAAATAATTAAGCAAAGCAAATAGTTTTGCTTACACATTTGCTTGTTAATCTTTTATTATTTCATCATAACTTTTTAAAATTATATATAAACTTTTTTCATCTTTATATTTTAAATTCGTTTTTAATTTTTCATTTAATAGATTATAATCTTTATTAAGTATTAAAGTTTTACTATAAACATCATTATTAATGTGCGAATTTATTTTAAGAAAATCTTCTAAAGTTTCTATTTTTTTATTTATAATTTCTTTTCTTTTTTTACTTCCACCTTTATGTCCACTTTTAATTCTTGTTTTAGTTAAGTCAAAACTTTTCTTAAACAATTTAAAATATGTATCAATTGGTGGAGTTAAATCGATAGGTATTTCATCATCAAACATATAAGCACATATTGCTTTTATAAATTTACCAGATAACTTTTCATCTTTAATTGTTTTAATTATATTTGCATATGCTATTTTAAAAGTAAAATGTTTCATACTTCTATTTAAATAATATGGTACTTTTCCTTGTCTTTCTAAAGATATTGCTTCTTTTAAAGTTGGAAAAATTATTTCAAATAAACAATTTTCTGTATCATTTTTACTAACTTCATCTTCTAAATCATATAAAGCATAATTACATATTCTTTTAATAAATCTACCTATCTCTTCATCTTTTAATCCATTAAATGTTTCATAATATAAATCATAAAATGTAAATTGATCCATTCTTCTTCCCTCCTTTCATTAATTTTTAAATTGATTCTTATAAATTAGTTAAATCATTTTTTATCACTCTCCTTTTAATTAGTCCACAATTTTTGAGAAAACAAAACATAGTTCCTCAATATAAATGGAAAAGTTTTTGTGTTTTGTAGGGGTGTTTTTAAAAATATTTTTAAAAATTTTAAAATGATCCCTCAATATATATGGAAAGTTATAATCAAAAACTTAGACGTTTTTATAAAAAAAGTTAAAAATTTTTTCTAAATTAAAAATTACCCCTCACTATATATGGAAAGTTTGTAGTCAAAAGTTAAACGTTTTTTAGAAAAAAATTAAAAAAATTTTTGAAAACAAAAAAACTCCCCACACTATATATGGAAAGTCTTAGTTAAAAAGTTTAACGTTTTTATCAAATTGTCGAAAGAAATTTGGAATTTTTTTAGTGGACAAAGCATTTCGCCTTACAATTAAGAAAAGGAGTTAACCAAAAAAGTTAACTCCTTTAACTACAATATAATTGGACAAAAGCGCAAAGCTGAGTGTGTCAGTTTGCAAGAAATTCGAAAATGCAACGAAGTGCTGCTTTTTCCTTATCCTGCCTATAAAGTAAGGCGAAATACAACTTTTATATTATCACCTTGCAATCGCATCAACTATTCACTATATGCAACTTTATATATCCTTCATATAAGACAAAACTTATCCCTTTTGTCATAAATTACTCCATAGTTTCATTAGATAAGTATATTAGTGCTTAAATACTAACCGAACCATTAATTTCAATATTAAATATAATAGAACTCCATACCTAATTTTTAAACTAAAACGATTTATAATGACCATCAAAAACAATTATTAGTTTATAAGATCTAATTCTTGTTCTATCTACTTAATTTAACACTTGAGGTATTACATCTTTATAAATCCAATAAATTTCCAATTTTACTACTTTCATAATCACATCAAAGCTTATTGTAATATCAATTATTCTCATAATGTTGTTTTACATATTTTTTAAATACATGTAATGATTATTATTATATTTAAAACTAAATATATTTCCTTTGAATCACAATACTAATCTTTTTTTAATTTTTGCTGTTTTACTTTTTCCTTATCTTCTTTGATAATATAATTAACATAAAGATTAATATTAATTCTAGTGCAGAAACAACTAAAGTCATATCATACATTTTGTAAATCAATGACATGATCAAAAAATATGTTGGAAATAACAAAATAATCATTGCTGCTATAAAACGCATTTTTTTATATCTCTTTAATTTTTGATTATAGATATTTTTATTTATTTTTGTTTCTGTCAAGTTTTTAATAATACTACAATTATTATTCGTGACTTCATTGATTAACCTAGAATCCTCTTTTTTTAGCAAAATATTTAAATTACTATTTTCTTTAAAATTGTTAACAACCAATTGTACCAAATATTCATTAGACTCAAGAAATTCATCTAAAGAAATGAAATAAATATATATAAATCCAAACAAGTAAAATAATATTTTATTCAAAAAATTCTCTTTAAATGCTTTATTATCAAACTTTAAAGATATATCAAGTCTAACAACATTACTATTAATATCATTAAATTCAATATCAGCCTTCCTAATTATAGAACCATTTACTTTTGTTTCTACAATGTAATTAGACAATGTATCTTCACACACAATCATAATACTCATATATTATCTCCAAAAATCCAATTTTATTTTATTGTCAAGTTTTTTATCACTAACCCAATCCAATAAGCCAGCAACCAATCCTCCAATTGATAAAAAAACAGTAATATTATTTATAATAGTATCCAAAATAGTATTAATTATGGCACTAGTCAATGCGCCGATTAATGTGGCAGCTAAAGAGGCAGCAGTTAAAGAAGCGACGTATTTTTTAGCAAACCAACCAATAGCTTTTTTTATTATAGGCACTAGTTTCCCACAAATTTTTATTAAAACATTTTTGAAACCATTTAAAAATTTTAAAAAACTTTTTTTGAAAGTTGTTTTTATAAAAGCTGTACCTAACTTTCTAGCACCGGCTTTAACTGGTTGAGTTATAGTAGCCCACGTTGCACTAAGGCCTCCAGCTAATGCCCAAATTGCTATGTCAAGTGGTATAGAAACCACACATCTCTTAATACTTAAATTGCCAGTTGGATCCACATAATTAATAGGATTGTTTTCGCAATATAAATATAAGTTTGTACCTAAAACAGTATCACTTGCACCCAAATACTCTATCTCATCCATTGTTACAAATCTTGCTAATTTAGGATTATAATATCTACTATTTAAATAATACCAACCTGTTTCATTATCAAAATAATAACTACGATATCTAAATGGATTAATTGTACCTAATGATATTCCTGAATTATCTATCATATTATAGATATTTCCATATGCATCATACATATATTCTACCACTAAATCCCCATTACTGTCAATTATTCCAATAATATCATTTTGTATATTTTTCAAATACATATAATGAAGATTATTATATTTAAAGCCAATAAGACCATCATTAGAATCATAATAATAATCAATTTGATAATTAGTAGTTCCACTTTTAATCTCACTAATTATATTATTTCCATCTAAAACATAATTAATTGTTGTGACATTATCTATGATTTTTGAAATTCTAACGTTATCTGCATTATACTTAAACTCTATAAATTTTTCTGGATTTTCTAAGAACCTTATATTTCTCATATCATACAAAATATTCCAATTTAAATAGTTTGTTAGCATGCCATTACTATTATATGAATTTATATATAATGTTCCATTATCATTTACACTTAACAATTCATTTCTATCGTTATATGTAATAGTAATTGTACTTGTGATATCACCTTTAGATTCATTACTTTCAATAATACTTGTTACATTTCCTCGTGAATCATATGTATAACTAGTACTATATGTAACATTTTCTTTTGTTAATGCTTGTTTAGTTAACTGATTGAAAATATCATATGTATTTTCTTCTACATAATCAACTACATTATTAATATATTTTGTAATTTTTGTTATATTACTAAATATATCATATTCATAAACAAATCTTAATGTATCACCATCAACTACATAAATAGCTTCATTTATTCTTCCTGTGTATGTTGTTTTTCCATTCACATTTTTTGTTTCATATACAAAATTATTTTGGATTGTTGGAGTATCTCCCATAACATCAATGTAATAATTAATAGTTTGAAGTTGCTCAAAAGAATCACTTGAATATGTATATGTTTTAAAATAAAAACTAATTATATCTTCTCTGGTAATCTTATCATCTGTATATGTATAATTATTTGTTCCATTAATATTTATTTCTGAAACTAAATTACTATTTTCATCATATGTATATTTAAAATTGTTTCCATTACTTGCATTTATATTTATTAATCTATTTTGATAATCATAGTTATAATAATATGTAACATTTTCTAAATGATCAGTATAAGATGAAATTTCTCCATAGTCATTATATAAATATTCTAAAACTAAACCACTAGTTGTTTTTGTATTATGATATATTTTTTCAACTTGATGTAATTCATTATATTCAAAATAAATAGTTCCATAATTATACTCTATGTTATCTACTTCACCAGTATAAACTGCAGAACCATTTTCATTTATATAATTATAATTTACTAATTCTAATGAACCAATTTTTATATTTTCTAAATCTCCATATTTATTATATGTTAATGTATAAACACAAGACCCATCAGAAATTGATGTCAAATTTCCAAATTCATCATATGTATATGTAATTGTTTTAGAGGAATTTGATGAACTCTTAGTTTCACTTAATACATTTCCATGTTCATCATATGTGTATTGTTGGTTTATATTAATATTATTATTTGTATTAGCCGTATTAATGTTAGTAACTAAACCTGTTATGTAATCATATGAATTTGTTGTAACTGTACCATATATGTCAGTTGAAGTTTTAGGATATAATCCATCCATAACATATGTTGTATCACCAGAAAAATATTGATTAGATGTACCATCTGCAGTTATTGTTGAAGACTCTATACTTCCATCACTATTAACTTCAAATGAAGAAGTTACATTATTACTTTCAATTGAAGTAATATTATTCTTGTTATCATAATCTACGTTTGTTGTACTATCTTCAGTAGTTATAGTTTCAATATTTTTTGTTCCATCATAATAGGTATAACTCGTAATTTCACCTGTTAGTTCATTATATTCTTCTTGAATTAAACCATCTTCAGTATAACTTAAACTTATACCATATCCTTCTTTATATATAGCAAAATTATCTAAATTAGCGTAACTACTATTTGAATTATTTGATATTTCTATTGTTACTGAATAATAATTGTCTGTAGCCACAACTTTTTCCATATGATACACAGCATTTATATCATTTTCATCATATGTAAATGATTTATAAATTGTTCCTGTATCAGTTTCAAGTATTATTTTAACTGAAATATTTCCAGTATAATTTTCATAAAAACAATATCCACCGAAAACAAATATATCTCCTTCAGTTCCACTAACATTTATTGTTTGAGAAACATAACCACCGCTAGCTAATTTTAATGTTTGACTACCACAATGTTCTCCAAAGAATCCATAATCATTACTAGTTCCTGCCATGTTTGTGGTTTCTCTAAGCTCTAGCATATAATCTACACCAGTCCATCCAACAAGAGTAGAGTCTTCAAATGATGAATTATTTAAGTAATTATATCTTGTATCTAAATATGAAGTGTTTATTTGTATATTATCAAAGTATGCATAACCAGTAGATCCATTGATTAAATTAATTCTAGCAGTACCTGAAAAATTTGGCCTAAATTTATATTCATATCTTGAGAAATTAGTTGAACCTAAAACAGATGAACTACTTTCAACAGTTGTTATTGTTCCATCAATTCCCGATACAGAAATATATGCTCCATCTCCAGATGAATTAGCATTTTTTATATATCCGGAAACAATATATTCTTCTCCGCTTACAACTTCTATATCTTGATATACTTTAGCTGTACCACTACTGTTTTTATATAATTTTAAAACACTTGAACCATATAAAATTGTTGATGTATCAATAGTTGCTGAAGAAGAACCAGTTAATGACTTTGTCCATCCATAAACTGAACTTCCAGTTACAATTTCAAATCCATGATTTTCAATTTGATTTACAACATTTTTAAAAGAATTAGACTGATTTTTTATTTTATGATTTTTATTATAATTTGGATTTGTAATGACTTCTCCATTTTCGTTATAATAAATATCTTCATATTTATAAAAAATTGTATATCCATTTGGAGATTCTACAGAGTTTGTATGATAATAATCATCAAAAGTATAACTTGTTTTTTCACCCAAGCCATTAGTAGTAACTGTTTTTTTACCGTTAGTACTATAAACAAAATTCAAATAATCTCCATTTGTAAATAAATTACTATAGACCTTTGCTTGAGTAACTCTATTTTGATTATCATATTCAAATGAATAACCTCTTGAATTTTCATATACTTTTGAAATATGATTTTTATTATTATATTCAATATTTATTGCATTTGTTAACGAACCTTTTATATATTTTGTAATGTATATTAAATTATTATTTAAATATTCATAATAAATCTCACCTGCTAATTGTGCTTCATCAGCATCTGGATTGTATTTATATATTTCAACAAAATTTAACAATCCACTTGCAGAATAATTTAAATTAATAATGTTTCCTATTGAATCTCTGACTTGAATTATCTTATTATTATTATAAGTTAATAATATATATTTTGCACCACTGCTCCATTCACCATTAACTCTATCAGCTTCATTCATATAAATTTGAGTCAATTTACCATTACTATTATATATATTTACTCCACCATCTGAATTTTTAATTTCATATCCAGTTACGCTTAAACTTGAATCTAATAACCTTGTTAATGTTTCGCCGCTTCCATCTCCAGATATATATTCAGTATTACTTGAAT
The DNA here is from genome assembly GCA_016296945.1 of Bacilli bacterium. Taxonomy (GTDB): domain Bacteria; phylum Bacillota_I; class Bacilli_A; order ML615J-28; family CAG-698; genus CAG-698. Next base: position 2,320 of record JAEDHQ010000022.1, on the reverse strand, counting down.
TTGTAGAATAGAAAATCACTTCTCTTCCATCGCCTTCTGTTAATTTTAATCTAGAATCATAGTCTAATGTTGTTATATATTCATTATAATTGATGCTAAATCCATTTCCATAAAATGAATTGATATCCTTTCTATTCGCGTTAAACACATGACTAAAATTAAGTAAACTATTATCAGTATAGTCATTAAATAAATATGTTAAGTTTCCACTATTATGTGCTACATAAATATTTGATTCATTACTAATTGGAAATGATTCATAAGTATAATAATTAGCAAGACCAGCATCACTTAAATAACCTAATTTTAATACTGGCTTATCTCCAATTAAATCTCCACCCAAAGAATAAGTAACACTAGTATTATTATTTCCTTGATTAACACAAAGTTCAAAACAAAACTCTACATCACTTGTTTTTAGATCATTTAACGTTGTTTTAACAATATTATATACATCAAATGAATGATCAAAAACATTAGTACTATGGAAAAATTGACTATCTATATAAGTAGATGTGTATGTGGATGAATCCGTATAATCAATAGTAGACACAGAATCATTTTTTGTAATATGATTTAAAACAATTTCTGTGCTTGCGCTAGCGTTTGTAGATGTAGTTGGAACAGAAATACTCGCATACATAAATTGATTTTTCCCAATTACATCATACATATTTCCAACAGTATATTCATAAGGAATAGTAACATTAAAAAAAGCCTTAACATCATCTGATGAACTTGATTTTAATCTATTATTAATAGTAAACTCTCCAATATCTTTAAATTGTGTAGTATTAGTTGACATATCTAATGTAGTAACAGTAAATACGCCATCTAAATAACCACCGTCTCTTATAACGATTTCTGGATCAATCATTACTGGATATTTTGCAATTTTTAGGAAATCATCACTTGGAGTTACTTTAATTTTGTAAGTATCTTCATCAATAACAACTATATCAAAGTCTATATCTTTAGAAGAAAAACTATTAGCATCATACATATAATACTCATCAATTACAAATATATGATCTATTCCATCATAAAAATATATTTGATTACCAATTCGTTCAACTCTTAAATCAGTATCAATATAATAACTATATTCATAATTATTAATATATGAATTTAATATAATATTTTCTTTAATTGAATCTTGTTGAATAACATATTGTATGGTCTCATTGTCGTTTATCTTATATGAAATTTCATCCTTTAAGTTTTTCTTGCTTCTATCAATTTTATCATTTAAATTTGCATTATTATTTGTATTTAAATCATAATATATTTTTAATTCTTTATTTAAATAATCTAAAACAACTTCATTATTTTTATTAAGCTTATTTGGAAATGAGACATTAAATCTATTTGAATTATTGTGATATCTATCATTTTTTAATTTCAATGAATTATCTATATCTTTCCATTTATTATTATCTTTATAATGAACCTTTTCACTATAATATTCAGTTTCATACATTCCATTTTCTTTAAGATATGTTTTTGAATTTTCAGTTCTAAATTCATCAACTTCACCAATATTTTCGAAATCAGAAAAGTCTCTTTCTATTTCTTCACTTAAATTTATATGTTCTTCAGGTTGCATTGCTTGAACTACAGCTCCTAAGTTTAAATGTCCTAACATCATACCTATAATTAAAACAATTAACACTATTTTCGAGAATAAAGTAATGCGAGATGCCTGAGTTGTAAAATAAATTTTTTTACGTTTTTTCTTCTTCATATAATTACTCCTTGTCGAAATTTTTCTTATTCTTTAAAAGCAATCAACTTATTAAAAATAAACCTTTTTTATGAATATAATATACAAACTTCACATTATAATTTAAAAACTAATTATTCAGTAGAAATTATTACATTAGAATTTTCTTCAAAATAAATTGCCACATCTCCATTAATATCTATAATAATACCATTTAAATCATTAAGGTCATTTACGCCAATTTTCAATTCTCCTAGTGAATTCTCAATTTTAGAATATGCTATAATTTTTTCAGAACAATCTTCTGCCACCAAAATCACCGTACATGTTCCTAAAAAATCTTCACCGTATAAACTATTATGATAAACATAACCTATTAAAGTTTCGTCATCAACAATTACATAATATTCATCATTATAAATTGAAGCTACTGCGACACCACTAGGATTTTCGTCTCTTTCAATTGTAATTTTAGCACCATTTACTTTAATTGTGTTAATTGTTAAAAACATAAAAACCAGTGTCATAAACATTAATTTAACTATTTTTTTCATATATCTTTCCTCCTTTAGGTATTTATATTATACATAACTTTTA
>JAEDHQ010000090.1 GCA_016296945.1 Bacilli bacterium | reverse complement strand
ATAAAAATTGTTATCTTATTATCCATAAAAAATAAGAGATATCAGAAAGTATCTCCTACTTATTTGTTAGAACAATATTTTATTGTTCACCATTATTTTGTTATTTATTAAAAGATAATTTCCTAAAGAAAAGAATAACCATCAGGTTATTCTTATTTCATTTTATTTCCTGTTATTAATAAATCAACAATAGCACCATATAATGCTTCAGTAGCATTATCTAAATCTTGGCTTGTGTATGCTTTATTAGCACTAGTAGTAGTGTTATTAATAAACAATGCTGTATCAGAGAATACTACATTACCTTGATATTTTACTTCAGCAGGAGTGTAACAAAGAACTATTCCGTTTACTTCTACTTCGACGATCATATCTTCAAATGTAATTGCAACATCAGAAACTGTTCCTGAAATTTCTAATCTATCCTTGATTGCATCAAATAATTCTTGCTTATATTGATTAATCTTATCAACATTTTCTGGATTAGTAAAATCCTTTTCTAATGTCTTATTACCAAAATTAGCTACACCAGATGCTAATAATTCAAACAATTCAACATCTGTATAATCTTCAGCTTTAAATACTTTAGCTGTAGCATTATCTTTTATATAACTTCCTGTGTAAACATCAACAATCAAATTCTTTGTTTCTCCACCTAAAGAATAATTAAACAAATATAAAATATTATCAATATTAGATGGATGAGTATATGAATAAACACCATTTAATGTTGCTCCACTAGAAACTTCACTATTATAAACCTCAGTTGCTTTATCTAAATGTAAAGTGTCATCACTTTCTTCCATTTCTACAATATTATCTGAATATTTAGACCATAAAGCATGACTCTTATACATTTCTAATGATCCTTTAGGAACATAGATTTTACATGTATTATTGAATGTAAATTCAGTACCATCTTTAATCTTAATTGAATTTGGATTATAAGCATGTAAATATATTGCTTCTAGTTTATTACAACGATTGAAAGCATCATTAGCAATAGTAATGCTTGCTGGAGTATCACTTACTGTAATTTTTACTTTTGCGTTATTTGTTGGATCTGTCGTATCAGTGGCAGTGATTTCAGCTTCACCAGCAGCTAATGCAACAACTCGATTACCACTTAAACTCAAAACTGTGCTACTAGAAACAGACCATTTAACACCTTTAAGAGGATCATCAATCTTTAAGTCAAGGATTTCCCCAGTTTGTAAATTGTGAGCACCAACAATATTGAATCCATTTTCTTTTGAAGGAGTTGATTCGACAGCAGCATTATTTGTTAATTGCGTACGAGCTTGGAATTCTAACTTTTTCACATTTGTACAACTTGCAAAGGCCATTTTATCAATATTTTTCACTGACTCTGGAATTGTAATTTCTTTTAAGTTCTTACATTGGTAAAAAGCATATTTTTCAATTGTTTCAATTCCTTCAGAAATTTCGATTGTTTTCATTTTGCTTGTTGGAATTGTAAAGCATAAAATCTTATTATATTTATAAAATGCATATTCCCCAATTGTAGTAACATTAGCACCATCAATTGTAGCAGGGACAAAAATATCTTTAGTATTCGAAACTTTTTCGATATATGTTGCTTTATTATCTTGATCAACTCTATATTTAAAATCATCATTAGTATAATAAACCTTACTTAACCAATTTGTATCTGGTTCATTACCAGTAGAAGAAGCGTCTAATCCGAATTCAGTACTAAAGAAGGTTCCATTGCCATCAGAATAAGAATGCATATATAACTCGCATTCAATTGTTCCATTAATGAGAACTTTTACTTTTGAACCATAATAGACTTGAACTACTTTTCCACTACTAAAATCACAAATAACATCATCAACATAACTAAGTGTTTTCAAACTAGTTAAGTTTTCAAAATAATTTTGATTGTTATCAATAAAACTAGTATAAGAAAAATTGTCAGTTCCATTAATCTTTTCTGCATAGAATGTTTTTGCAACAGCAGCTAAATCTTGGTTATTAACTGCATCAACATAACTATTCCATAACTTTTCTGAATTACTTTTGCCACATCCTACTAGTAAAACTGTGCAAAATAATAAAATGAATAAACTTAAAATTCGTTTTTTATTAAAAAAATTATGCATTGAGTATTCCTCCAAATTTGATTTCTATCTATTATTAATTATACATTATTTACAGTTTAATTGCAACATATTTTTAAAAAGGTTTTCATAACACATTTTTAACCATTATGCTTGATATTTATTTTTAAAATAACCAGCAACAGCAATCATTGCTGCATTGTCTGTACAATAGACCATTTTTGGAAATGTTAATTTCAAATTGTTTTGTTCTGCTGCTGCACTCAAGCTTTCTCGTAGCCCACGATTTGCAGCTACACCACCAGCAACAACTATTTGTTTTACTTTATAATCCAATGCCGCTTTAATAGTTTTATCAGTTAACACCTTGACAACACTTGTTTGAAAAGAACAAGCTAAATCGGCAATGTTTATTTCTTCACCTTTCATATGACATTTATTTACTTCATTTAATACTGCTGATTTAAGACCAGAAAAAGAAAAGTTGTAACTATCTTTATCAACATATACTACGGGTAGTTTATAAGTTGGTTTCCCTTCATGGGCAAGTTTGTCTACTTTAGCTCCTGCAGGATATTGTAAATCCATAACACGACCAACTTTATCGTATGCTTCACCAACCGCATCATCCAATGTTTCCCCTAATACTGTAAAATCATAATGGTCTTTGATTAATACTAATTCCGTATGACCGCCAGAAACAACTAATGCTATCATTGGAAAATCAAAATCACTCTCAATATAATTGGCATAAATATGTCCAACTATATGATCTACTTCAATACATTTTTTGCCATAGGCTAAAGCAAATGTTTTTGCAGCATTAATCCCTACCAATAATGAGCCTATTAATCCAGGATGGCTAGTAACTGCAACTAAATCTATATCTTCTGGTTTTACATTAGCTTGTTCAAAAGCTTGATCAAAAACATGTGTAATCTTTCTTAAGTGATGACGACTAGCGACCTCAGGAACAACCCCACCATATACCTTATGAATATCTATTTGAGTATAAATAACATTTGATAAAACTTGTTTTCCATCTAAGACAATACTAACACTTGTTTCATCGCAACTTGTTTCCACACCTAACACTAACATCTTAAACCTCCAAAATTAAAACAAAAGCATCATCGCCATTGCTATAATAATTCTTTCTTGTATGTGAGTACTTAAACCCAAAACTTTCATACAATCTTATTGCTTTTTCATTATGATCTCTTACTTCTAAACTAATATTAGGAACATTAGACATTTTTACAAGTTCAATTACAAACTCTAACATCATTGATCCAAACCCCATATTGCGATATTCTTCTAAAACATAAAAGTTAATGATTTCTGAATGTTCCTGTTCAATCCATGTTCCAATATATCCAGCGATATGATTATCTATTTCTAAAACAAAATAATGAGCATACGGATTAAACTTTAGTTCCGTATATAACATATCAAAACCTAGAGAATCACCAAATACTTTTGTTTCTCCCTCAATAACTTCATTGATATCATCAAGAGTCATTTCTCTAAAATTATAATCCATTATGAGTTTGCCTTTCTAAGATAATTAGGAACTATCTCATGAAGATTTTCAACTTTATTACTTAATGCAATTATTATCTTTTCATCGATATCATAACTATCATTTTTAATAATTATTGGATGATATTCATTAACTAATTGATTAAACTCTTCATCTGTCATAAATTTGTCATCAACTAAAATATTAATCTTTTTATTCTCAACTTGCACTATTTTTGTATAGCAGTGACCTTTTTTCGCAATATTATATACCGCATATACACCATCATTATTAAAATGATTACTAGCAACAAATGATAAACTACTACAAACATAAAGAGGTATTTTAGAACAATAAGCAGTCATTTTCGCAACAACCATTCCGACACGTAAACCAGTATATGATCCAGGCCCATAGCCTACAATAACTTTGTGAAAATCAAGCAAACTCATTTTTGTTTGCTTTAATCCTTCTTCAATCACACCAATAATGTTTTCTGAATGATTATTATGACTTATAATATTTTGATAATAAAATCTTTTTTGTGTTTCTTCATCATAAAAACTTACATATAAGTAATCTGATGATGTATCTATTAATAGCACTTTCATATCTATATTTCCTCTATTGAATTTATTACTTTATCATATAATTCACTTCTACTTTGTAAACTTACAATTCGATGAAATTCCTCATTAATTTTTATCTCAATCATTAATCTATCTTCTTTTAATAAATTACTAATATTATTAGCCCATTCAACAACACAAACACCATTCATTTCAAAATATTCTTCTAGATAGTCATCGCCACTATTGTTATCAATACGATAGACATCCATATGGTATAGCATCAAATCACCTTCATATACTTTAAGTATCGTAAATGTTGGACTATTAATGACTCTTTTCACGTTTAAGGCTTTACCAATACCTTTAGTCATCGTTGTCTTGCCGGCCCCTAAATCGCCTTCCATCGTTATTAACATATTCGGAAAAGCATTTTTGCCAATTGCTTCTCCTAGTTTTTGCATTTCTAAATCTGACTTAATAACAAATTCTCTTATCATATATCTCACCAATAAAATATTATACCACAATTTCTTGCAATTTAAAAGATGTTATTGCATTAAATCATTAAGATACTGATTGATACCAATGGCAATAGCATAACCAATATTTCTTTGGTAATCTGGATTTTTTAAATCTTTTAAATCTTCCCGAGTTTTACAGTTGTGTGGCGCAAAAAATGGATTTACTCAGAAATCCACTTT
>JAEDHQ010000021.1 GCA_016296945.1 Bacilli bacterium | reverse complement strand
TTCTTTTACGTTAACACTTTTATCAATTAATAAATAATTACCTTTGTCTTCAATTGTCTTAATATTACAAGGACTTTCTAAGAAGATTATTTTTTTATTACTTATTAATTTATCATTCACCTTATCAGAAACGACAATAAACACTACTATCACCCATATAAATATATAAAAATTCTTTATTTTTTATTCTTAACAATAAAAAAATTTTTTGATATAATATTTATAGTGAGGTAAAAGTATGGCAATAAAGTATCCTAATCCATCAATGAATAATTCAATAAAGCAGGATAATCATTTCAAATCACAAGGAATGATTTTTGAACATTCACTAAATGTTTCTAATGAATATTATCGTTCGCGAAATGTTGCCTTAATATATAAAAAACCAACTCCCGTCCAAATTGTAAAAGTTGATTATCCAAAACGAAGTAGTGCTAAAATTGTAGAAGCGTATTATCAAACACCTTCTACTACTGATTATAATGGTATTTACAAAGGAAAATATCTTGATTACGAAGCAAAAGAAACGATCAAAAGCTTTTTTCCATTTAAGCACATCTTTCCTCATCAAGTTGAACATTTAGAAAAGGTTCAAAAATTAGGAGGTATTGCATTTGTAATTATTTATTTTAGAACATTTAACTCTGTAATTATTATTAATATTGAAGATTTTTCTAATCTTTATCATAACGGTGATCGAAAAAGCATTAGTTATGAGAAAGCATTAGAAATTGGTAAAGAAGCTAAATTAAGTTATTCACCACCAATTAATTACTTAAGTGCGGTAGATGAACTATTCAAATTATAAATTTTTTTAATTTATTTCTTATAAATTACATTAAAAATCTTTATTGATATTTGTAATGATTTGTGATAAAATACTATAGCAGTATAAGATTACGATATGGGTAATCGTTTCTACAAACCACCATTAATGGTTAACTACTGTCAATGTAGTTAATAAAGGAGGTATCGTAGAAATGAATTTATTCTTATCCACAAATTTATATTTAGAAATATTTGGATATATTGGCACTACATTAGTTGTTATTTCAATGATGATGACATCAATCACAAAATTAAGGATTATTAATGTCAGTGGAGCAATAATCAGCACAGTTTATTCAATTATTATAAGTGCATGGCCAATAGCTGTAATGAATATGTGTTTAATTATTATTCATATTTTTCATTTAATAAAAGACAATTTATTAAAAAAGAAAACAACTAACTAATATAATTAATTATCAAAAATATGGTGTATCCTCTATTTGGATACACCATTTTTATTGAATTTATAAAATAAATATTAAAAATATTTTACGCTAATTTTTTTTTTCATTTGATTTAAATGTGATAATAACTTATTAAAAGTATTCATTTTAATATCAAAACTAATTTGTGAATTTGGGTATTGGTGAGCTGGATTAATTACTTGACCAATAAAAAAATTAATGTTGGTTGCATCAATAATAATTTTTGTTAATAAGGAAGCTCCATCTTTTTGTTTACGCCATTTATTAACTAACTTCTTCTCATTTTGATAGTCTTCTATATAAACTAAAACTCTTTGCATTGTGATTATTCCTTCAGTTGCTAAATCAATTCCTTTAATTAATAATATTGGAGGAATATCATTATCTTCATAATTTAAAGATGCTTTCACTTCAACACCTAAAAACTTTGCTACAATTAAGCCACTACTTCCCCCACAAGTAATATGTAATCCTCTGTTTTCAAAAAATAACGATATCATTTTATTACAATCAGATTTTTCTTTCGGAGGACCAAATAAAATATTAATAGTTCTGTCATCACACATATTAAATTCTCCTATTAAGGAATATAATTGATAATTCATTATATCAGAATCATTTTTTTATTTCAAGTTTCTATCTTAAGTAAAAAAAAGGATAACAATAAATTAATTATCCTTTTATCATTACTATTTAATTATTTATGAGTATTAATCCATGCTTTTAATGCATCTTTAGGTGCAAAACCAATCTTTTTATCAATTTGCTTTCCATCTTTAAATAAAATCATTGTTGGAATTGAACTCACTTGAAATTCACGAGCTAAATCTGGCTCATTATCAACATTAACTTTATAAACTTCAATCTCACTTTCTTCACTTGCAAAATCTTCTAAGATTGGAGCAAGCATACGACATGGTCCACACCATTCCGCAAAAAAATCAACCAATACTAATCCATCACTTACTAATTCTTTAAATTCTTTTTCATTAATTACTCTCATTTTTCTTTTAGGGTTATAATCGTTGCCCCTTGACCTCCTTCATTTTGTCCTCCATAACGAAATGATGCAACGTTATGGTTATTTCTTAATTTGTTTTGTACTAATTCCCTTATAACACCAGTTCCAAATCCATGAATGATACTAACTTGATTTAATCCCGCGTAATATGCATCATACAAATAATCATCAATCAATCCTTCAGCATCTTCGTAACGCATTCCTCGTAAATCGAGACTCAATTTAACAGTTTTACGAGGAGCAAATTGATGTGTGGTTTTAACTAACTGAACGGGAACATCTTGATTAGTTAAACGAATATCATCCTTTTTTACTGTGATTGTGGCGTTTCCAACAGAAACATCATAGCGATTTTTATTAATCTTAATTACTTCACCTGATGTATTATAACTTTCAATAAAAACACGATCCCCAACTTTAATCTCAGTGTTATTCGGAATAACTTCCATTTTGATATTAGTACTATCTTTTAATTCTTTAACTTTATGTTTCAAGGTTGCAATCTCATGATGTTTGATATCACGATTTTTCATCTCTTGCAATTCTTCCATTAAAGAATCAATTTGTTTCATTGCATTTTTAATTATTTCATCAGCTTGAATACTAGCTTCTTCTAAAACTTTATTCTTTTCTATAGCAGTGCGTTCTTTAATCTTATTTACTTCTTCTAATTTTTTGCTTAAGCGATAATCTTTATCTCTAATCTCGTTAAGTTTCTTTTCTAATGTAGCTGATTGATTAATCAATTTTTCTAACGTTAAATCAATTTCGTTATTGTTATTATATGCATAATTCTCTGCTTTATCAATAATATCTTGAGGAAGACCTAAAATCTTTGATATTTTTAAAGCATTGCTTTCACCAGGAACACCAATTAATAATTTATATGTTGGTCTTAATGTTTCCGCATTAAATTCAACACTTGCATTAATGATTTTTGGATTCTCATAAGCATGAATTTTTAATTCAGCGTAATGAGATGATGCAATAACTAAAGAATTACGGTTAATCAAATAATCAAAGATTGCAATTGCTAAAGCAGCACCTTCTTGCGGATCTGTTCCACTTCCTAATTCATCTAATAATACTAATGAATTCTGATTAACTAAATTCATTATTTCATTGACGTTTTTAAGATGCGATGAGAAAGTCGAAAGATTCTGGTCAATACTTTGTTCATCTCCAATATCTGCAAAAACATCATCAAAAATTGCTAAATCACTTTCACTACTACAAGGAACTAATAGTCCCATTTTTATCATAAGTGATAATAAACCAATAGTCTTAAGTAATACGGTCTTTCCACCGGTATTAGGACCAGTAATAATAATACCTTGATAATCTTTACCAATAAAAATATTATTAGTAATAATTTTTTCTACGTTTAATAATGGGTGATAGCAAGCTAACATTTCTACTCGTCCCTGATCATTTATTTTTGGTTTATTACCATTATATTTAAGTGATAAATTAGCTTTACTAAAGATTAAATCTAAACGAACAATAATATCAAAATCAATTAATAAAACTTCTGAATAGCTACCAATTATTGAAGTAAGTTCTTTTAAAATTCTATATATTTCTTTCTTTTCTTCTTCTTTGAGTTTATTTAGTTGATTATTCATTTCACAAATGATCGCTGGTTCGATAAAAACTGTTTCTCCAGATGCCGATTCATCATGAATAATTCCTTTTACACTATTTTTAAAATCATTTTTTACAGGAATTACATAGCGATCATTACGTATTGATATTGTACTTTGTGATAATTTTGAACTATTTTTACTCACAATTTCATGAAGTTTAGCTTGTATTCCTTTTTCAGTATTTCGAATACTGCGACGAATAAATTCTAAATTAGGACTAGCGGAATCTAGCACTTCACCAAAATTATTAATTGAATTTTTTATTTTTAAATTAAGATCTTTTGGATAATTTATTTGATTAACATAACAATTAAAATGATAATTATCAATTTGATTATTGACTAATGTTTCATTAAAGATAATAATATTTTTTACAGTATCTAGAAGTTTACCAATTTCCAATATTTCATCGATTTGTAAAATCCCATTTTTAGTAGCTTTATTAATGTAAAAATCAATATTAGTATCAAAAAGTAATGGAAATCGTCCCATTCTTTGAATAATCTTTGCAGCTTCATCAGTTTGATTAAGCATTTCTTCTATTTCTAGATAATTATCAGATAACAAAGAATCTTCATTATGAAAATAATCATTGATAATTTCATAATTTTTATTCGTAACAACTTCATTTTGAAGTTTTAAAATTATTTTATCCAGTTCAAGAATTTTTTCGTATTTTCTCATACTTAATATTTTCTCTTTCTTTTTTTTAATTTTTATGATATACTTTTAGTAGAAAATGAAAGGAATTTTTCGGTTGGCATTTATGGGATATTCACTAGCATTAACTCAACTACAAGTAGATTATTTATGCAATAAATTCAATGATTATCAAATTACACCTTTTAATAATTATACACTATTTCAAGCAAAAATCAATACTTGCACGATAACAATTTATAAAACAAATACCTTATTAATCCAAGGCAAAAATGAAGAATTATTGTATCAAGAAATATGTAATGATCTAAATATCGAATCAAAACTTAAAGATAATCCCATAAAACAACAAATTAATAATTATATTATCCAATCTTTAATTGGCACGGATGAAGTCGGAACTGGTGACTTCTTTGGAGGAATTGTGGTTGCTGGCGCATTTGTTTCCAAAGATAAAATCTCCCTAATTAAAAAACTTGGAGTGAAAGATTCAAAAGCATTAACTGATTATAAGATCAATCAAATAGCTCCAGTAATTATGAAAACAATTCCTTATACTGTATTTAAATTAGATTGTTTAAAATTTAATTTTCTTTCTATTCAAAAAAAATACAATATGAATCAAATTAAAGCTCTTCTTCATAATACAGTTATCAATGCAATGAAACAAAAAGTAAAGATATACGATGGAATTATCATTGATGCATTCACAACTTCATCAAACTACTTTAATTATTTAAAGAATGAAAGAAATGTAGCTAGGGATGTTATTTTAGAAGAAAAAGCTGAGAACAAATATTTAAGTGTTGCCTGTGCAAGTATTATTGCTCGTTATGAATTTTTAAAAATGATGGATGAATTATCTGAACTTGTTGGTTTCGAATTGCCAAAGGGAGCAGGAAAACCAGTTGACACAGCAATTAAGAAGATTTTTATGGAAAAAGGACTAAACGGATTTAAAAATATTGCGAAAATTAAATTTAAAAATTTAGATATTTATCGTTAGTAACAGCAATTGTGTATCTAATATAAAGAAGAAACTAATAAATTCAGGAGAAAATTCATCTCCTGAATTTTTTGTTTATTTAAAATTTTATGGAGGTTGAGATGTCATATAATTAATGTTTTAAAAAATTATCTTCAATTACTATATCATTTTCTTTAGTTATATACTTAAAAAATTATATAAAACAATTTTTATTTCATCATTATTAGTTAGATCTGTTTTAATAATAGAAATAAAAAAAGGTACATAAACAAAGAATGTACCTATATATCTTGATGTAAACCTAACTTATGACTTTTCGCATAATCTAGTGCTTCATTTAAATAATCTAAATATTTCATATTTGGATTGATAATATATTTGTTTGTAGCAAGACCTGCTTTTACAATTAGATAATTTAATAATTTACCATCTACCCAAATCCATGCTAATAATCTTTTATTTAAAGTATCATCATATAAATTGTTATGTTTATCACTTTCCAAGTATATTTCTTTTGCATTCTTTAAAAGATTATAAGCAAAATTTTTCGCCTCAATTCCAAATGGTTCTTCTGTTGGATATATTTGTGGGGCATTTATCACCATAAAACGTACAGATTCAGAAAAACCATTGATTCTAAAATATGCAGTATCACCATCGATAATATCAATAAAATCAACCTTCATAAAACCATCTTTTGGTAAAAAGTTTTTACAAAAAGACTTATTTTTATTTTTACGCATAGAGGGGCCTAAATAATTATCCATATTTATTCTAAAGTATTTAAGAATTCTACAAAATAATCTGGGAGTGGTGAATCAAATTCCAAAAATTCACCAGTTTTAGGATGTTGAAATCCTAATGTTTTCGCATGTAAAAATTGTCCATGATCACCAATTACTTTTTTAGGACCATATAAAGGATCGCCAACAACCGGATGATCAATATAACGCATATGGGCACGAATTTGGTGTGTTCTACCTGTTTCTAGTTTTAATTCTAGTAATGTAAATTCTTTAAATCTTTGTAAAACTTTAAAATTAGTAACAGCACGTTTACCACCATCAACAACAGCCATTCGTTGACGATTATCTGGATCACGGCCAATAGGAGCATCAATACGTCCTAAATTATGGTTTATTACACCATAAACAATAGCATAATAAATACGTGTAACTGTCTTATTATAGAATTGCAAAGATAATGATTTTTGCGCTAAATCACTCTTACAAGAAACCAATAAACCTGAAGTATCTTTATCAATACGATGAACAATTCCAGCTTTTAGTTCACCATTAATTCCTGATAGATCTTTACAATGATACATTAATGCGTTAACTAAAGTACCACTATAATTACCAATCGCCGGATGAACAACCATTCCACTTGGTTTATTAACAACAATAACATCTTCATCCTCATAATAGATATCAAGAGGAATATTTTCAGCTTTTATATCAATTGTAACAGGATCGGGAATTGTAACTTTAATTATATCTTCTGCTTCTAATAAATAATTAGCTTTAACAGGATTATCATTAACTAATACATTTTGATCTTTTATTAACTGTTGTACTTGCGTGCGTGAAAAATCTTCAAGATTGTCAGCTAAAAATTTATCAATTCTTTGTTCGTTTTCTTCATTTGAAATATTAAAATATTTTACGTCCATTGTTTTCCTATATCTCCAAAAATAATATCAAAAGCCAACATAACTATTCCACAACACATACACATATCAGCAAAATTAAAACTTGCGAAATTAAAGAAATCAAAAGTAATAAAGTCTCTTACACCTTGAAGTCCAGTTGATGGAAAAAGGGATAAAAAACGGTCAATAAAATTACCAATAGTTCCTCCAATCATAAACAATAAGCCCATAGTGTAAAAAGGATGTTCTTTCATATTACCATATTTAAGCATATATCCAAAAACACCAAGTCCAATAGCAGTCACAATAAAGAATAACACTGTTTTTCCTTGGAAAATACCAAACATTGCTCCTTTATTATATAAAACATCAAAACGAATAAAACCAGGAATACATTCATAGCTTCGAAGTTCTAAATTTTTAAAAACAAAAAATTTAGAAACTTGATCGACAAGAATTAATCCGAAAACGATTCCTATGTATAATAAAATTTCTTTTAATTTCATGATGCACTCACCCAGAAAAATATCATTATAACAAGCATAAAAGCACCAAAACCAGGGTTTAATGTATGATAAAACCATATGGCTTTATCATCTAAGTTTTGAATATCAGTCATATCTTTATCATACGCTTTTAAAACTTTAACTGTAATATAATTTGATAAGCCATTAGCTATCATTAATAGACCCCAAGCAATAGCTAAGAATAAAACAATTGTTTTATGACTAAACCAATACAGTTCAATAACTTGAAAAACAACACAAGCTATTGGAAAAATTATAAGGGCAGTAAGTAATAAACCTAATAAAAATGAACCTAAATTTGTTTTTGTTTTCAGTTTAATACTCATTAATTTTTTATAATCATCTTTACCAGTACGCCAAAAACTTTTTTCAACTTTACTGTTCATTAGTTTTTCCCCTTTCATTTAAATCATTTAAAATATCAGTAAATTCAGAAACACTAACTACTAAATCTTTATTATAACCATGCTTTTCACAAGCTGAAATTGCAGCATCATAATCATATTGATCTACATAAAAAACATCAACACCACTCATAAAAGCTTTAATAATTTTTTGTTCAATGCCACCAATTGCACCAATATTACCATCTAAACCAATTGTTCCTGTACCCGCAATGATTAATCCATTTGTTATATCTTTTTCTAACAATCCATTATAGATTGATAAAGCCATCATAGCTCCACCAGATCCACCTTTCGCATCTAATTGTTCATTATATAAAATATTAAATTTTGGGTAAGAATTAGCACCATCAACTGTAACATATTCATATAATGTTAATCCTAATGATAAAGTACCATTGGAATTTTTAGATAATTTTGCAGATTTAGTTAATTCTACATCCTTTTGAATCTCACTATTATAACGTAAAACAGTAAATTCAATACTATCGCCTTCATTCAATATAGCACCTTTGCGATCTGAACCAACTAAACGATAGTATTCATTATAAAATTGCTCTTGGGATGTAAATGAGACACCATTAATTTTTGTAATTACATCATCAGGATAAATATCTGTACTTGCTAATCCTGAAACAACAGCAACCACCATGCCTTTATATTCTTTAACTAATTTTATTGATGAATCAACAAAACTTGCTGCTTCATAAGCATTTATTATCGCATTATTAATTGCAATTTTTTTTGAAATAATGCCATACTTATTATCTTGTTCTTTTGTGAGGTCATCATCTTTCTTTTCAGTTAAGACAACACGTTTTTCGCCTTTTGCAAGCCAATATTGAATCAAAGATGCATCAGTATATTCTGTAACACTAACAGTTAAAATATGTCCGCGTTCATTTTCTGTATCCACATCAACCATATACATTGCTTCAGTTAAAAATCCTGGTGTTGTAATTGTATAGTCAACCTTAACAAAACTAATAACTAAAATAAATATTTCTAAAGTAATAAATAGAAAGATAAATACTTTAGTCATAATATGCGTATGAATAAATCTATTCCATAAGTCTTTAAAATAATTTTTCAACATCTTAACTATTTCACCTTTCTTTCTATTTATAATTAATAAAATTCAAATATTTTTTTAAAATAGCACTATTTTTTAAGTTCTACTTCGACTTTTTTCATTTTTCTATAAGATACCTTCGCAGCATCTAACATTTTTTTAGAGGCAATATCAGACTCAGTACCATTGTATTTATCATCCATATAAACAATTTCTTTGATTCCACTTTGAATAATTAACTTAGCACATTCATTACAAGGAAATAATGATACATATAATGTGCAACCAACTGTTTGTGAATTAGAATTTAAAATTGCATTAGGTTCTGCATGAACAACATAAGGATATTTTGTATCTAAAAAATTACCACTTCTTTCCCATGGAAATGTTTCATCATCACAACCAAATGGTAATCCATTATAACCAATTCCAACAATTTTCTTATTTTGATTTACAATACAAGCACCAACTTGAGTGTTTGGGTCTTTACTACGTTTTGCACTTAGTAGAGCCACTCCCATAAAGTATTCATCCCATGAAATATAATCTTTGCGCATTATTGCTCTCCTTTTATTTTTAATATATATTAATTATTTATTATTTGTTTTATTACATAATCCGCAATCATTAATCCGGCTGTGGCAGTGACAGGCATATAAGAACCAAGATTTGTACCTTTAAGTCTTACTTCTTCTTTACTTGATAAGCATTTAAATTTAACCTTTAAGTTGTCATCACGTAGCTTTTTGCGAATTATTTTTGCTAATGGATCATATTCTGTTTTATTTATATCGATAATTTCTAGTTTTTTTAAATCAAATTTTTTCGCAGTTCCCATCGAACTAATAAAATTTACTTCATTTTCAAGACACTTCTTAATCAATAGATATTTATTATCTACATCATCAATGGCATCAATTAAATAATCAAAGTGATAACTAAATAAATCTAAATCTTTTGAAAACTTTTGATTTATTTTAATAATTTGTATATTAGGATTAATTGCTTTTAAAATGTCTTCACAAATATCTGTTTTTAGTTTGCCAATTGTATTTAGATTTGCGACAACTTGGCGATTACAATTAGTAATATTGACAGTGTCAAAGTCACAAATAATGAAATTCGTAACTCCAGTTCTTGCTAAAGTAACTAAAGCTTGTCCGCCAACACCACCTAAGCCAACAACACAAATGGTTGCACTTTGAATTTTATGAAATTTCTCATTAAATAAATATTGTGTTCTTGTATATTGATTTTCCATAAATTATTAAATAATTTTTTTATTTTTTAACTTCGATATGTAATTCTTTTAATTGGAAATCTGTAACTTCTGTTGGAGCACCACTCATTGGGCACATTGCATTGGCACTCTTAGGAAAGGCAATAACATCACGAATTGAAGAAGATCCAGTTAATAACATCACTAAACGGTCTAAACCTAAGGCGATTCCACCATGAGGAGGAGTACCAAATTTTAATGCATCAACAAAGTAACCAAATTTAGCCTTAATGTCTTCATCTGATAGGCCAATCGCTTTAAACATATCAGATTGCATTTTTTGATCATGAATTCTGATTGAACCACTACCTAATTCATAGCCATTTAAAACGATATCATAACATTTTGAATAACATTTTTCAGGAGCAGTTAATAACATATCTTTAAATTCATCCTTAGGACATGTGAATGGATGATGAGCAGCGATATAGCGTTGTTCTTCTTCAGACCATTCAAATGATGGCCAATTAGTAATCCAACAATATTCATATCTATTAGGATCGATTAAGCCTAATTCTTTACCTAAAGTATTACGTAAAAATGCTAAAGAAGCATTACAAATATCTTTTTTATCAGCTACAAAGAATAATAAGTCACCATTTTCAACGTTAAATTCATTAATGAAGTTTTGATAGATTTCTTCATTCATAAATTTGGCGATACTTCCTGAAAAAACATTATTTTCATATTTTAACCACATTAAGCCTTTTGCACGATATTTCTTTAGACTTTCTGTTAAACGATCAATTTCTTTACGAGAATATTTAGAAGCAGCGCCTTTAGCGTTTAATCCCTTAACTAAACCACCATTAGCTAAACAATCTTTTGTAACAGTAAATTCAATTCCATCAAAATATTTAGAAACATCATGTAATTCTAAACCAAAACGTAAATCAGGTTTATCATTGCCATATAATGCCATTGATTCATCAAAAGGAATACGTTTAAAAGGAGTTTCAATATCAATTCCTTTAGCTTCCTTCATTACACGTTTAATCATTCCTTCAATTAATTCATATACATCTTCTTCATCAATAAAACTCATTTCCACATCAATTTGTGTAAATTCCATTTGACGGTCAGCACGTAAATCTTCATCACGGAAACATTTAACAATTTGATAATATTTTTCCATACCAGCAACCATCAACAATTGTTTATATAATTGTGGTGATTGCGGCAAAGCATAGAACTTGCCTGGATTAACGCGTGAAGGAACTAAATAGTCACGAGCACCTTCAGGTGATGATTTACCAAAAACAGGAGTTTCTACTTCTACAAACTCTAAAGAATCAAAATAGTTACGTACTGCTTGTGTTACGCGATGACGTAAAATCAAATTCTTTTGCATTACAGGACGACGCAAATCTAAATAACGATATTTCATACGAAAATCTTCTAATGCGTCAGTTTCATCAGCAATGATCATTGGAGGTTGTTCAGCCTCACTTAATACTTCAACAACTTCAGCCTCAACTTCAATATCACCTGTTGGAATATTTTTATTTATACTCTCACGTTGTAAAACTGTTCCTGTTACTTTAATAACAAATTCATTACGGACATCCTCTAATACTTTATATCCATCAGTTTCAGGACGAGCAACTACTTGAGTAATTCCATGTCTATCTCTTAAATCAATGAAAATTAAGCCACCAAGGTTACGTTTTTTCGCAACCCAACCAGATAAAATAACTTTTTCACCAACATTTTCTAATCTTAATTGTCCATTATTATGTGTTCTAATTGCCATATTTATTTCTCCTTATAATTTATTATAAAATTAAAATTTATACTATTTTTTTATACTTTCTAAAAAATCATCTAATTTAACTGACTTTTGTTCACCATTCTCATTGTTCTTTACAGTAACAAGATTATTCTTAATTTCTTCTTCACCAAAAATCAGTATATTTTTAGCATTTACGCGATCAACCAACTTAAATTGTGATTTAAAACTTGTATTTTTATAATCTAATTCGCAAACATATCCTAAATCGCGAATTTCATTAGCTAATTTAATTGTAAACAACTTTGCAACTTTATCCAAGCCTATTAAAACAAAATCTACTTTTGTTTTAACATTATCATCAAATAAACCAAATTTATCCATTAAATTTGTAACACGTTCAACACCAAAAGCAAAACCAATACCAGAAATATCAGGACCGCCAAACTTACTAACTAGTTCAGCATATTTACCTCCTGCACAAATTGCCATACCGTTGATTGAATTCTCTGAATCATCATTGCAAGCAATATATTCGAATACTGTATCAGTATAATAATCTAATCCACGTACAAGATTATCATCAACATAATAATCACAACCTAAATACGCTAATGCTTCTTGTAAATTCTTAAAGTATTCTTTCGATTCGTCAGTTAAATAATCTTTAATCTTTGGAGCGTTCTTTAAAACTTCACTCTCTTTATCAACTTTACAATCTAAAATACGCATTGGATTTTTTTCTAAACGACGTTTACAATCATCGCATAAAGAATCAATATATTTTGAAAAATATTCTTTTAAAGCAACTTGATAGACTTGACGTGATTTAAAATCACCAATAGTATTAACACAAATACGATATTTACCACTTAATCCATAACTCTTTAAAATCTTATCTCCTAAAGCAATAACACTAGCATCAAGTAAATAATTATCTTCACCAAAGAATTCAACACCAAATTGCGAGAACTCACGAAAACGACCAGCTTGTGGACGTTCAAAACGAAACATCGGTCCACAATAGTAATATTTCTTTAAACCTGGATTAACATATAATTTGTTTTCTAAGAAACTACGAACAACACCCGCTGTTCCTTCCGGACGTAATGTAATACTTCTTTCACTTTTATCTAAGAATGTATACATTTCTTTATTAACAATATCAGAACCATCTCCACTACTACGACTAAATACCTCAGTGTTTTCAAAAGTTGGAGTAATAATTTCTTCCATATTATATTTTTTACAAATTTCACGTGCTTTATTTTCTACATATCTTTTTTTACTAGATAATTCACCATAAAAATCGATTGTCCCCTTAACTTTTTGACAATTTATACTTTGTGCCATACTTTACTCCTTCAATATAATTAAAATTTAAAATCTAATAATTAAAACTTAATAACAATATAAAATAAAAATCCTTAAGTAAACATAAATAATAATCTATGATACATTAAGGACGAATAATTCCGCGGTGCCACCTTAATTCTAAAAGTAAATAATATTATAAAAGGAAATAATATTTACATTTAACACTCTTTAATCTATATCAAAATCTCCATAATGTCTCTTAAAACTATGAAGAAAAATCTTCTTAAAGCATTCTCACCAACTAGCTCTCTCTTTATAATTTGATAGTTTTAATCTTTATTTCATCAATTTTTAATATAAATAAAATATTTAATTTTAAAATTTCTAATATTTATAATCTACTAAAATAATTTTAGTATCTGTAATTTCAATCTTACCTTGTTTCAATAAAGCACCTATTGCTTTTTTATAAGCTGATTTACTCATATTAAAACAATGATTTATTAATTCAGGACTACTTTTTTCCGTAATTAAACATACACCATTATTAGCTTGTAAATATTCTTCAATGATTTTTAAATCATCTTGTATTTGAAACTCTTTGTTTTTATTAATAGTTCCAGAATAGTCATCATCATGAATATCAATGATCTTTGCTTCCACAACTTCCCCTAGACGATAATTCTTTCTAAAATTTGTTTTAAAAATAAATATTATTTCATAATTATCTGTTACAATATTAATTCCATCAGGAGTAATTCGATAAACACGACCACTTACAATACTATTAAGGGTAAGTTTTTGATAATTATCACCATATAATTCAGAATGTTTCTTAATTATTTGTATCTTCGTAGCAGGTTTTAATATTAAGTGATTATTCTTGACTCTTAATTCAGCCAACACTAAATCATCAACAATCGGCCATTCTTTAAAGGAATGTGGCAAATCATCACGACTTAATAAAATATCTTTACTTATCCCGATATTACAAAAAACACCAATATCTTGTTTTACACCCATCACTTTAAGGAATCCAATTTGATTAGCTTCAATAAATGGTTTAAATAAAGTAGCTGCAACACGATTTTTCTTATCTAAATATAAAAAAGCATCTACTGTATCACCGGGATATAATAATTTACCATTACATTCATTATGATGTAAAAAGTATTCAACATAATCTTTTTCTAAGACATAACCTAATTTAGTTTCTCTAATAATATTAAATTTACTAACTTTACCTAAATTCATAATAATCACCAATTATTATTGATTATACCACAATCTTTAAAAAAATTAAATACCTTTTTTCACACTATTTTTTCCAAATTGTTGGTTAATGTCATTAAGTAATTTATTAACCATTTGTTTTTTCTCAATTTCATTTAAATCATCAAAAATTGATATTTGTTTAGGCTCATCTTTTTGAGCAATTAAACGATTACAGAATACTCCAACTAATCTAATTCCTTTTTCAGAATCAAAAAATTCATCAAAAACTTCTTTTGCATTTTGATACAATTGATATTCATCATTACTTGCTTTATATAAAGGCTTGCTACGAGAAAGCGTATATAAATCCGCATAGCGAACTTGAATACCGACATTCAATGCAATTTGGTGTTCTGTTTGTAAACGATAACTTACACTATTAATTAATACTTTAATCATTTCATAAATGATTGATTGATCATAAATAGGGCTCATAAAAGTGTGGGCAGCAGAAACAGATGTTGCAATACTGCTTTCAGTTGTAACTGGACTATCATCAATTCCATTAGCACGTTGAAGAACCGATTCATAAAAATTATTTCCGAAAGTTTCAATTAAAATTTTTTTATTTTCAATTTTAACTAAATCACCAATCGTGTTAATTCCAATTGCTTTTAGTTTTGGAGAAGTCTTTTTACCAATATACATCAAATCCTCAATCGGTAACGGCCACAACATGGTTGGCACATCACGTTTTCTTAGAATTGTAATTCCAAGAGGTTTCTTCATATCAGAAGCCATTTTTGCGAGAAATTTATTAGGAGCAATTCCAATACTACAAGGCAATTTATATAATTTTAATAAATCAGTTTGAATCTTTTGTGCTAGTTGAATTGTCTTTTCACCTAAATTTAGGTCGGTAATATCAATAAATGCTTCATCAATACTTGCCATTTCCACTAATGGTGTAATTTTCAACAAATACTCTTTAAATAAATTAGAATATCTCTCATATAATTCATAATGTCCATTTATAACAATAATATGTGGATACAACTTCTTAGCTTCTCTAACAATCATTGGGGCATGGATTCCATACTTTCGAGCTTCATAACTTGGAGAAACGATAATTCCACGATCTAAAGGATCATCATGTGCCACAACAATCGGTTTACCTCTTAATTCTTCATTTTCTGCAACTTCAACAGATGCAAAAAATGCATTCATATCTATATGTAAAATAATGCGAGAAATTTTATTAACTATTCCGGGAATTTTATTCATTTTCCTCTTCCTTTTTTTATAAATTTATGTTATAATAACTTATCAATAAATATTATACCACAATTTAAGAGGTGAGAAAAGTGAAAAACGAAAAGAAAGACAAAAAACCATTTATCAAAACTAAAACTCGTTTAGATGGTGGTAAAGAAGTTGAAATCAGACAAAGCCCTAGTAAAACATTAACTGGTAAAATCTTTGCAATTGCGATTGCAGCATTAACAGTTTTAGGTTCAGTTGGTGCTTTAATTTATTTAATTATTCAACTATAAAAAAATTAATTCAAAACTAATAAAAACCGATTAGCTAATTCTAAAGGATAGAATTTCTAATCGGATTTTTTTATACTGCTTTCACATCACTCATTTTTTCGTTTTCTTTATGTTTATTTATATCTTTGCGATGAATTATTCTTAAACGATCTGCAATCATCGCAATAAATTCAGAATTAGTTGGTTTTGTTTTATGATAACTAATTGTGTAACTAAAAATATCACTTATAGCATCGACGTTGCCTCTAACCCAAGCCACCTCAATTGCATGACGAATGGCTCTTTCAACTCGGGAGGCAGTTGTTTGATAACGCCTAGCAATCTCTGGATACAAAACTTTTGTGATTCCTGCTAATATTTCAACGTTTTTATAAACCATTATGATAGCTTCCCGGATATATAAATATCCTCTAATATGAGCAGGGACACCAATCTCATGTAACAATGTTGTAATTTCTGTATCTAAATCATAAGCATTGTTTTTATTTAAATTAATTGCATTGATTACAACATTTTGATCTTCATTTTTTGTTTTATATTCTTTAATTATATCTAATAAATTAGAATAATTAATTGGTTTTACTATAAAATAGTCTGCACCTAGTTCGGATACTTTACGCATTAATTTGTCATTAGAAAAAGCTGAAAATACTATTGTTTTATTAGGAATATTATAAGAGTCTTTATTAAATTTCAATTCTTGTAATACTTTAATCCCATCACAACTAGGCATAAAGATATCCAAAAGCAACACATCACAACTATTTTTTCGTAAATAGTTTAATAAGTTAGTACCATCACTACAGCAATAAACCACCTCCAATCCTTTTTGTTTTTCAATAAAATTGCTCATTGCCTTAACTAAATCATTGCTATCATCTGCAATAATCACTTTAAGATCACTCATATCTCTAACCCTCCTTTTCTCTATTACAATTAAATTTTACACCAAATTATAGTATTTCTCAAATATTTTCACATTTTTTATAAAAATTAATGAATTAATTAAAAAAAAGCAGCAAGATAATTGCTACTTTTTACATGGATTTGTCGAAAAGTTCCAAATATATACGAAATTTACTTATCATAATATATTTATGAGTAATTAATCATCCATTCTGAAAATACCCCATAGCCGATTGTTGAATCATTAATTAAAACATGGCTGACAGCACCAACTAACTTTCCATTTTGAATAATAGGACTACCACTCATTCCTTGAATGATGCCTCCAGTTTTAGATAATAAATCTTGATCAGTTACTCTAAACTTAATCCCTTTAATATCTTCATAAAATTGACTTTTAACTTCTATTATTTCAATTTCAAAAGTCTCTTTTTTATTATCTTCTAAAACAGTAATAATATTTGCTTTTCCTAATACTACTTCTTTAGCTTTTGCAACTTGAACTAATTGATATTTATTATCAAATTCAAAATTTGTCAGTTTTCCAAAGATACCAAGCTTATTATTTGTGGTGATTTCACCAATTTCATTATTTTCTAATATAGCTTCTTTTTCACCGGGTTGTCCTCGCACTCCCTTTACGATTCCATTAATCTTACAATCACAAATTTTTCCTTTGATAATTTCTTGATTAATCGCTTGATGCCCTAATGCACCAAATGTTTTTGTTTTTAAATCATAATATGTTAAAGTTCCAACACCTAAAACATTATCTTTCACATATAATCCCAAAGTATTATCTCCTTTAATATTTGTAATGATTAATATATTTGATTCAATAATACTATTATTTCTTTTCACTTTAATTGGTATATAGCCTTCATCACAACTCTTTACAATATTTTTAATGTCATCAATACCATTTATTTTTTTATTATTTAGTTCCACAATTATATCATCGACCATAATATTAGCATCTTTCCATGGTTTAACTCTTCCAGTATCAGTAGTTACTTCGTATTTACCGGTGATATAAACATCAGTTTCTAAACGTAAACCAATTGAATCACCACCAAGTACTACAAAACGTGGTTTTTCACTAGCAGCATATACATTTGTACTAATTGGAATTAAAAGACAAGAAAATATTGCAATAAATAAAACAAATATTTTATTAATTATTTTTTTATTTATTTTTTTCATTTTATTTTATCACTCCTTAGTTACAATTATATTATTACCAAAATGAATAGAAAAAAACCTTAGTCATCATAAACTAAGGTTTGTATTTTTTGGTAGTATCCTCTAATTATTTAAGAATTCTTTTGCTAATGCAATACTAGCATCAGTTATATTTCCTTTTGAAATCATTAAAGCAATACTATTGACTTTTTCATCATAATTAAGTTTCTTAATATTTGTAATAGTTCTATTATTTTCTAAAATATTCTTGGTAATATTTAGATGTTCAGAAGCAATTGATGCTACTTGTGGTAAATGAGTTACACAAATAACTTGGTTGTTTTGGGAAATCTCCTTCATTTTCAAAGCAATTGAGCCAGCAACCTCGCCACTTACACCGGTATCAATTTCATCAAAGATGAACGTTTTATGCATATTCTTATGACAACTAATTGCTTTTAATGCTAACATAAAACGAGATAATTCACCACCGGAAGCAGTTTTATTAAGCGGTTTTAATGGTTCACCTTTGTTGAAAGAAATCATAAAATCAATTTCATCAATACCATTATTATAAAAATTTTCTGTTTGCTTTAGGATAATATCTAAATTAGTATTTTTTAAAGAAAGTTCTGGAAAAACTTTAAGTAAGTTATCCTTTAAAACTTTTGCTTCCTCAAATCTAATGCTACTAATTTCTTCAGCAACTTTTTTTACTTCTTGATATAATTGATTTTTTTGTTTTTCTAATTCATTAATTTGAAAATCATAATTTTCAATATCATCAATTTCTTTTTTAATATTATTATAATAAGCAATTAATTGCTTTGTATCCATCTTATATTTTCTCTTTAAAGATGAATAAACTGATAATCTCTCATTCTTTTGATCAAGTTCAAGTGGATTATATTCAATATCTTTTTTTAAAGAAATGATATCTTGGTTTAAATCATCTAAATCATAATATGCACTTTCAAGTCTTTGAATATAATTTTCTAACTTACCATTATATTCCACATTTTTCTTTAAGGCATTTATACTATCATAAATAGATTCGATTATATTATTATCTGCAAACAAATCAATAAACTCTTGATAATTTTCAGAAATCTTTTCAAAATTATTAATGACATTTAATTCATTTTTTAAAATATCTTCTTCATCAGGATCTAGTTTTGCTTTTTCTAATTCATTTTTTTGATAATTTAAAAAATCTAATTTCTGATTATTTAGCCCTTCTTGTTCTTTCTTTTGATTATATATAGAAAAAACTTTACGATATTTATTTAATAAATCTTTATAATCATTTAACAAGAAATTAATTCTATCATTATCAATAAATGAAAAATAATTTTTTGGATTTACAAGTTTTACAACATCAAATTGAGTATGAATATCACCTAACTCAGTCGATAATAACTCTAAAACGTTTAATGTAATTGTTTCCCCATTAACCTTCGCAATACTTTTTCCATTTTGATAAATCTCGCGTTTAATAACTAGAAGATCACTATTCGTAATATCATTATTTTCTAATATTTCACAGACATTATTTGAATAATCAGAAAATACTCCTTCGATTATAGCTTTATTTTCACCATAACGAACTAATTCATTAGAAGCACGATCACCAAACAATAAACCTATAGCATCTATTATTAAGGACTTACCTGCACCAGTTTCCCCTGTTAAGACAGTCATTCCTTTATTAAAGTCAATCGAAATATTATCAATAATTGCAAAATTTTTTACTGTTAATGAAAGTAACATATTTTCACCTACTTTATATTATTTATAAACTCTTCTAACGATAGATGATATTTTTGGTGCAGTTCTTCTAACGTTCCAACGCAACCAAAATCATCGACACCTACGCTATGAATTTCAATATTCAGTTTATTTAAATACGCGTATTCAATAATTTTTGTACTTAAAGAATTTTCTTTAATAACATCTTCATAAATAAATAATTTTTTATTATTAAGCATTTTTATGATTTCTTCATCAAAAGGTTTAATAAATAAACTATTAATTAAGCCAATACCAGGAGGCAAAATTTTTTTAAATTGATCAACAACAGGGCCATAGCATAAAATATTTTTTTCTCTGATCGGACGAACAATTTTCCATTTGTTTAAAAAAGTTGTATTATAAGTTTCGTTTATATCTATTACACATTTTGGATAACGAATAACAAATGGACCTTGGTGATGGATGGCGATTTCTAATACCTCCTCAAATTCTTGTAAATTAGCTGGAGATGCA
Source organism: Bacilli bacterium (assembly GCA_016296945.1). Classification (GTDB taxonomy): domain Bacteria; phylum Bacillota_I; class Bacilli_A; order ML615J-28; family CAG-698; genus CAG-698. The sequence goes on along the minus strand of JAEDHQ010000021.1, from coordinate 3,407 downwards.
ATCGTGATATTTGGTAAACTAGATAGCATTGCAATATCAAAAATACCTTGATGAGTATCACCATCACCAGAAACTAAACCAGCATGATCAAATAAGAAGATAACATGTTCGTTAGAACGACAAATATCATGATTGATTTGATCATAAGAACGTTGAAAGAATGTGGAATAAGTTGCCACAATCGGAATACTGCCACAACGAGCCATCACACCAGCCATAACACAAGCATTTTCTTCGGAAATTCCAACATCTAAAGTTCGTTCTGGATATTTTTCAAAAACATGTGTTAATCCCATTCCATAAATCATTGCAGGAGTTATTACTTTCAAATTAGGATATTTATCCATAAATTTAGGTAAACTGCCGCCAACAGCTTTAGAAAAAGACATTTGATTATTTGGTAATTTCTTTAAAAATTCACCTGTAGTTTTATCAAATGGACTAACGCCATGGAATAGTCCTATATTATCTTCTTCTGCAAACTTATAGCCTTTCCCTTTTACTGTCTTAATATGTAAAACTATTGAACTACTGCTTTTCTTTGCATAATCCATATAGGAAATTAAATCTTTCAAATTATGACCATCTATTGGTCCAATATAAGTAAATCCTAATTGGTTAAACATATTAACATTACGGTAAACAATTGATTTAATAGCATTTCGAAAAGAAACTGTTGTCAATGATCTAACTAATTTAAATGATTTTTTAATTCTAAGTTTATTAAACCATTGAGCCATGCCACCAACGTTTTTAGAGATAGACATTTCATTATCATTGATAATGATGATTCCTTTTTGGTTCTTCTTTGTCCCTAAATAGTTCAAAGCAGCCAAAGAAAGACCATTTTGTAATGAACCATCGCCAATTAAAGCAACTACTTCACCAATACTCTTGTTTGTTTTTCTTTCCTCTACAAATCCACACATTGCACTTATTGAAGTTGAAGAATGACCAACTTCATAAACATCATGAGGACTTTCAGAATATTTCGGAAATCCGCTAACACCATTCATTGTTCGTAACTGATCAAACATAAATGCTCGACCAGTTAATATTTTATGAACATAAGATTGATGTCCGACATCAAAAATTAGTTTATCAATAGGTGAGTTAAAGACATAATGCATAGCAATTGTTGCTTCTACAACACCTAAATTTGATGATAAATGACCTCCGGTAATACTAACTTTATCAATAATAAACTCGCGTATCTCCGAAGCGATTTCTTCTAATTCTTTGATAGATTTATTTTTTAAATATTCTGGAGATTTAATATTATAAATATGTTTATAATTCTCCATATTATCACCCTTTTTATTTTATTCTACTTTTGACACAATTATTTCTTTTGCTTCTTCTAATTTTTTCTTGCAATAGTCGCTTAATTCTAAGCCTCTTTGATATTTCTTAATTGATTCTTCAAGTGTCAATTTTCCACTTTCTAATTCACTAATAATATCATTTAACTCTTTTAGAAAATCTTCAAATTTATCCATTAAATTGGTCTCCTATTATTTTGATATTTTTAAATTATTATTTATTATCCGTCGTGATAATAGCCTTAACTGAACCATCAGAAAATTGAATTTTAACCTCATCATTATTAGACAATTGGTTGCTTGCAGTTACTAAGCTATTGTTCTTATAAACTAATGTATAGCCCTTTTTCATGATATTTAAAGGATTTACTAAAATTAATTTATCTAAAATACTAACAAATTTATTTTGATATTTGATAATACTATTTGCAAAGGACTTATTTAATTGCTCATTCTTATCAAAAACATTCTGTTTTAATTTTTCAATTCTTTCATCAATATTATATACTTCAATACGTTTAATTAAATTATTTAGTTCAATATGATAATTATTTAATAAATTAATTGGCGAATAACTTTCCAATTTATTTCTTAAATAATTAAGATTATTAATTTTTTCATCAATAACTTTATCAAAAGATTTAAAATAATAAGAATTTATTAAAGAATTATAATTATTTTCTAATTTTTCATATTTCTTAACTAAAGCATTTTTTATTCTATTAACGGTATAATTTAAATCTTGAATTAAAATGTTCTTATCAGGTGTTACTTTGACAGCAGCACCTGTTGGTGTTGGAGCTCGATCATCGCAAACGAAATCACAAATCGTGTAATCATTTTCATGACCAACACCACTAACAATCGGTGTCTTTAAATCATAAATTGTCCTTGCTAAGTCCTCATCATTAAAACAATTCAAATCTTCAATACTTCCACCGCCACGTGCAATAATAATAACATCACCATATCGATCATTATCAGCACGCTTTAATGCACTAATTAAAGATTGTGGGGCATCATTTCCTTGTACTAATGCTTTATATAAAAATATTTGTGCAAGCGGAAACCGATTTTGAATAGTGGAACGAATATCTTGTAAGGCATCGCCAGTTTCCGAAGTGACAACAGATATTCTTTCACTATACTTTGGAATTGGTTTCTTATGTTCAATAGCAAATAATCCTTCTCTTTCCAATCTCTCTTTTAGTTCTAAAAATTGTTGATAAATTAATCCTTGTCCAAACTCACTAATTTTATTAACAATTAAATTGTATGTTCCCTTTTTACTATAACTAGAAACTTGACCTGTAATCAGTACTTTAGCTCCATCCTTAGGAACATAATTAGAATTTCTTAAAATATTGCTGAAGATAATAGCGCTAATTTCCGATTCTTCATCTTTTAATATAAAATATAAATGACCTTTGGAAATTCTGGCATTCGAAACTTCTCCCTTTATATAGATTATATTTAAAGCAACATCAGAATCAATTTTATATGCTATATAACGATTTAACGCTGAAACTGTTAAATACTTTATTTCTTTCATTTTGATATTATTTCTCTTTATAATTATTTTCTATTTTTTATTTATTCTTTTAGAAATACTATCTAAAACAGCATTATTAAATTTTGCTGTTTTTTTTGTATCATCTTGAGAATATTCTTTTGATAAATTTATTATTTCATTAATAATAATTTGATGAGGAGTTTTAGTATACATCATCTCATAAGTACCTATACGCAATAAGCTTCTATCAACATATGATAAACGATCTAATGGATAGTTTTCTAAGCATAGAGCAATCATGCGGTCAATTGCGCCTAAATTAGAAATAACACCATTAAATAATGTTTCCGCAAAAGTTTCATCATATTCAATTTGTTCATCATCAACTTCTTTTAATAATTCATCAAAATTATCGATATTTATTTGTTGATTCAATAAATCATATTGATATAATTCACTTAACACTTTCACACGACTAATAGTTCTACGCATAATTTTATCCTCCATTATCAGATTATTATATCATAATTTCTATCCTATTTCAATTATGTTTAATTTTTTTATAAAATTAT
>JAEDHQ010000020.1 GCA_016296945.1 Bacilli bacterium | reverse complement strand
AGATTTGATAAATATATAATAGTGTTAACGAAAACAAAATAAAACTATAATCAATATTTATATTTATTTTTTTTAATAAAATATTCATTGATTTAATATCATCAATTCGTAATAATCATTAGCATTACCAATTATTTCATCGGTTTTAATGTAATTGTAAATATGATAATCAAATGATTCAAGATTTGAATATTGATAAATTCTATTATCAATTCCCAAAATTGTTATAGTATATGTCTTATTCTGTTTTCTTTCAATCTTTGTTATTACACCAGCAATATAATTATTAACTGGTTCAAATTCGTTACAATCATATCTTCTTATATTTTCATCGATTATATGATATTCCTTATAGATTGAGGAAACACTTATTTCTTCTTCTGTTCCTAAATCAACTATTTCTAATTTGCCATTTATTTTATTAATTAGATTTAAAGGATTAATATTATTAGATATCTTTTCCTTATATTCATCTAAATCAATATATTGATATTTGTCAGCTATTACTAAACATAATAAAATTAATGTTCCAACAAAAAACCTGATTAAAAACTTATCTAGTCTTTTCATATAATTTTCACCTATCTAATTATATGAATTACAAAAAAATATATACATTAATTAATATTATTATATAATTATCTTTTTATTTTTTTATACAATCTTTAATTATACAATGAAAATTATTTTTCCCGATTACAATATGCTCTATTAAATTAATGTCCATCTTTTTACAAAAATCAAGTAATCTTTTTGTATAAAATACATCATTATAACTCGGATTGGAATCTCCTGTTGGATGATTGTGAGCAAGAATAATATTCGAACTTGATAGTTTTAAAGCCCATTTCACAATTTCTTTTTCATCACATGTTGAGGAGTTTATATTCCCAATTCCTAAAATACGATAATCAATAATATTACCTTTTATATCTAGATAATAAGCACGAATTTCCTCGTATTTCAGGTTTTCAAGATCATAACGAATATAATTATACATTTCAGTAATTGATTTTATAGCCTTTTTTTCCGATTTGTATTTGCATACTCTTTTTCCAAATTCAATTGATGCCAATATCTCAATTGCTTTTGCCTCGCCAATACCGTCAATCTTTTTTAATTCTTCAATGGTGACTTCATTAAAATTTCCTAAATTTCGCATTTTTATAATCAAATTTTTTGAAACATCTAAAACAGAAGCATGTTTAATTCCAGTTCGTAAAATTATTGCTAATAATTCATAATCTGCTAGTGATTTTGCACCAAAAGCCATTAATCTTTCACGAGGTTTAACTTCATCTGGTAATTCTTTGATTTTATAATACATAATAACACCTCTTGCTATTGTATATATTAGCAATTATGATGTAAAATTGGTTTTTTTTATAAACTTTCAATAATTATTTTATAAGCCTGCAATTGTGTTTTTAATTTTAATGTGTCATTTTTAATATTCTGTAAGATTGTAAGCTGAGTAAACAACTCAATATCGATTGGATTAACATAATATTTTTCGCTAATTGTAAATGGATCTCCTTTAAGACTTAAATAAAGACTATGAATAGCTTCACTGTAAAAATCATAATAGTTTTTATTATCAATAATTGAATTTGCTTTATCAATTAATAATTCTCTTTTAATTATCGTATCATATCCTAAAACATAGAATTTACTTTGTAAATTTGCAAGACTTTCTTCTGTAACTCCAATTCCCCCATATATATAATAAAACGTACCATCAAAAACGACAACACAATCCATTTCTTTTGTTTTTAAAATATTCTGATAATTCAATGCACCATCAGGATTATCAAACTTAGCAATTTGTAGCAAATAAATATATTCAATCTCCTCTTTTTCGCTTTCTTTAGAACTAATAACATCTTCAGTATCATCAAAATTTAATTTAGTGCCAATTAGATAACCTAAAAAAATGCCAATAATAACAGCCAGTAAAATTCCTAAAACATCATAATCTTTTCTTTTCATCATTGTTTATTCTCCTTATTTTTATTATGAAGAGATTATATAACAAGATTAATAAGAAAGATGTAAAAAAAAGTCTCAAAGATTAATCTTTAAGACTGATTTTTTAAATCATTTAGTTTCATATTGTAATTTTTCAATAATATATTTTGCAATTGCATTTGCAAGATTAATTCCTGTAGTTTTATAAAATGTTTTGAAATGAACATTAGAATTAACTTCGCAAAAAATTGGTCTATTATCATTTGAAAACATTAAATCAACACCAGCAAAATCTAAGCCAATAATATCACAAACTTTTATCGCTAAATCAATAAACTCTTGATTAGGAACAAAAGGTTCCATAATACCACCTTGTAAAACATTCGAACGAAAATCATTTGTTTGGCTAATACGTTTTACAGCACCTAAGAATTTACCACCACAAATCATGATACGCGTATCAAATCCATAGGAGCTAGAAATATACTCTTGAAAAATAACAGAGCGATTTGTGATATTTTTTAAGATATTCTTCATTTCAAGAAGATTATGAACTAAATATACTTGTTCTCCAAAAGATCCTTTTCCTTCTTTTATGATTAGTGGAAAACCTAACTTTTTTACTACAGTATTTAGAAAATCAAAATTATTATTAGAATCAAAATCATAATTATCAAATGAAAATGGTGCAATAATTGTTTTAGGCATTGGAATATGATTATTTTCTAAAGCTAAAGCTGTTTTAGCCTTATCATCACAAATTTCAATTGCATGTGAAGAATTAAAAACTTTTAGCCCAAGATTTTCAAGATGTTTTGCCAAGAAAATATCTTTGTCCCAAAATAAAACATAATCATACAATTCTTTAATATCTTCATCAATTATAGATAATATTTCCGCATTAGTCTTAAGTTCTAGTTCTAAATTGTACTTTTTAAATGATGAAAGTAACATTTCATATAATGCTTGAAATCGATCAGATATTCTATTATTGATAAAGTTGTTTACAATTAATAATCCTTTAAGCATTTTTCACTTCTTCCATTAAATAATTTATTATAATCGTATTTAATTTAACCATTAAATCAAGTTCATCATTAAGATTTGTAAAATCATTATTAAATAACTTTTGATGTAAATAAGTAGAATATTTATGTAGCAATTCACACCCAGTATAAATTGAAGTGCCTTTTATATCATGAATCATCTTCATCAAGTCATAATAATTTTGATCTTTCAAATAATTATCTATCTTTGTTTGCAAATTTGCAAAGTTTTTAATATAAGATATAGCAATTGAATAATAAGCCTCATATGAATTAGCTAAATACTCTAAAGCTATTTTTCGATCAAAGGAAACAGAATTACTAATTACTTGATTTTTAGTATAGTTATACATAATTAATTAAAACTTTCTAATAATTTTAAAACTTCTTCTAATTGTTTTTGATAATTAACTAGTTTTTCTTTTTCCGAATCTACTTTAGCTTGTGGTGCTTTATTAACGAAGTTAGGATTAGATAACATATTATTACATCTTTCGATTTCTTTTTCTAACTTTTCTTTATTTTGAATTAATTTATTTTTTTCTTCTGCTAAATCAACTAACTTAGCTAATGGTAAAATAACAATTACATCACTTAAGACAGCAGTAACGCATTTATCTTTATCAATTTCATTAATTGATAAGTTTAATGATTCATAATTTGTGAATTTTGCAAGATATTCTTTATTATTTGAAATTAACTCATACAATTCATTTGTCTTAATTTCTAGATTAATATCAATCTTTTTACTCATTGGTACATTTTTACTTGCACGAATGTTACGAACTGATGTAATAATGTCAAATAATGTTTCTAGTTTTTCTACATCACTAAAGTTGTATTTTTCTACAACAACAGGCCAATCACTAATTACTATCGATTTATCATTAAACATTTGATAAATTTCTTCTGTAAAGAAAGGCATAAATGGATGCAACATTTTAAGAATAGCCTTTAAGCAATAAGATAATACGGCACAAGTATTAACTTTAATTTCGTTATTATTTGATGAAAATTTAACTTTTGTCATTTCTATATACCAATTAGCAAAATCAGACCAAGTAAATTTGTAAATTGCTTTAGCAGCTTCTCCAAAATCAAACTTATCAAAATTATAATCAGCAACTTTAATAGTTTGATTCAAACGTAACAAAATCCATTTGTCAATATCTTCTAATAATTGATCATTAATTTCTTGATTTTCATAACCAACATTTTCAAAATTAATACCAATAAAACGCGAAATATTCCAAATTTTATTTACATAATTCCAAGCAGCTTCGATCTTTTCAGTAGAATATCTTAAATCTTGACCTGGTGTACCACTTGTTGTTAAGAAGTAACGAATTGTATCAACGCCATATTGATCAAACGCCTCGTAAATATCGATTCCATTACCCAATGATTTACTAACTTTACGTCCTAATTCATCGCGAATCAAGCCATGGATTAAACAATATTTGAAAGGAATTTTTCCTAGTGTATATTCAGATTGGAACATCATTCGAGCAACCCAAAATGGAATAATATCGTATCCTGTAACTAATGTATCAGTTGGGAAATATCTAGCAAGATCACTAGTTTCTGATGGCCAACCCAATGTTGAGAATGGCCATAATCCACTTGAAAACCATGTATCTAAAGCATCTTCATCTTGAACCCATCCTTCACCTTCTGGAGCTTCCATACCAACATATACTTCATCTCCACGATACCAAGCAGGAATTTGATGACCCCACCATAATTGACGAGAAATACACCAGTCTTGAATATTATACATCCATTGTAATAAAGTGTTTTCAAAACGAGCAGGAACAAAAATTACTTTATTTTCAGTTTTTTGGAATTCAATTAGCATATCTGCTAATGGTTTCATCTTAACAAACCATTGTTTAGATAAACGAGGTTCAACAACAACACCCGTTCTTTCAGAATGACCAACAGAGTGAATCATCTTTTCAACTTTTGGACATAAACCTAAGTCTTGTAAGTCTTTAGTAACAGCCTTACGACATTCAAAACGATCCATTCCTTGATATTTGCCAGCCAACTCATTCATATGACCATCTTCTGTCATACATAATGGATGTTCTAAATGATGGCGAACGCCAACTTCAAAGTCATTAGGATCATGAGCTGGAGTAACTTTTACAACACCAGTACCAAATTCACGATCAACATATTCATCAGCAATAACTGGAATTTTACGATCTGTACCAGGAATATATACATATTTACCAATATATCTTTGATATCTTTCATCATCTGGATGAACCATAATAGCTGTATCACCAAACATTGTTTCCGGACGAGTGGTTGCTATTTCTAATCCTCCTTCTTCATCAACAAATGGATAAATAAAATGATAGAAAGCACCTTCAATATCTTTATATTCTACTTCAATATTTGATAAAGCAGTTTTACTTTGAATATCCCAATTAATAATTTTTTCACCGCGATAAATTAATTCTTCATTATACATTCTAACAAATACTTCATTAACTGCTTTATTTAAACCAGCATCTAATGTAAATCTTTCACGAGTATAATCAACACTGATTCCTACTTTTTTCCATTGGTCATGGATTATACCACCATATTTTTCTTTCCAATCCCAACAACATTCTAAGAATTTTTTACGACCTAAATCATATCGTGAAATTCCTTGTTGACGTAATTCCGCTTCAACTTTTGCTTGTGTAGCAATACTAGCATGATCCATACCTGGTAAGTATAAGGCATCATAACCTTGCATTCTTTTACGACGAATAATAATATCTTGTAAAGTTGTATCTAAAACATGCCCAATGTGAAGACGACCAGTAATGTTTGGTGGTGGAATTACAATTGTGTAAGGTTTTTTACTAATGTCTCCAGCAGTAAAATAGCCTTTTTCAACCCAAGTTTCATACTTTCCACTTTCTACACTTTTAAAATCATACTTTGTAGATAAATCTTTTAATTTCATAATTTAACTCCTGTAATTTTTAATAAATAATTAATAAATAAAAAAGTCCTCAGACGTAATGAACTTTTACATCTAAGGACGAAATGATCCGTGGTACCACCTTAGTTTAAAAATAAAGCTATCATCTTTGATATTTTTATTTTTACTCTCAATTAATCTTAACGCGATTATTAATACACGGAAATATTTACTATTAGTTCAATATTTCATTTCCAAAGCTACCTTCATATTATTATAATGCAGTTTTTCACCAAACAACTGTTCTCTTTAAAAATAATAATATTACTCCTCTTTTTCATTAATATTATTTATTAAGTTATTAATTCTTAAATATTATACAAAAAAACAATAAAAAAGTCAATAAAAAAACCAAAAAATGAAAACTAAATTGTAAACTAGTAATAATGATTATATATCGAAAAAAAGGATAGAAAACCTATCCTTTTACATAAACATAAATAATATTACAGAAATAATTAACAGAATTGTTCCCACAACAAAATAAGGAATAAATGGATAGTCCAAATTTTTTCTTTCTTCTTTCATTATAACTGTATAATCATATAATGATTTATATTTATCTCTTCCATCTTTGGAAAATCTTTTAATATTGTAAGAAAATAAATCAAATGCACCGAAATATGAAACTAAGCTCAAAGCACCAACAAAGAATATAGTAGCACCACCAATAAATAAACCATCTACATAATTTCTTAAATAAACAAAATTACTTTGGAATAAGAAACATAAAGTGATGATTAATCCAATGAGTAATGAAATAATATATTTCTTTGGAGAATGGAAAAATAGATTTTTAAATTTGCGCATTCTTTATTATTTCTTGATATTCAGCAAATTCTTTATTATTACAATATACAAAGTGTCCAGGACTTACTTCTTGTAAAGATGGCTTATCAGTAGAATAATCACTTAAAGCAGGATTATATGTAATTCTTTGTCTAGTTTTTTCTGTTAATGGATTTGGTTTTGGAATTGCTGAAAGCAAAGATTTAGTATAAGGATGTAATGGGAACTTAAACAATTCATCACTTGTTGCCATTTCTACAACCTTACCAAAATACATAACAACAATTCGATCACAGAAATATTTAACAACAGATAAATCATGAGCAATAAAAATTATTGATAATCCGTATTCTTGTTTTAAATCATTTAATAGGTTAATAATTTGCGCACGAATTGAAACATCAAGTGCACTAATTGGTTCATCACAAATTAGTAGTTTTGGATTCATAACTAATGCACGTGCAATACCAATTCTTTGACGTTGTCCACCAGAGAATTCATGTGGATAACGTGAAGCATGTTCTTCTACAAGGCCTACTTTTTCAAGCATTTCCACTACTTTCTTATGATTTTCAGCTTTGTTTCTAAAACCTTGAATCATTAATCCTTCTTGAATAATATCTTCAACCGTCATACGTGGATCCAATGAATCAATAGGATCTTGGAAAATCATTTGAATTTCATTCATTAGTTTACGACTAACATGCTTATTATCAAATTTAATTTGCTTAATCTTTTCTCTTTGTTCATGACAAATTTTTGCTACATTACTCTTAAGAATTGAAATCTCATCAATATATTTTCTAATTATATCTTGTTTCTTATCTTCATAATTAGCAGCCGTATTATCTAATGCATTTAATTCGTCGTCTCTTAATTTATTTAATTCTTTAATCTTTAAACGGCAACGAATCTTAGTCCATTTGATTTCTTTTTGATTCCATCTTTTACCAGCAGAAATTCTAAATCCACGATAATAAATAGATCCTGAAGTAATATCATATAATTTAATAATAGAACGACCTGTAGTAGTTTTACCACATCCAGATTCACCTACAATACCTAAGCATTCACCTTCATATAAATCAAATGATACATTACTAACAGCTTTTAATTTTGCTCTTCTAGGACCTTTTCCAAAGAAGAAAAACTGTTTTAAATGACGAACAGATAATAAAATATTTTTATCTCTTAATTCAGGTTTTTCTTTAACTCGAGGATTAACATTATATTTCTTATTATAATTACTAGGATTTAATTCAGAATTACTCATAAGATCTTCATGTTCATCTTGAATTATTTTACCTTCAGCATCAGCTTTAGTTCTTTCATTAACTTCTTCTTGTAAACGGAAATCTGATGATTCATTTTTCAACATTATTTTTCCTCCTTCAAAGCAATTTTAATTCTTTCAGAAACTATCTTAGGCATGTCAACTTTTGGAGCACCTTCTGCTAGTAACCAAGTTGCAGCATAATGAGTGTCTGAAACTTTAAAGAATGGTGGTTCGTATTTAAAATCGATTTCCATTGCATATTTACTTCTTAAGGCAAATGCATCACCTTTAGGTGGATAAATCATGTTAGGAGGTGTACCTGGAATAGCTTCAAGTTTTTCTTTACTATCAACATCAGGAATACTTGATAATAATGCCCAAGTATAAGGATGTTTTGGATCAAAGAACACTTCTTCAGATTTACCATATTCTACGATTTTTCCAGCATACATTACAGCAACACGATCAGCCATATTAGCAACAACACCTAGGTCATGAGTGATAAAAATACAAGATAAATTTCTTTCTGCTTTAATACGGTTGATTAATTCAAGAATTTGCGCTTGAATAGTAACGTCTAATGCAGTTGTAGGTTCATCACAAATTAAAATATCAGGAGCAGCAATTAATGCAATTGCAATAACGATTCTTTGTCTCATACCGCCAGAAAATTCAAATGGATATTGTTTGAATCTTCTTTCAGGTTCCGGAATACCTACTTCACGCATAATTTCAATAGCTATACGTTTAGCTTCTTTTTTCGTTACTTTTAATTTGTTTGTATATTCATCTTTTAATGCAGAAATTTCCTTCTTAATTTCATGTTTTTTCTTAGAATCTACTTCATTTGCAAGTTTTTCTTTTAGTTGATTAGCTTTTTCTTTATATTCTGCTAATACTTTTGCTTTGTATTCTTTAACTTCTTTCTTAGCTTCTACTTTTTTCGCATCTAATTTTTCTTTTAGTGGAGGCAAAGTTTCTTTTAATTGTTCTTTGGCAGCACTAATCAAATTGTTACGATTAGCTTTTTCTACAGCAATTTTTTTCTTCTTATCTTCTTTTGATAATGTATTATCATTTTCAAGACTTTTTAGAAAAATATTATAGCTGAAATTAGCTTTTTTAATCGTTAATTGTGATTGTGCAATAGCATTTTTATATGCAGTTAATTCTTCTGCAATTAAATCACTATACATGATTTTTAATTTATCAGCATTAATTAATGTAGCTTCAGTGATTTGTTTTCCAATACGAACAATCGGATTTAAACTTGATAATGGATCTTGGAAAATCATTCCAATTTTCTTACCACGAATACGATGGAATTCATCTTCAGATACTTCTACCAAGTTTTCACCTTCATAGAAAATACTTCCTTTATCAACAATCGCATTACCAGCTAAAATTCCCATAATAGCTTTACTTGTAACTGATTTACCAGAACCAGATTCACCAACTATACATAATGTTTCACCTTTATATAAATCAAAAGAAACACCACGAACAGCACGAACTAAACCATTATCAGTAGTAAATGAAATAGTTAAGTCTTTGACTTCTAATACTTTTTCTTGTTCTTGATTTTCTTTATTTTGTAAAGCCATATTATTCACTTCCTTTTAATGATGGATTTAAAGCATCACGTAATCCATTACCAAATAAATTGAATGAAATCATAATTAATGAAATTATTATCGCAGGGAATATAATTAATGCAGGTTGAGAATTAATATATTGTTGGTTATTTGATAAAATAATACCAAATGAATCAACACCTTGTAAACCTAAATTTAAGTACGATAATGTTGCTTCACTAAACATAACACTAGGAATAGATAAGACACTACCAGTAACGATTGTACCTAAAGAGTTAGGTAAAATATGACGGAAAATTAATCTCTTATCTGATGAACCTAATGTTCTACTAGCAAGAATATATTCTCGACCTTTAAAACGATAGAATTGCGTACGTGTACGAGCAGCAGTTCCCATCCAACCAGTCAAACATAGCGCCATCGCAAATGTTAAGATATTATTTCCTAATAATAAGATTGCTAAAGTCATAACAACAATCCAAGGAACACCACCTAAAATATCACAGAAACGTTCCATAAATAAATCGACATTACCACCAAAATAGCCTGAAATAGCACCCCAACATAAACCAAATGATAAACAAACAGCACTTACACATATAGATAATAATAATGAAGTACGTAATCCTTTAAAAGTATTAGTAATTAAATCTTTTCCTTTATCATCAGATCCTAAAATGTATTTTGGCATTGAACTATATCCATAATATTTATACATAACTGTTTTAGAAACAATATGTATTGATGTGTTTCCTAATGGGTCAGTAATACTATTAGAAGAAACAATCTCACTAACAGGACATTTTTCATCTAAAACTTTAAAAGTAGTCTTAATTGATTCTGCAGAAGAATCGTCAAATGAGCACCAACCATTGTCACGATATTCTCTTAATAATTTAATATCAACAAGATCAGTTTCTTTCATTCCATATTTATCTTCATAATAATCAAATACAAAGTTACATAATACATCACCTGCGCCAGCAACATATTTATTAGCATTACCTTTCCAATATGTTAGAGGAACAGATCCATCATTAGGTAAAGCAACAGATTTTTTCGCATTTGCATCAGTTAATGAAAGTTGTGATAAAACATCTTTAGTTAACATTTGTGTTTCCACATAATAACCAGTAGGTGCTTTTACTAAAACTGGTTCCATTGCAGTTTCATTATCAACAGTAACTTCTAATTGTTCAATAGGTAAATATGTGATGTAATCACTTTCGCATTTTAATTCGATAGTGATACGACCATTTTTTAATTCAGTTAATCCTTTAGAAGAAATAACATCACTAATATTAATATCATAAACCTTAGTTTCTGTTGTCCAAGGGATTAATTCAAGAATTTGCGAATTATCTTTATAATTATGCCATTTACCTGATTGTTGTAATTCACCGTATTGAATAAAAACACGATATTCTCCTAATTTATTAGCAAAAAATTCAAATTCTTTATCAGTTGATAAATCTAAATCACCAACTTCAAAAGTTAAATGAAAACCATCACTCACATTATAATTAATAGGCTCATATAAATAAAGGTTAGAAACACCAGATTTTTTATGAGCAGCCATAATATATGTTCCACCACTAGCATTAACATTACTATTTTGAATAATATTAATTTTATTAGAAATTAATTCAATAGTAACAATTGCATTAGTATTGTAATATACTTTTTGGCCATTTGCAGGATTAATTTCTTTGATCGGTGCTTGTGCATCTTCATCATATTTAACTCCACTAAGAATTTTTGCACCATTCCAAGCAGTACTCCATGAACCTTCTTTTGGCTCAAAAAGTTTTGGAGATAATAGTGCTTCTTTTGGATGAATTGAATCAACATCATAAGGAGATACTACAGGATAAACTAACGCTAAAAGCAATAATAAAGCGATAATAAAGAAACCTACAACTGAAGACTTGTTCTTCGCAAATCTCTTTAAAGCATCTTTACCATAAGTAGTAGCTTTTGTTTCAAATTTTTTGTCATGGATCTTTTTGTCAACTTGAACTAATTTAAAATCATTCTTGCTAACTTCAATCTCATTACCATAGGCATCATATAATCTTTTATCTTCCATTATTTTTTTGCCCCCATTCTAATTCTTGGATCAATAAATCCGTAAGAAATATCTAATATTACACCAGCAAGCAAACTAATTGTCGTAAAAATAGCCATATCTACAAATAATACATTATAATCTTTACTATTTAATGCATCAACAAATAAGGCACCAATTCCTCTAATACCATATAATCTTTCTAAAATCATTGATCCACCAAGAATACCAATGAATTCAGCCAAAATAGATGGAACAATCGGAACCATAGCATTACGTAATGCATGACGTAAAATTGCTTGTTTCTTAGTTAAACCTTTAGTTCTAGCTAATAACAAATATTCACTAGACATTACTTCACATAGTTCTGCTCTTGTAAAACGACAGTAACCACAAATTGAACCAAATGATAAACAGAATAAAGGTAAAATATAACCTAAAATCTTATCAGTTTGCGATGCGGAATCACCAGGCCATTGTGTAGGCAACCATCCTAAACTATAACAGAAAATTAACATCAAAAATGTAATAAGAACGAAACTTGGAATTGAAATAAAAACCATAATTGATGTAGAAATAATGTGGTCAGTTGTAGTATTTTTCTTTAATGCTGCCCAAATACCTAATAAAATACCAAGGGGAACAGAGAAAATTACTGACAAAACATTAATCTTAATTGTCGTTGGTAAACGTTCACCAATAATATGAATTGCTCCAACGTTAACTTTAATATAAGTTGAAGTACCCCAATCCCATTTAGTAATGATATTTCTTAACCAACTGAAATATTGTGTCATAACTGGAGTTTCAGTAATAACAACTGTTTTACCAGCTACAACAGTTTTTGACATCCATAAAATATCACCATTTTGTGCTTCAAATGCAGCACGATAAGTATTATCTTCAGAATCATTACTTAACATATCATAATCTTTTATACCTAATTGAAACTCCTTAACAAATCCTTGATTCACTTGACCTTGAAAATATGAATAACATTGAGGCTCAGTACCAACTGGCATTGAAAAAGGCAAAAGTTTCATTAAAATGAATGTTAAAGATAAGATAATAAACGCAGTAACAAACGCTAAGCCTATTCTTTTAAAAACATATTTAACCATGAATTAATCACTCCTCTAATTTTTATTTTTACATATTATATTTCATAAAGAAATATAAAAAACATTATTTTATCAAGACTTAAAAAAAAATATAAAGTAAGTCAAATATAACCAAACAATGAATTATAACACTTCTTTATAAAATATAATGATGTAAATAATATGATAAAAAGGGAATTAGCACCTCAAGAGAGGTGCTAATTACACTCTTTTATTTTGTTTTTAGATTATCTATTAAATAATAATTGCTGATTATGCGCCTAAAGCTTTAGTAATAGCACCTTCAGCTTGAACACCGAATCCATAACCAGGAATATAGTTATCCCATGATCCAGAACCAGGAACTAAACGATCTTGATACATTACATAACCACCATCACCATATAATGTTAAACCAGTAATGAAGTTTTCTACAGCCCATTTTTCTAATGCAGCACAAATAATTGTTCTTTCTTCATATGAAGCAGCAACATAAGAAATAGCTTCACCAGATTCAGAAACAGGAGCAGATGGATTTTCATTAGTTTCTTCAAACCATGTATCTAATAATTCACCAGTTTCTTCATCATAAGCTTTAGTGTAAGAATAGAATGAACTATAAACTGTTGTAGGAGCACCACAAATTTCAGATGAGAAGTATAAGTCAAATCCGATAGTACCTAAATATTTGCTTTCAGTTTCAGCAGGAACTGTAGCAACAACATATCCAGTACCTTCTTCAACTGTCCATTCTAATGCAGCTTCTTCATATGCTTCAGTATAATCATACCAACAAATAACTACGTCAGTTAATTCAGTCTTAACTTGTCCATCTTCTGTGTTAACAACGTTAACTAAGAATTTAACAGTTCTTGTACCATCTTCATTATGTTTAGAAGAAACTAAATCAGCATTATAAGTAGTTCCTAATTTACCATCAGCAACAAAAGCACCTTGGTCAGCAGCTTGCCATAATGCATTATATGACCAATCTTTACCATCATATTTCAATGTACCATCAACAACAGAAGTATCAGCACCCCAGTTTAGAGTAAATCCAGAAGTGTTGTCACTTCTTAAAACTTCTAAGAAGTTAATAGGATTTAAAGCATTACCAGAAATAGAACCCATACCTAAGTCAAATTGACCAACCATCATCTTCTTATAATATACATCTGACCATACAGCACATGGAAAATGCTTAACTTTTAATGTTAATCCACCACCACAAGCATTAAATGCATCAGTGATATATTTTTCAATTGCAGCACCTTCACGGTCAACAGATGCTTGAGTTTGCCATGCAATTTCAATAGTGATTTCATCACCTGATTTATAAGTGCCAGCAGCGATTAATTCATCACAAGCTTTCTTGAAATATTCTTTAGCTAAAGCTAAGCTATAGCCATAACCATCAGTACCTTCTAATAAAGTAGCAACAGCATCTTTATGAGCTTGAGTTGAGTTATAAGCAACACCATTTTCAGGATCTGATAAGTAAGCACTACCAAAATATTCACCAGTTGCAGAACGTCCAATTAATTCTGCTAAATTCTTTCTATCTAAGCTATAACTTAAACCACGTAAGAAATTATTATTACTCATAATAGGTTCACATTGCCAATATTTATCAGGAGCAGTTTGAGTAATAGTACCATTAACACCAAACATTGCAATCCATTCTTCTTGAGTACAAGAGTTAACGTTTAATTTAAAAGTAGAACTATCTAATGTTGTAGTAGTACGAGGATCACTCTTGTATTTATCTAATTGAGTAGATGGAATTGATGTAGCATCAATCTTATTAGCTAAGAATTCTTTGAAAGCAGCTTCATTATCAGTTTTAGCAGCTTCTAAGATTTCAATGTAAACACCTTCGATAGCATAACGATCACCATCTTTGATGTTTTCATTTCTCTTATAAACGATTTCTTTCTTGTTTTCCCATTTTTCTAATACATAGAAACTTGTAGATAAGCAAGTATCAACTGGAGATAATTTGTTATCTTCAGAGAATGTACCATATTTAGCTAAACCACCAATTTCTTCTAAGAATGATGCAGGAATTGGAGTATATAAACTAGATGCTAAATAATACATTGCATAGAATGAATTACATTTTACATTGAATTCAAATTGTAAATAAGCTTTACCATTTTCTTCAGTAGCTTTAATTCCAACATTGTTCCATGCTTCTTCATTAAATCCATTTTCAGTTGCTTGATAATAAGCACCAATACCCTTAATTGAACCAGCACCAGTTAATGTTTCAGAACCACGTTCAATACCATTAGACTTGTTAAACATTTCTTTCCATGGAGTTAAATAGTCTTCTAATTTAACTTCTTGGTTGTTGTATTTAGCAAGTTTTTCATTTTTAGTCATAGTAGCATATTTTAATTGTGAGCCAACTTTAACTTCAAATTTGTAAATTGTAGCTAAACCATCTTCATCTGCATTTTGAGCAACTGGTTTTTCATTTGCTAATAATGGATACCATTCGTAACCATCTTTATCTTCATTCATTCTAGTATCCCAGAATCCAGCAAAAACATATGCAGATAAATCACCAACTGTTGATTCTTTAGAATCCCAGTAGTTAACAGAGCCTAAGTCATCAGATTCCCATGTATGATAATACATTGCATAAGGATCTTTAACAGGCGCAACATAGTCAGGATCTTTTTCTCCACAGATTGTGCAAACGCCGTCAACATATTCGTGTTCACATGATTCGACAGGTTTTTTACAACCGATGAAAACAAAAGCGCATACTATTGCGAATAACGCTAATAATAATTTTTTCATTAAAAATTCCTCCTTATAAAATTATTAATAATAACATATAAATATGTATGTAAAAATTATACTACAAACAACTACTTATGTCAACATATTTTTTAATTTTTTTAAGAAAAAATCGCGTAGTAAACGTTTACATTTTTAAAGAAGTTTTTATCATTATATTATATGCAATAATTTTATTTATATCTATTTTAAATAAGAAAAAAATCCAGTAAAAACTGGATTAATTTAATATAAATTATGATTTATTATATAATCTGCCACTTCTTCTAGCAACAAACTATAATCTTTGGTTTGATTAAATTTTGAAGAAGAAATATCAATTTGTTTAAAATCTTCATAAAAAAGAAAGTTATTTATATTATTTTTTACATCTAAATGTTTATTTATATATTCATTTAAATCTAAATTATTACGTTCAACAACTATAAACTTATTATTAATTATAACATTAGGATAATTTATCCATTGATGTAATGTAATAAAATTATCAGCACCCATTAAAAAATAAAATCCTTTAAAATGTTCTAATGTTTTATAAGTACCTAGATATACATCTTGTTTCATTTCATAATCGCTAACACCAGCATTTTTCAATTTTTTACATAATAAATCTAACATTGCAATTCTTTGTTTACACTCTATTAGGTTGGGTTTATTATAGACATTACCTGTCGGTAAAAAAACAAACTCTTTTACTTCAAATTTATCTATTACTTCTTTCGCAATTTCATAATGTGCTTTTGTTGGTGGATTAAAAGATCCTCCAAATAACACTTTGATTCCCTTTATATTCTTTTTTCTTTCTTCTTGCATAATAACATCCTTTTTTAAACAACAATTAGTTATTATTAGTATACCATAGATTTAAACTTTTTTAAAACTTTTTCTTTAAATTTAGTTCCTCGTTCTTCAAAGTTCTTAAACTGATCAAAACTTTCAGAACCAGGGGAAAATAACACAACATCAATACCATCTAAATATTTATCTAAATCATTGATTAATAATTCTAAATTATCATAAAGATAATTTTCGATTTTATTTTTATCTATTTCTCTTTTTATAAGATAACGATTCTCTCCATTAATAAGAATCAGTTTAATTCCATTTATATTATCTAAATGAATTACTTCCTCTTTATTTTTGCTCTTTCCCCCAACAATTAAAAGTATATTTTGATTAACAAACTGATTTAAGGCATAATTCAAAGCAATAAAATTTGTTGATTTTGAATCATTAATAAAACTTATTTTATTATACTGATAAAAATTTTCTAGTCGATGTTCTAAAAACTGAAAAGATTTCAACCTTTTCAAAATAGTTTCTAAATTAATACCATAATTTAAAGCAATATTTATTGCAAGAATTGCATTATCATAATATAAGAAATTAATATTAAGATATTTCATTAAAAAATCATAAAAAATAATTTGCTTACCAGAATTGAAATATTTATAATCCTTACTATTTATAAATATCAGTTGTTGATCCTTATTATTAATTAGATTTTTTTTGGATTGTAAATAATTATTAAAACTTTTATGGTGTCTTAAATGATTAGGATATATATTAATATATCCTAAAACATTAGCTTCACAATGATGACAATACTCCGCCATATAACTTGATGCTTCAATAACAATAGGCTTATTACTTTCCAAATAATTTCCGATTGGATCACCAATATTCCCCGCAAGATCAATATCTTCTATTAAATGTTTTATTAATTTTACTGTTGTACTTTTACCATTACTACCCGTAATGATAATCGAATGATTATGATAAATACGATATAAATAATAGAATTCTAAATCAGTTATTATTTTAATCTTTTTTTCTTTAAAGTATGTAATTAAAAAATGTTCATTAGGAATTCCTGAACTTTTTAAAACACATTCAATTTTATTTCTAATCTCTAAACTAATTTGATTATACTCAAGCAAATTATCATCATAAATATAATATTCAAAACTATATTTCTTTAAAAACTTTAAAATAGCTTGATTTCCAAGACCTAATCCTAATAATAATATTACTTGTTTCTTTATATTATTCACCTCTAATAGTACTTTAAATAAACAATATATCCAATAATAACAAAAATTAATTCTAAAAGCCAAAAGAAATAAACAATATTATTTTCTTTATAACCTTTCAATTCAAAATGATGATGAATTGGTGCCATCAAAAATAATCTTCTACCTCTTGTAATCTTAAAATATAACACTTGAATAATTATTGATGAAGTTTCAATAATCATCACACCACCAATAATTAATAATAAAAATTCAATTTTTAATAATATACATAAATTACATATTAATGCCCCAATCGCCATAGATCCACTATCTCCCATAAATATTTTTGCCGGTTGATAGTTATAACATATGAAAGCTAAGATAGCCCCAATATAGACTATAATCAATATTGATAAATCTCTTTTTTCTTCATTAAGAGAAATTAATAATAAAGATGACAACATTATTATTCCAATGCCAGATGCTAATCCATCCATTCCATCACAAAAATTGAAGGCATTTGTGCTAGAAACAAACATTAGTAATATCAAAAGTGGATAAAAATGTCCAAAATTAATTCTATATTTTAAGAATATTACATCTGTAGTTAAATATTCTAGTGATAATAAATAGTAAACAATAGAAAAAATAACTTGTAAAAATAATTTTAGCTTTATTGATAAACCATCATTATTATGATACTTTACTTTTAAAAAGTCATCAATAAAGCCAATTAAAACGTAAAGAAAGATTGGCAAAAATAACAACAATAAATATCGGAACTGAAAAATATCATTTTCTGAACAATAGAACACAAACCCAAAAAGTGCCCCCAAAACAATAATTATACCACCGAAAATTGGTGTTCCTTCTTTTCCAAAATGCGATTTAGGCCCTAATTTACGGACATATTGCCCATATTTTCTTTTTTTAATTAATGTAATTCCAAAGATAAAAAGAGTGATAGTAAAAAGAAATGTATAAACAAAATATCTTAAGTAATCATTCATAATAATCATCTTGATACTTCTTTATTATTTTCTTTAATACATCTAAATCATTGAATTTATAATAAATCCCTTTAATTATTTGCTCTTCTTCATTGCCTTTTCCTAAAATTGCGACAACATCATTACTACTAGATAAAAGATAACTTTCTTCAATAGCCTCTTTACGATCATTAATTATCAATACATTCTTCTGGTAATTACTTGTTATTCCATTTAAAATATCACATATTATCAAGTCATTATCTTCATTCCGAGGATTATCGGAAGTAACAATGAAATAATCAGCATATCGCGAAACTATTTCACCAACAATCGCTCTTTTCGAGCGATCACGATCTCCTCCCATTCCTAAGACAACTATTAACTTACCTAAAGTAACGCTTTTAAGAAATGATAGAATTTTTAAAATACCATCAGGAGTATGAGCAAAATCAATTACAAAACATCCTTTCGTACATTTTACAACATCAAAACGTCCTTTTATTTCTATTTTATTTTTCAGAAAAGAAAAAATTCGATTGTTTAAGAATGTTTTATTGGTAATATTATCAATAATTGCAATCATCCCTAAAATATTACTGATATTATAGTCACCTAATAATGATGTTGTAATATAATATTTAAAACAATCTTTTTTGATATGCAATAAGAAATTACTTTCAACAAGACTTAAAGATAAATTAGAAGCAAAATAATCATAATAATTAGATTGATTATTAAAATCGTTTGAAATAACACCATAAGTAATAATATTAAAATCATTAATAGAATTAACGATTTCTCTGTATTTTTCACAGCATCCATTAATAATCTTTATTTTACAAGAATACAAAAAATTAACTTTTGTATAAAAATAGTCATCAAAAGTTTTATGATAATCTAAATGATCAATAGTAATATTACTTAATAATCCAATATCAAAATCCACATACTTAACTCTTGATTCTTTTAATCCTTGACTACTTACTTCCATTACAATATATTTATAGTTATGATTAGCAGCAAAACTAATACATTTATATAGGTTTACGATATCTAAAGTCGTATTATGTGTCTTATATGTTTTCTCGTTAGTATATACTCCATTAGTTCCAATATAAATAATATTTTCATTAATATACTTTAAATAACGATATACTAAAGTACAAATAGTTGTTTTCGCATTTGTTCCTGTGACTCCAATTAATATTATTTTTCCACGTTGTTCTTGATAAAATATTTTTAATAGTCTTGCTAATTCTAATTTTGCGTCAATGCAATAAAAATAATTAATAGAATGATTGTTTAAATTTAAGATTCGTTCATCATCACTAATAATAGTTTTGGCTCCATTTTTAATTGCTTCATCAATATAATCAAATCCATTATTGTTATAACCTTTATAAGCTACAAAAATATTATTTTTAGTTACTTCTTTCGATTTATCAGTTATTCCAGAAACATAATGATTATAATTAATTTTTTGATTGCTATAATAATTTTTTATCTTATTAAATTTTTGTTCTTTTTTATAATTCACATTATCACTTCATATAATAATATTATTAATCTTGATAAAATATATCAAAAAAATTTTATTTACATTCATTTATATATTTGATAAAATAACCTAGAGGTGAATAATATGTTATCTACAAAAGAATATAAAATTATGTCTTTCAATATTCAAAGTTGTCGAGACTATGTCACAAGAGCATTCACTCCATTAACAGCTGCAAGAGCTATAAACGAATTAAAACCAGATATTGTTGGCTTAAATGAAGTTCGTGGTCTTCCTTTTTTAGAAACAACTGATCCTAGTTGGTTTGATCAAATTAAAGAGTTATCAAAACTTACAAACCTTCCATATTGTTATTTTGGAGTAGCAATAAATCTAAAAGGGCCTTATGGAAATGCGATATTATCAAAATTTCCGCTCAAAAATGTAAAAACAATACCAATCCCTGATCCAATCGTTAAAGATGAAGATGCTTATTATGAATCTAGATGTATAATTTCTTGTGATATTGAAGAACTTCATATTTTTGTTACTCATTTAGGACTTGCGAAAAGTGAACAAAGAAATGGTATTAATCTTTTAAAAGAATTAATCAAAAAAACAGAAGGACCAACTATATTAATGGGTGATTTTAATATGACACCTGATAATTCATTAATTCAAGAAATTAAAGAGTTATTATTTGATACTGTAAGTGTTTTTAAAAAACCACTTCTTTCATTTCCATCAATTAATCCAAGAATAAAAATTGATTACATTTTCACTTCAAGGGATATTAAAGTCATAGAAGCAAACATCCCAGAAATTATTGCCTCTGATCATTTCCCATATTACACAATAATCAAAATTAATAAATAAAATTATATTAAAAAAGGATAAAGCTCATGTTTTATCCTTTTTTAATAATAATGAATAATCATAATTGTATTTTTCTAATAACAAAAAATACTCTAACCACCGATGCTCACGAATCGGTTTTACTGTTCCATCATTGAAATATAATAACATTACATTATTAATATTATGATATTTTAAAACAAACTCAATTTTTATTAATTCATTATCCCTTATTTTATTTTTTATAATTCCGTGATAATTATAATACATAAATTTTCACCAGAATTATTCTTAACTAAAAAAAGAAAGCTTATACGGTAAATCGCATAAGCTTTTTTATATTAATGTTTATAAGAACCTTGAACTACACTATAAATAGTTGCACTCTTTGATTCAGTACCTTTAGTAACAGTGATAGTATAACTTACTTCTGTTGTCTTATAAGGTCCATTACCTACAATACGTCCTTCATTGTCAACTATTTCAGGATTATTGCTTGTAAATGTAATTGTGTAATCACTATAATTTTTAGCTACATAATATTCTAAATAACACATATCTAAGAACATTTCAGTCTTTTTTGCAGTCATCATAGTTTGAGGACAAGTCTTATTACTGAAATTATTATGGAACATTACTCTTTCAGGAGTTAAATTATGTTTGATTAATAATTGAGCGATAAACTTAGCAGAATATTGCCATGTTTTATAAACATCAGATCCAGTATTAACAGCACTTTCAATACCGATACCATTTAATCCGCCACCACGTATAGCAACTCTATTGCTATAGCCACTAGTAATATAAGTTGTTGGCAAATGATAATTTCCATTAATTACAACAGCAGCAATTCCTAAATCATTAGTTCCAGTAGATACTGTTGATCCTTCTGGCATTTTAACTAGTGATTTTTGGCCATTAATATAGAAGTAACCATCAGCATTTAAAGTGACTTTAGCACGATTTCTTAAATCAGGATCTGCTTTGATTCCTGTATCAAAGAATTCAGTAGTTTCACCCCAACTTGTTCCATCACCAGCATGCCAACCAACAACATTATCTTCTAATTGTTGGAAAATACCATCATTACCTATTGTATAATGCCAACTAGTAGTATTATTAGAAGCATTTGTACACCATTTAGAGTTTGCTTGGGCACTTGCACCAGGGCTAGCAGAACCCGTATCATGGTAAACAATAAATTCAATTGATTTCATCGTTTGTCCACTATAATTTGCAGCAGTAGTCGATAACATATTCTTTGTTAATTCAGGAAGAGTACCAGCCCAATAATTATTTACAGAACCATAAACATAATGTGGTGAACTAGTATAACCAGTTTCATAACCAATGTAATTGATCTTTTCATACCATACATAACCATTGTTACCTTCAACTAAAAGCTTTAATAAAGCATCCATATCAGATAATTCATCAACTGTTACTGTGTATGAAGTAGTAATATCAGTTCCTTCGATAGTGGCTGTGATTGTTGTAGTACCAACACTTACAGCTGTAACTTTTCCGTTAACAACTGTAGCAACATTAGGATTGCTTGAAGTCCAAACAATAGTACCGTTTTCAGAAGAACCAACAATTTTAGCTGCAATATCAAATTCTTCACCAACGCTTAATGTTCCATCATTATCAAACTTAAATGATACTTCACGGAAATCAGTAATTGTTAATTCATAAGTGGCAGTAACTTCTGGATTATGAATATATGTTGCAGTCAATGTAACTGTTCCAGTTTTTAAACATGTAATTACGCCTTTATCATCAATTTTAGCAATCGATTCATCAGAAACAGTCCATGTTACACCATAATTTTGAGTATTCGCAGGAATATATTTTACTTGTAACTCATAAGTATCACCAACATATAAATCAGGACAAACAATTTCAATAGCATTTGCTTTTGAATCAAATGAAGGTAAATCTTTTATAGATGAAATAGTTGTTTCATAATCAATCATATCAGCACCTACGAATTTTGAAGCTTCTGGAGTAATAGGATTTCCATCGCTTAAGAATAAATTATCTTTTGCATTTAATACAGAATTTGCAGAAGCAGTTTTATTATTTTGAATATAAACAGTAGGAACATCATGGAAAATATTATAGTTACAACTAATATTAGCATTTGCATGAACACGGTTTAGAACTATAGCAGAACCTACTTTAGTAAATTCATTGAATTTAATGTTAATAGCAACATAAGTATCAGCATTATTCATAGAACCCATGTAGAATGCTGTACCACTAACATTAACAAAATCATTATCTTGAATTGAAACTTCTGCTGTCTTAGAACCATTTGGTAATGGAGATAACCAGTTAATCCATAAACCATTACCTGTGATATTTTCAAACTTATTAGAATTTAATGTCGTTAATTGACCACTTACACCTTTAGTAGTATCATGGAAATAAGCAACATTCTTAGCAATAATATCTTTGAAAGTATTTCCTACCAAACTTAAATCATAATTGTTATCTATGAATAACATAGTTTCCGCAGCAAATCCAGATGCAGCAGTGAATAAGTTATTAGCAATATTAATATTATGAGAATATCCACTAGAGCCTTCAACAGTATAGATGAAACCTTTAGCTGTATTATTTAAAGCACTTTCCACAATGTTATTAATAAAGCTGAATCCATTTAAGTTAACAGCTGGATTACTTGCAGTACCAGCATCACCTTTTTCATTTAGAATTTGTGCTTTACCAACAAATTTAATACCAGAAATTGTAAGATTAGATAATCCTTTTGCTAAAGTAATAACACCTTCGTAAGTAGCTTCTTCTTTTCTAGTTGCTTCGCCATTTGGATTAAATTCTCCATTTAATGAAGTAATAGTAATATTATTAAGAGTGATTTTTACATCACCAGTATGAGAACCAGGTAATAAATAAATTACGTTTCCATCATGAGCAGCAGCTAATGCGGCTTCTAAAGTCGCATATTTTTCTTTCTTGAAATCTTCTGATTCACCAACTAATAAAACGTTAGTGTCTAAATCGATATTTGCTATTTGATATGCTTTTTCTAATTCATCAAGATCAGTAAATGGATTTAAATATGAACTAGCAATATTATCAAATAATTTATCAGATAATT
>JAEDHQ010000089.1 GCA_016296945.1 Bacilli bacterium | reverse complement strand
GATTCATTTGCAACAGTTGAAGAAGATTCAATTGTTGCTGAAGAAGATTCATTTGCAACAGTTGAAGATGATTTTGCTACAACAAGTGATTTCATTGTTCCAGAAGAAACTAATGTTGTTTCGGAAGAAGAACCATTAATTGAAGAAAATATTCTTCCAGAAGAACCTGAATCAGATGACAACTTATTTGATTCTGGAAATGTTAAACCAGTTTTAACAGATAGCAACATTAATTATCTTACATCAGATGATACACTTCCTGCAGAGATGACTGATGCAGAAGAAAATTCAGAATTGAAAAAAGATATAAAATCAGTTCTTCTTTATATGGATCAGCTTCTTGAAAACCTTCCAGAAGATAAGATTATTGAATTTGCAAAATCTGAAGAGTTCACAACATATAAAAAATTGTTTAATGAACTGGGACTTAATTAATGGGACTTCTATCTAGAACATTAAGTCTTTCTCAAGAAAAAAAGGTATCAGAAAAAACAATCTCATTTATTCAGTTCACAAAGAAATTTAATATTTCTTTGTGTGCGTTGTTTTCTAAAATTGACAACAATTATTTAATAACTAATTCTGTTGGATTTGACGGTATTTCAATTATTTCTTCCATTTCTACTAATGATTTTTGGGATGGAACCATAAATAATCCCAATAAGTGGTATTCTTTTACTACAAATTCTGAAATGGTTCCTTTTTTTCAATTGTTTTCATTTAATCAGAAAGATAAAATTAAGGGCATATATATTTGTCGTTTTGAAGATAAAGTTTTTATGGTATGTTCTACAGAATCAATTAATTTTATTCCTAATGATTCCATTATTAAAGAATTATCCTTTATTAATTTTGATACCAAGGAAGACAAAAAAGAAATTTCAATTAATCTAGAAAAAAATGAAAATATTTATAAATTTCAGATTGATGTTAAAAATGCCATTGAATTTCACGTAGGCAAAAATTTAAGAAAACTGGAATATAAAAATATAATTCAAAACTCTATTTTAAATGAAATTTATTTATTTCTAGAAAAAAGTTTTTCTTATCCAAATTTAATTTCCACAAATTCCTTTGGAATTTTTAATATTGCATTTGTTTCAGAATCCCAATTATCTGAAAAATTATTACAAACTCATTTAATAAAAGAATTATATTCTATTTTAGATGAAGAAAGTAACCTATTAATACTTGCAAATCTTGGAAAATCAAATTCATACAAAGATGTAATGGATTTTTTACAGGCTAAATAAAGTGGAAATAGAATATTGCCAGACTAAAAACGGATTAGAAACTTTCAAAATAAATAATATCTTTTATCATTCAACTTACGATCCGGAAAAAGAAGCAGAACGTTTTGTATCTTCCATTTCACTTCCCTACACACCATCAGTTTTATTTATTGTTGAACCAGGTTTTAATTACTGCTCAAAATACCTTGAAAATAAATTTCCAAATACTAAAATTTATAACATAAGATTTATAAATGAATTTGTTTCTTTAAATAAATCAATATTTTATTCTGATTTTGAAAAATTTTTATTTAATAATTTCACTTCTGAAGAGATAATGAACTCTTTTTTAATTTCATGGCCTCAGGCTGAAAAAATTTTTAATACTGAAAATAATTTGATTTGGAATATTTATAAAAAACACCTTGAAACAAGAAAAACTGAATTAGTTTCTAGACAATATTTTGAAAAAAAATGGTTTCTTAATAGCATCAATTTTTTTAAATATGTTAATCATACTATTTTATTAAATCAAACAGATAAACCTGTATTAATTATTGCTTCAGGTCCTAGTTTAAAAGACAGTTTGAAACTTATTTGTGAAAATCAATCAAAATTCATAATTATTGGTTTATCTTCAGCAATAAATATTTTAATAAAAAATAATATTATTCCTGATTTTTGTGTCTCTACAGATGGGGGATTTTGGGCAACAAAGCATCTGAACCCATTGAAAGATTATAATATTCCAATTGCAATAACAAGTGAAAGTTGTATTCAAAAAGATTTTCTTCAAAAATTGTCAGTAATTCCTTTGTGTTATTCCGATGGATTATCTTCTAAATTATTTTCTGAATTAAATTTTCCATATATAAAAGCAGAAAGGAATCCAACAGTAAGTGGAACAGCATTAATTCTTGCAAAACAATTTACAACAAATAAAGTTTATTTTGCTGGTCTTGATTTATGCTGCAGTAAAGGTTTTGCTCATGCACAACCCAATATTTTAGAATTAGAAAATTCAATTTTTGATAATAGAATTAAGACTAAATGTACAAGAACCCTTTATAGTGAATATTCAACTGGTTCTTTAAACATTTTCAAAGAAAATTTTTCTTTAATGCAGAATGTTTCTAATTGTTTTAGAATTATTAATTGCAATATATCAAATCAGATTGGTAAAATTCAAAATATTCACATTTCATCTTTTGAAAATGAATTAAAAAATCTACCAATTATAAATAAAAAATCAATTTTTCAAGCTCAAAAATTAATTACACTTGAAAATAAAATGAAAATCCGTAAAGAACTTAAAAAGTATTTAATAAATAATTCTGATACTCAATATTTTATGCAAAATCTTTTCCCAATTGATTTTTTATCTATAAATCACAGTTCCCCAAATGATAAAATTAAACTTGAAGAACAACTAAACAAGAAAAAAGAAGAATATATGAAAAAATTATGGAGAATATTAGATGACAAATAATTCAATATACTCTTCTTTTATTGAAGCTAAAACTGGAGAATTAATTCCTGCGCTTAAAAATGGAAAAACTCTTGAATCAAGATATAATCCAAAAAATGATGCTTTAAAAAAATTAAATACAATTGATTCCAGCAAAAGTTTTTTTATTGTAATTGGAATTGCAAGTGGAATTTTTATAAATGAATTATTAAAAAGAAATCCTCTTGCTAAAATTATCTGTATTGAACAAAATCAAGAAGATATTGATTTTCTAATGCAAAGTTCACTAATAAAACAGATTTCGCAGAATTCAAATATTATATTTTGTAATCAAAATAATATAGTGGAAATATTATTAAATAATTATATTCCTGCTTTTTACGGTAATATTCAAATTATTGAAAATCAGATTTGGTGTCTTGAAAATAGGGATTCCCATCAGATTATACAAGCTTTATTAAATAAAAGTTTGGAATATATTTCTAAAGATTTTTCTGTTCAATCACATTTTGGAAAACTATGGCAAAGTAATATTATAAATAATATAAAATTATTAAACACTTTTAATATTGAAAATACAATATCTATTCCACTGGAAAAAGAAGCTGTAATTGTTGCAGCAGGTCCTTCCTTAGACAAAAAAATTTCTTATTTAAAAAACAATAATGATAAATTTTTTATTATATCTACAGACACAGCCTATTCTACTTTATTAAAAAATAATGTATTTTGTGATTGTGTTGTATCAATAGATGCTCAGCAAATTTCATACAATCATTTCATCAATGAAAATAAAAGTTCAAAGGATACTTTATTTGTTTTTGATTTAACTGGAAATCATTCTGCATGTAAAAAACTTTTAGAAACCAATCACAAGTTATTATTTACTATTAACAATCATCCTTTATCAAATTTTGTTAATTCCTTTTCAAATAATATTTTTCCATCAATTTTTACAGGAGCAGGAACAGTTACCATAGGTGCAGTTGATTTAGCAGTAAAACTTGGCTTTAAAAAAATTCAAGTATATGGAGCAGATTTTTCTTATATAAACAACAAGCCTTATACAAAAGGAACTTATTTAGATTCTTTATATTTCTTATCTAACAATAAAATTAATAGTGCAGAAAAAGCCTTTTCTTCTCTAATGTTTAGAACTGAAATAAAAAAGTCACGGGAAAATAGAATAAAAACTTCTGTTTTAGATTCCTATGAGGCATCCTTTAATTATTATCTTACCTCAATAAATGCTGATTATAAAAAAGAAGATGATATTTATAAAATAGAAATATTAAATAATAAAAATCATTTATCAATAAAAAAACAAAATTCTATTAACTTAGATGAATTATATTCAAAATTCAAGAATGAAAATTGTAATTTTAATGAAAAAAAACAGATTATTAACTTAAAAAATACAGATATTTGTTTATTACCTCTAATCTCATGGTTAAGAAATAACGACAATATAAAAGAAGACAATTTTTCTGATTTATTAAAAATTGCTTACTCTATTATATTAAGGTTAGAATAACACATGAAAAAATCATTTGTAATCATTTACTCTATTATTATTTCATTAATACTTGTATTTGCAATTTCTTTATTTGGATACAATATTTACACAGACTATAAAAAAGGAAACATTGCGGCAGATAATAGATTCGAAAGAATGTCATTATCAATTAAACAGATACCAGAATCAGTAAAACTCAATTCTAGAGATTTTGAAAATTCTATTTTAAGAGCCATAAACGGCATAGAAAATTATTCTTCACTTTCTATCGAAATAAATGATCAACCTTATATTAATTATCCAACTGAAAAAGATATGCAGCAGGGTTCTTCAAAGCTTATTGTTAATAAATATAAAACCTTTGATTTACATGGAAATAAAATTACAATTACAGCAAATCTCTATGTTTTAACACCAGCTGTAATAAATCATGATGTAAAAATCTCATTTGCAATCATTCTTTTTGTTACAGTATTAACATTGTTTGTTATTATGTTAGATGCTTTATTAGGTAAAAATTCAAAAATAAAATCAAAACCTGAAGATTCAATTTATGTTGAACCTGAAACAGATGAAGCAGAAAATGAAAAAATCATTAAAGCGATAAATGAAGCAAAAAAATCTGATGATGAATTGGATGAAATTGAAAAAAAAGAAGATATTATTGAAGAAAATGAAATGTCTGTAAATGAAGTTGCAATGGATGAAAAAAATGAAGAAATAGAAGCTGAATCAGCATTG
>JAEDHQ010000088.1 GCA_016296945.1 Bacilli bacterium | reverse complement strand
CTAAAATAGGTACCTTTTAAAAATCACAAGTGGCAAACTCAGGTTATAGCATACTATTTAGTTTTTTTCAATTATTCATCAAAATAAAAAAAGTGAGATGAAACTCTCACTTATAACCTATTCTTCTTCGATCTTCATAAATTTTGAAAGACTTGATAATCTTAAAACCACTGGAGATAAAACTGAATTAACAACAAATTCGATAATGAAGTTAAAGCCGATAAAGCCTAAGAATAAAAAAGCAGCAACACTTTGGCCTTCAGGAGCAAAGCTTTCTAATAAATCATAATAAATCGTATATGCAGCAATGGCAAATAACCCAGTGTTTAATAGTGGAACGATAATTGAGGCAATAATAACAGCAAATAATTTATTCCAACTATTAAATGCTTTATAAAGAAATCCTGATACAAATCCTGCAATTCCCATTTTTAAGATACAAACTAAAAATGTAACAAAAATGCCATAAGGCCAGAATAGAGCAATTGTAGAAGGGGCTAAAAACACTAATAATCCGCCAACACATCCTAAAGCAAAACCAGCAATTGGTCCATATATAACTGCACCGACAACAATTGGAATTAAAGCTAATGTTATACTAACTGGTCCAAATGTAACATAATTACTAAATAGTTGTAAAACAACAACTAATCCAGCAAACAAAGCAATCCCTGTCATTTTTTTTACTTTTAAACTTTTATCCATCTTATCCTCCTTTTTAGGCTTTAAATAAAGTCCCATAAGTTTAAAATTTTTTCTTCTATTTAGTCTAAAAATTCAAATTCATATCCGAGGATACGAACTGTATCACCATTTTGCACTCCTAATTTACGTAGTTGTTCATCAACTCCTAAATTACGAATACGACGGGCAAACAATTTCACATTTTCTTCGTGAGAAAAATCTGTAGAGTCAAAATATTTTTGAACTACTGGTCCTGTTACTTCATAGATTCCATCATCTCCTAAAGTAATTGTAAAAGGATCCGGTGTTTTTTGGAATTTATATTCGACTACTTCATCGACAAATTCTTCTTTGAATGCATCAATACTAATATTTTCTAAAGTATCAGCTATCTTAAATAATAATTCATCTAAATTATCTCTCGTATAAGCACTAATTGGAATAATCGTATAATTATAAATTTCATCTCCTGCTTCATTAATAATTGGTGGATTATCTTTTTTGATTGCCTCTTTAAACTTTTCAAGGTTATCTTTTGCTTCAAATATATCCATCTTATTTGCAACAATGATTTGTGGACGTAACATTAATCTCTCATCATATTGTTTTAATTCCGCATTTATCTTTTTATAATCTTCATAAGGATCTCTTCCTTCTACTGAAGCCATATCAATAATATGAACAATAACTCTTGTTCTTTCAATATGCCTTAAAAATTGGAACCCTAAACCAGCACCACTACTAGCACCTTCAATTAAACCAGGTAAATCAGCCATTACAAAACTTCTACCATCCTTAACTTGAACAACGCCTAAGTTTGGAGCAAGAGTAGTAAAATGGTAATCAGCTATTTTAGGTCTTGCAGCTGAGACTACAGATAATAATGTTGATTTACCTACACTTGGAAAACCAACTAAACCAACGTCAGCTAAAACTTTTAACTCGATACGAATTTCTTTTTCTTCGCCAGGTTCACCTTTCTCGCAAATTTGTGGGGCAGGAATCCGTGGAGTAGCAAAAGCACTATTACCTTTACCACCTTTACCACCATGGCAAACAATAACTTCTTGTTTATGTTTTGTAATATCAGCGATAATACTATTATCTTTTAAATCATAAATCACTGAACCAATTGGTACTTTTACATAAACATCATTAGCATCAGCACCAAAGCAATCTTTCGGAGCACCATTTTGTCCATTAGCTGCTTTGATAATCTTATTAAATTTTAAATCAAGTAACGTTGTTAAACCACGTTCACCTACAAAAATAATGTCACCACCGCGACCACCATTACCACCAGATGGACCTCCTTTTGGGACAAACTTTTCGCGACGAAAGGCAACACAACCATTACCACCATTACCAGCTTTGACTGTAATACTTACATCATCAACGAACATAGTACACTCCTTATGTATATATTTATATTTTTCAAATAAAAAATGCACTTAAACAAGTGCATTATTAATTCACGCTTTATATCTTAAGCTTCTACAGGATAAACAGACACTTGTTTTTTGTCTTTACCTTTGCGTTCATATTTAACTTTACCTGATACAGTTGCAAATAAAGTATCATCTCCACCTAAACCAACATTATTTCCAGGATAGATTTTCGTACCTCTTTGACGATAAATGATTGCACCAGCATGTGCGAATTCACCATCAGTTAACTTTGCACCAAGTCTTTTCGCATGAGAATCACGACCGTTCTTAGTAGAACCAGCTGCTTTTTTAGACGCGAAAAATTGTATATTTAATCTTAGCATGATTTTTCCTCCTCTTTTAAAAATTTTATTTTTAAATATTTTGGATATTGTGATTGAAGATCAGCAAGTGTTTTAGATAAATTATCTAAAATCAAATAACTAAATTCAATATTCTTTGAATTATCAGTTATTTCTAATTCAATTAATGCTTTCTTTTCATCACTTCTAACTATATTACTAGAATCAACTGATAATAATAAATTAGCAGAAATAATTGTAGCAGTAGAAATTGAACTACATACAATATCTTTACCGTATTCATCACTATTAGAATGACCTAAAACGCTAATTTTTTTAATCTTTTCATTGATTAAACCAACAGTAACTATTGTCATAATAGCTCCAAATTAAGCATTGATAGCTTCAATTTTTACTTTTGTATAAGGTTGACGATGACCTTGTTTTTTATGATAGTTTTTCTTTGATTTGTACTTATAAACGATGATTTTCTTAGCTTTACCATTTTTTTCAACGATAGCTTTAACTGTTGCACCTTCAACATATGGAGCACCAATTTTATCACCAGCCATTAATACTTTATCAAAAACAACTTCACTTTCAGCTTCAACGTCTAACTTTTCAATGAAAAGTACATCACCTTCAGAAACTTTGTATTGTTTTCCGCCAGTTTCAATAATTGCAAACATCATAGCACCTCCTCATAATAATTTTTAAGACACGCCAATTGTGGTGAGAAATCTACTTTAAAACCACTTCTGTGCGGTTGCATTATTCGCAACATACATATTATACACCAATCAATCTATTTTGTCAATGTTTTTTATATTAGTTTTCAAATATATAAATTAATTAAAATTCATAAAAATAAACTATAATTATGAACTTTTTAAAAAATAATCTTCTCACAACACGGTTTTATGGCTTAATTTTAGATAAAAAACATATAAAATTTGTTATTTTTTTAAAAAAGTCCTAAAAAGGCTTCTATAATTGCCTTGTTAGGACTTTAATTATTTATTCTTCATCTAAAGAATTTAAAAGATTACCAATCGTATCTAAAGCATTTCCTAATTCTTTATACACTCCTTTTTCTCTTGTATAAAGTGGATTTTCAACACCAGCATAACCTGGTTTTAAATCATAATTGAAAATAATGATGTTTTTGCACTTATCAACATCTAAAATTGGCATTCCATAAATTGGTGTTCCTTCTTGATCTCTTGCTGCTGGATTTAATACATCATTTGCACCAACTACAATTGTAAGATCCGCTTTTTCAAATTCTGGATTTATATCATCCATTTCATATAAATCTTCATAATCAACATTTGCTTCACATAATAATACATTCATATGTCCAGGCATTCTTCCTGCTACTGGATGTACTGCATATTTTACTTCTGCTCCATTGCTAATTAAATAATCTTGGAGTTTCTTTACTAAATGTTGAGCTTGTGCTATTGCCATACCATATCCTGGTACTATTATTACTTTCTTAGCTTGTTTGATTACTTCTTTGATACTTTGTTTATCTTCTTTTATGTTTTCTTCTTTTGTTTCTTTTTCATCTAAAGAATTTAAAAGATTACCAATCGTATCTAAAGCATTTCCTAATTCTTTATACACTCCTTTTTCTCTTGTATAAAGTGGATTTTCAACACCAGCATAACCTGGTTTTAAATCATAATTGAAAATAATGATGTTTTTGCACTTATCAACATCTAAAATTGGCATTCCATAAATTGGTGTTCCTTCTTGATCTCTTGCTGCTGGATTTAATACATCATTTGCACCAACTACAATTGTAAGATCCGCTTTTTCAAATTCTGGATTTATATCATCCATTTCATATAAATCTTCATAATCAACATTTGCTTCACATAATAATACATTCATATGTCCAGGCATTCTTCCTGCTACTGGATGTACTGCATATTTTACTTCTGCTCCATTGCTAATTAAATAATCTTGGAGTTTCTTTACTAAATGTTGAGCTTGTGCTATTGCCATACCATATCCTGGTACTATTATTACTTTCTTAGCTTGTTTGATTACTTCTTTGATACTTTGTTTATCTTCTTTTATGTTTTCTTCTTTTATCTCTTTTTTATCAACTTTACTATTAACTTTTTTGTCAGAACTTTTTGATGTTTTTGCAAGTAATATATCTAACAAATGACGATTCATAGCTTTACACATAATTTGTGTTAATAATAAACCAGAAGCACCAACAATACCACCAATAGCTACTAACAATAAATCATCAATTGCTAGACCGGCAATCGATGCAGCAACGCCACTAAAACTATTCAATAATGATATTGTAATTGGCATATCAGCGCCACCCACTCGGATACTAAAGAAAAATCCGAATAATGAAGCAAAAACAATTAGTGATAATACAATTACAACTGGAAAGTATGAAATTCCAAAAATCGATGCAAAGACAATCGAAGTAAAAGTAAATAACAAAGAAATAATTGTAAAATACTTATGGCCTTTATAAATAATTGGTTTTTGAGGTAGAATTCGATGTAATTTTCCTGCCGCAATTAAACTTCCTACTAATGTTATCATTCCTATAACAACTGATAAAGATGAAGTGAAATAACTAAA
>JAEDHQ010000087.1 GCA_016296945.1 Bacilli bacterium | reverse complement strand
TTTGCTAAATTACTAAATTACTTATTTTTGCTAAATTACTAAATTACTAAATTACTTATTTTTGCTAAATTACTAAATTACTAAATTACTTATTTTTGCTAAATTACTAAATTACTTATTTTTGCTAAATTACTAAATTACTAAATTACCTTAATAATAAAGAGCTGATAAAAATGTTTAGATGTGATTGCTACCCCAATCATGACATTTGCAAAAACAAAAACACCTGTGAATTTTGGATACCATTAAATCAAAAACTCGACCAAGTATATCGCCAAATATCTTATGAACTATTTCAATTAGAAAAACTACATCAAAGAAAAGAAGACTACTTCAAAATATTATCCGAAATAAAACAAGGAGTATATACTGAAACATTAAATGGTAGGCAAGTCCCTAAAAAGAATGTGTTGGGTGAGGATATACTTGAACCAGAACATGTACAATTTGGATTAAATTATAATGTCATATGTCAGGACATTACCGATACAGAAAGTATACTTAGAGAATTAAGAAGAATAGAACATGATATATTAAAAATATTAAAAAAGAGGGTTAATGAATAGTTATTATGCGGAATACCCAAAAAGTAATTATGTTATGAATTTCAGTATCTTTTAAAAATAGAAATCGATATTATTATGTTGTGTTAAATATATTCTTAGTGATATTATGAAAATTACTTGTCAAGTATGTGGGTCCCTTAATAAAAAAGATAATGAGTTCTGCAATTCTTGTGGTGTTAAATTATCAATGGATAATGATGAGGAAGAAATAGCACGTGAAGATAAATTAGAAATAGCTAAAGATAAGATAATTCTTTTAGATTTGAATTATACATTAATAGCTAATTCTAAAGAAATTTGGAATTATCCTCTTGATAAGAAAATTAAATCACAGAAGTATGAAATGGACTTAATAGAGTTAATTAAAGACAATTATGTTATTTTGATTACTGCGAGCCCTTATAAACGTTCTCATAAAATATTAAGAGATATTAAAGAAAAAACTGGTTTTGAAGTAGATGAATCTTATTGGAACTTTGGAGGTCAACCTCCACAAATCAAAAAGTATTGGATGGAAAATGAAATCATACCCCAACACGGAGATGATGTAGATAAATATCTAGCTATAGAATCCAATCCCACAACTAGAAGAATGTATAAGAAATTAGGTATTGAAGCAAGGCCTAAAGGAGATTTTATTTAAAAATAAAAAAGAAGGAAAAAGAAAGAGGCTTATAAAAGTTGATGAATGTAGATATTCTTCTTAAAATGGAGGTAAAAACATGAAGATAGTTAGTTGGAATTGTAATGGCAGTTTTAGAGAAACAATTAAATCTATTCTTGACAAAGATACAAAAACTTATTTAGATGCAGACATTTATGTAATTTGTGAATGTGAAAATCCTAGAGAACCTCTTCCAAAATATAAAGAATATAAAAAAATAGTAGAAGAGTTAGTGGGAGACAATTATTTCTGGATTGGAGATTATCATTACAAAGGTCTTGGAATATTTGCAAAGGAAAATATCAAATTAGAAAAAATTGAAGGATTAGATGAAAGATTTAAAAACTTCATACCTTTAAGAGTTAATGATGATTTTAATTTGTTAGGTGTTTGGGCAATGGCTGCTGATAAGGAAAAAGGATTAAATCCATATGTACAAATGATTCATGACTATTTTGATGTGAATGAAAAATTATTTGATGAAAATCTTATTATATGTGGAGACTTTAATAGTAATGCAGTATTCAATCCCAAACATAAAGCTAAAGATAAAAATGGCAAAGCTAAAAACCATACAAACCTAGATATTAAATTAAATAATAAAGGATTATTTAGTTTATATCATACACTATCTAGTGAAGAAAATGGAGAAGAATCCAAATTCACATTTTACCAAGCTAAACATCTAAACGTACCATTCCATCTTGATTATTTCTATGCTAATGAAGAAATAATTAAAAAAACAGAATTAATAAATTTTTGGAGAAAACCTAATAAGGATATTCCCAATAAGTTTGAAATTTTGGATGTGGGAGATTGGATCAGTTTAAGTGATCATTTGCCACTTGTTTTTGAATTTGAATAATTGTGTTTTCAAAAGTAAATATTGAAAATAATATTTAATATTTTATCTCAATAACGCTAATCTAGTAAATATCACTCTTTTGAAAATTGAATATTTTAGGTTATGCTTTTATGGAGATTCAGAAGGTTATTAGGTTATAAAAAATTTAATAAATTTTAAACTTCTTTTTTACAAAAAGGACATCTAGTAGCCGCTTTTGATATACTATGCCCGCAATGAGGACAATATGTGCCCAAAAGTCTCTGCTTTTTCTCCCACTCTTCCATTTTGATTTTATTAATTTTTTCCCAATCAATCATTTTTTTACAATATTTACATCTTACAGCATTACCTGGTATTTCTTCACCACAATAGGGGCATTTTTTGTCTGGTTTTTTAGTATAGTTAATTTTAGAGACGGGTTTATTTTTTTTATAACCCAATTCTCTCATTACTTCATCTGTTATATTATTAATTTCATCTTTACTTTCATCAGACATTGTATCCCACATAACATTGCTCTGTATTCTTTCAACATAAACAGTTGCAGCATCAATTTCATCAAGATTAAAGAAATATTCTTTATCATTATGCTTTAAAATACAACCTCTTCTAAAATCGTATTCAAAATGGATTGGTTCACCTTTATCCTTTGCCATGTCTGCCAAAACTGCTGTGTGTATTACTTTAGCAAATAAAAGAGGATTAACATTAATTTTTCTCGCTGATTTAATATGTGTATCGAGAACAGTATTATAACCAAAATCCGGCATATGTTTAATTGCTTCAATAGCTAAAGCATTTTTTGGGTTTATTTCAAGGCATTGTCTTAAATTACTATGAGCTTCAGGCATTTTATTTAACCTTACAAAAGCCATACCTTTTATTGCAAGAGCATCATCACATTCATCAGGATTTAATCTAACTGCTTGATTAAAACATGGGATTGATGATCTAAACTCTCCCATCCAAAATAAAGTTTGCCCCTTATTAAACCAAGCTTGATCACTTTCGGAATTTATTTTCAATGATTTATTAATAGCTTCTAATGCTTTAGGATAATTTTTTTGATTTTGATATAAAACACAAAGTTTGCTCCATGCTTTTGCATTATTTGGATTTATTTCAACAACTTTTTTTAGACTATCTTCAGCTTCTTGAAAATTCTTGTATTCTAATTGTTTAATACCTTTATCTAACAATTCTTCTTCAGTTTCTTCCTTTAATTCAGTGGAGCATTTATTTGGATTATTGGTCTTTGTTGAAAAACTAAAATTATTTTCATTATCTTCAAAATCCAAAGAACTCACTAAATTCTTATATCCAATTAGTTTAAACTGATTTAAATTAACTCTTAAGTTACTCATAAAATCAGTGAATAATTTTATTTCTGAACGGTAGAACTGTTAAAGGTTATCAAATTTGAGGGTGATGATGATACTTTAGTTTGGAAACACCCTGCAGAAGATTTTAATACACACAGCAGACTAATTGTTCATGAATCACAAGTAGCAATATTATATAAAGATGGTAAAGCACTAGATGAATTTGGACCCGGCAAATACACTCTTGAAACAAAGAACATCCCTATTCTTAGAGGATTTGTCAACTTACCTTTTGAAGGTGACAGTCCATTCCATTGTGAAGTTTATTTCATTAATAAAGCAACATCTTTAAATGTTAATTGGGGTACAAGTAGTAGGTTTCCAATTATTGAACCGATGTTTCAAATTCCAATTAATGTAGGTGCATCAGGAGTTATGGATCTCGTTGTTGATGATGCAAGAAAATTCTTAGTCAATGTTGTAGGTACACAATATTTTACAACAACAGATGAATTAAATGAATATTTCAAAGGCAAGATAACAACCAAAGTTAAAAACTATCTCTCAAAGATAATGGCTGAAGTTAGCTATTATAATATTACACAACATTTAGAAGAAATATCTGAAGCATTACATGCTAAATTAAAAGAAGATTTTTCAGAGTATGGTGTCAATTTAAAAACATTTTTCATATCCAATATAATTGTTCCAAGAGATGAAACCGCAAAACTTGAAGCAGCATTAAATAAGAAAATGGAATACGGTACTCTTGGATTTAATTGGGCTGATGAACAAATGGCAGATATTGCAAAAAGATATGCATCAAATCCTGGAAGTCAAAATGGTGTTGATGGAATGGTTGCTGGAATACCCCTAGCTATGGCATTCGGACAAATGTTAACAGATAATGTTGCTGATAAATTTAGTGATAGTTTATTTGGAAATGGTCAAAACTTTGGAAATAATAAAACAAAGAATACTGACGAATCCTCATCCACCAAAAGTTTCTGTACTGAATGTGGAAATGAAATATCTCCAGATGATTCATTCTGTTCTAATTGTGGAACTAAACTCAATCAAGAATTAAAATGTTCAAACTGTGGTAAACAATTAGAACCTGAGGATAAATTCTGTTCAGGTTGTGGAACTAAAGTTGAAAAATAAATATAGAATTGTTTTATCAATTCTATTTCCTACTTTTTAATAAGTTTATATAAAATACAGAATAAACTTTTTAGGATTTGAAAACGACAAAAATAATACAAAAAGAAGAGACTCATGTGTATAACATTTACACAATCATTTAAATTTTTAAAACATTACAAAAATACTTAAAGATGACTCATAAAAATGAGTATGCCTATGGACATTAAGTACTCAAAAATACAAATCCTTTTCTCCTTTTTATTTTTTAAAGACTTTCCTAATTATGTTTGCAATAAATTTCGATAAAAGGACCGCTATTTATTTTTCATTTATTTTCGATTGGTTACTATACAAAACCAGTTTATTCGTAAACCTACGAACAATTGCAACATTTATTTGCCAAAAAGTTCAGATTATTAGTTGTAAAAATACGGCGAGAAAAAGAGTAAGTATACAAAAATTTATATACTTACAAATTGTTAATAGCTTCAGTAATTAACTGAATGGTTGATTCAATATC
>JAEDHQ010000086.1 GCA_016296945.1 Bacilli bacterium | reverse complement strand
AAAATCAAGAGCTTTTTCATATCATAAAGGGTATCATTTTGAAAAATGATTAACACTCTATTTTTATAAATTGTTTTAGGTAGATAAAAAGACTTATAAAAAACGATATCTATCAAAAAAATTCTCTCATAATAATTAAAGGCTTAAATGTTATTTTAACCGCTTATAAGAGCAACAACTTTTATTTTTTAGAGCATAAAAAAACTTGGATATTCCACCCAAGTTCTCATTTTCATTATGAATATAATTTTAATTACTACTTATATAACTTACCATATTATTCCAATAATCTGTATTTCTCATTTCAAATGGACTATTACCACCATATTCACTAGTTATCGTATATGATTCATTGTGAATAGTGATAATAATATTACCATTTCTTTGTCCCATTGCTTCTGCAGGAGTTATACAATTAAAATAGAAATTACAACGAGATGAAGTTTTATAAGCATATAGTGTATATTTGCTTGATCCAGGTCCATTAGATGTTGTTACAACCATTGAATTAATTGTTGCCCCTGTTATCGCATAGATTAATGTTTCATCATTATAATTGTAAATACGGCTTAAAGCATCATATGTAGGATGACCATACTCATTACCCAAGTAATTGCCATTGCAAACAATTGCAACTTCTGGTTTAACATTTTCAAGTAATGTTTTTGTTGTAGCATTATAAGTTCCATGATGAGCTACTTTTAAGATATCAACATCACCAACTAATGGTGCATAATTTGTTTCACATTGTTTTTCCCCATCCCCATTAAATAATACTCTTGTACCATATGCTTCAAATACACAAATAACACTTTGTTGATTCTTATCAGAACCAGTAGTATTTAAGAATCCGGATTCATAAAACGTAAAACTAATACCCTCAGTAATGCTCCAAACATAACTGCTGCCATTTCCTTGATTAGAAATCAATTCATAAGCTGTTACAATATTCTCTGCTTTGCTTCTAGCTTTTAAATAATAGCCAATAACACTACTAGATGCTTCTGTTGCTCCATATTTATAATCAAATTCAATAACATTAACAATATTATAATTTGGTAAAACATAACGCATTCCGCCAATATGATCTGAATGAGCATGAGAAGCAATAACATACTCTAATGTTTCATCAGTACAATGAGCATCAATAATATCTGTTATAGCCTTTGCACTTACAGTTGAATTTTCTCCTGCATCGATTAAGATATCAATATCATCTCCTACTTTAATGTAAGTTGATTCTCCACAATCATCAATATTATCGCCCAAATCAATAAAATATATTTCTACATCAAGAAGCCCTTCATTAGATGTAACTGTATAATTGATAATTATAAGTGCTTCTTGATATGTAATTGTCATTGCAAAAGAACCAATTGATGTTGTTTTAAAACCAGTAACATCACTTTCCTTGATATCTACAGTTCTAACACTTCCGTTTTGATATACTACATTTATTTTTGCACTACTTAAGTCTAAACTTTCACCTAATCTATAAT
This sequence comes from Bacilli bacterium, assembly GCA_016296945.1. Taxonomy (GTDB): domain Bacteria; phylum Bacillota_I; class Bacilli_A; order ML615J-28; family CAG-698; genus CAG-698. The sequence continues at coordinate 3,566 of JAEDHQ010000086.1, read as the reverse complement.
TACTCTTTATACCGGTAACACTAATATCGCTTACCTCCATCATGTTTAATAAATATGATAAATCAGCGCTTTTTGAAGTAAAACTATCATTAATAAAACTAGTTCTTTGATACGATTTTGTTTTATCTATTCCTGAATATAAAACATTATCAATTAGATTTTCCGAATCAACACAACTTGGAACTTCGCCTAAACATAGAGCAACTCGTCCTGCACTAGCGGAAGCATCAAGTGTTGCAAATTCTAAATTAAACAATTCCACTTCACTTCCATTTGTACCATTAGATTTACCTTTAACAACAAAGTAAGATTTTGGATAAATCGTTCCACTTAATGAATAATTGCCACTAAATGATGAGCCTTGTGATGAAGCATACAATAATCTATAATTGCTTAAACTAATTTTTTGATTAGTATTGTTATAAAGTATAAAATAATCATTTTGATATTTAGCGTTGCTATTTCCTCCACCACCATATATTTCATATATTACAATTGGCTTTAAGACGTTATAACTAACACTAAGTTCCTTTGTTTGATATGTAATAGTTAATTCTTTCGTTCCATTTGATTTAGAATCAAAACCACTAATCATTTCTTCTGTGACTTTTACATTTAAAATATCTTCATCTATATATTTTACATTGATAGAAATATCATTTAAATCTAAAGAATCACCAACAATACAATCAAATGAACCACTTGCCAATTCAAGACACGCGATTTCTTTTTCATTTATTACGAAATTACATTCATTATCATATCCTAAATATGAAATTGTAATTGTTTTGTTCCCTGAAGTTTCTAAAGACAAGATATCTTCATTTGTTATCATTTCTTTAGTAACATTAAAATATTTAATACTTTCATCACTTAATGTCACTTTTAATCTTAAATCATTATAATCAAAATCTCCCAGTAAGTAGTTTTCTTTTAAGTTTTCAATTTCAATATTTACAATTGAAATAACTGCATTATTACTATCGTATGGGATTAATTGTATTCCATTATAATTACTAATAAAACCATTTACATAATAATATTTATTTTCTTCTAATGTGGGAATTGTAAACTCTGACCATTTTTGATCAACATACATTAACACACTTGCTTCATTACTAGTTTTAAAAGTAATCTTTTTATCTGAAGAAGAGATAAACTGAATAAATCCATTTACAACTTTGCCTTGATAGATTATATCATCTGTTTCAAATGGGATTGCAACATCAATAACTAAATCAGAAGTGCAAACTCCACTATTTACTAATACTGCATTTGTCATGCTTTTTATTTCATATAATCCATTATACTTAGTTACAGTACCACTTAAGACTACCTCATTGCCAACGCTTAAAATATTATTAAACCTGCTATCTGCTTTATTATAAAGCATAATAGCTCCTGTTTCATCTTCTAAAGTTAAGTTTAGATATGTTCCACTAGATATAGAAGTAACAACACCTTTAATGTTAACACTTTGATCACCGGATTCGTCATATAACGCTTTTACATCACTAATTGTTTTTACATTAGCACATAAATTATTATCAACGTAAGAAACTACTTCTGCCACAAAACTAGATGATATTTCTTCAATTGCTTTCTTTGCAACTTCATAAATACTTCGAGTTATTATTTCACTTGAATAAGCAATTTTTTCCTCTCCATCATTATACTTTATATAACCTCTAGCACTAAAACCTTGTAAAAACCGAGTATTTGCAATATTATACAAAACAACTGTAAAATCGCCAGTTTCCCCATTAAATAAAGTATCACTTTCTGCACTTAATACTTTTTTATTATTAATAGTATTACCTAAAAATAAGTTATCTTTTGAAGCTTCTCCAAATGAGACAACAAAACCATATTTTGTTATATTTTCTAATTCAATTGCTTGTTCTTTTAAAAACTCATTCAAATCAACACGAGCAATAAATCGCAAACCTTGAACTCCAGATGTTCGAATTTGTGCACCAACCATAGTTATATTTGATGAAGTCTTTATTGTAGTTGTTTCTGCTTTTGCTTGATTTCCTAAAATAAAAAACCCAAAAGCAATAAACAAAAGAAATATTATTTTTTTAATTTGCCCTATAATTTTCATTTTATTCCCATTCTTCCACATTAATTGATGGCTCAGATTCAGTAAGAATATCTTTTGCTTCTACAATTATAATTTCAATTTCCGGTTTTACATATTCGCTTTTTTTGACGTTCATTATTGCATACTCCTTTGTTGATAAAAACTATATCATTATGTTCTATTTTTTTCAATGTCTAGAAAATGATTAGCTATAATTTAAATTTCTAACACTAAAAAAAGCACCAATTTCTTGATGCTTTAAGATTACTTATTCACTTATCTCAAATCTAGAGAATTCCTATAAGGACCATCACTATACTCTAAATGTATATTCTATGATACTGATGTAGTTTCTTCAAAAATTGCTATAATACTTAAATCCTTATCATTAATTACAATCGTATATTCTAGATCATTTGAAATTAATTCGTTATTTTCATTAAACCATCCTTTAAACACATATCCCAAAATTGCTTTTGCTTTAACTATGAAAGTTGAACCGGTCGGTAAGTTTTGCCTATAAATATCGCCACATATTTCTTCATCATCAAAAATAAAATTACCACCTAAATTATTTCTTGTTATTAACAAACTAAATGTTTCCACTTTTGTAAATTTAGCTGTTATTATCATATCTTCTTTAATAATTAATTCATATTCTAACTCAGTTGATAATACATCATTTCCATTATGCCAACCAATAAATTTGCATCCTTCATTAGCTACTGCTACAAGAGTTATTCGTCTACCGGATGCTAATTTTGTATTGTATCCATTAGCTAATTCTTGATTATTTTGATATACTTTTCCATATTCCGAATCTATATTTAATGTAAATCTATATTTTAATGTTGTGTTTTCTCCTAATACTTTTGCAATCACAAAATATGAAAAACTATCCACTTCAAAAGTTAACTTATCATTATTTAAGGTAGGAGTGATTTTACTTATGCTATTATCATCTTTCACATGAAAAATAACATATCCGTTATCACTTTTAAATGGTACGGAAACTGTTATTTTAACAGTCGCATTTAACTTTACTTCTTGGTTGTCTTTAGATATATGAATATCTAAAATCTTGATTTCACCATTCTTATCATAGTTTTGCCCAACTAATAAATTTGCTACGTTTTCCCATTCATCAGTATCTCTTTTTATTTCTGATAACACAACTTTTGTGCCCCTTTCAATCTTTCCTTCTACTACAATACCATATTTGTTTTCTATCTTGCTAACTAAATCATCAATTTTTTTATCATTACATCCAATAATAAGTAATGATAAACATAATAATAAAACCATAGAACAAATATAAGATAAAATCTTTTTCATAGTTAGTCTCCTTGCATATATTAATTTCCTTAACAATATTATAACATATTTTCTTAATAATCCATTTTTTTAAATAATTTCTAAAATAATAATTTTAATGTCTCCTTTTTTGAAGAACTTTTATAATGATTTTCAAAAAATCAAA
>JAEDHQ010000019.1 GCA_016296945.1 Bacilli bacterium | reverse complement strand
AAAAAAATAGTCCTTTTTTAAGGGACTATTTTAATTTGGTGGAGGCAAACTCGGGTTATACAATAAAAAACTTAAAAAATCAATAATTATTTAAAAAAAAATTTAATTTATGGTATACTATAATCGAGGTGATATTTAACATGAAGAAATATTTGTATTTAATGTTTATTTTTGTAATTGCTTTTTTATCACTATGTGTGTTTGATTCTAATGTAAAAGGAGTAACAGATGAAGTATATTTAATCATGACAAATCCTGCTGAGGATTCTAATACTTCAATCACAATTACTTGGCATACATTAATCGAAGGTACGTATGTAGAGTATACTACAAAAGATGATTCAAGTTTTAGCGAACCTAAAAAAGTAGATGGTATTTATGAAGAATTAACAATTTATGATGGAACTACAAATGGTAATGTAACTGATTATAAATGCTACGTAACATTAACTGATTTGGAAAGTGACACAGAATACATTTATCGTGTTGGTAAAACTAAGATGTCTGATGTTCATACTTTTAGAACTGGTGGAAGCGAAGATTTCAATTTTGCAGTAGTTAGTGATATTCATGTATATACAAAATTATCATCAAGATTAGCTACAGCAACGAAAATCATTAATGATTTTGACAAAATGAGAAATTTAAGTTTTGTAATATCAGCTGGAGATACGACAGCATATGGAACACATCGTGGATTTTGGAATGATTTGTGCGAATCAGATATTATAAAAAATCAATTTTTTGCTGCTACTCCAGGTAATCACGATTATTATAATGCTAGTGCTACTTTTCTTGATTCTTCATATTTTAATGCCTATACAAAAAATCCAGATAATGGTCCAGAAGGAATGAAAAATACTACTTACTATTTTTATTACAATAATGTATTGTTCATTTCATTAAATTCTGAAGATGCATGCACAAATGAAGAAAAGAGACAAATTCAAAGAATATGGCTAAATGAAGTTTTAGAGAACAATACTTCTGATTTCACAGTAGTTTTCTTTCATCGCTCAATGTATCCAGGAAGCGGTGGAAATAAAGGACATGCTGAGAAAATGAAAGGAGCATATCAAGATTTATTTGATAAATATGGTGTTGATTTAGTTATTGGTGGTCATGATCATGTATATGTTCGTACGACAAAAATATTAAATGGAACATCATCACCAGATTCTACATTTGGCACAACTTATATTAGTACAACACAAATTGGTGACCGTGTTAATAGTGCAAATAATGATTATACTGATATAATTAAAAAAATTGGTTCGGGTTCAGGTGCTTTGTTATTTTCTGCTACAAAAGATAAATTGAGTTTTGAATTTTATAATGAATTAGGTGAAAAACTTGATGGTGGAGTAATAACATCGAAGATGTCATCAATTGAACAAAAAAAATTAGAACGTGAAACAAAAATTTCTTATAATGAAACTTTTTCTAATATGTCACTTAGTATTTATTCTGTCTTATTCCAAAGAGCAATAAATGTAAAATTATATGATGGCGAAGAAGTAGTTTTAGATTTTCGACCAGAATACAGTGTTACAAATTATAAAATTGAAGGTGTATCTGATTATAGCAAATCAAAGAGTTACAAATTAGTTATCACTTATCGAGATGGTACAAAATATGAAAGGGAATATAATATAGAAAATAAAGATTTTAATATATCATTTGAAGCTTTAGATATTAATTGTAATGTTGGCGATGAAGTTGTAGTTAATATTACTAATAGCCTAAACTTAGATTTGGAATATTTATATGAAGTTGATGATGAATATATTAGAATTGTTGATGGAAAGTTGGTTGCGATTAAAGCGGGAACTACAACTATTAAAGCTAATGCAATAGAGATAGGTGAAACGATAGAATTAGCTGTCACAATAAAAGAGGCAATGGTTAACGTTTCTTATCATTTAGATGGTGGAATCTTAGAAAATCAAAAAGACCAATTTTTAAAAGGGGAAGTTATTTCCTTGGGAACGCCAAGAAAAGAAGGGTATAATTTTATCGGTTGGTTTATTGATGAAAACTATACAAATGAGTTTGTTTCTCAAGCTTATAGTAGTGATTTAGAAGTATATGCAAAATGGGAAATAATTCCAACTGAAAATGAAAAGACAGGCTGTAATAGCACTACAATATTATATTCGAGTTTATTGTTATTAGGATTAGTATTATTACGACGAAAAAGATTTTAAAAAAGTAGATTATATAATAAAAAAAGTCAAACCATTGGTTTGATTTTTTTTGTTATATATTAAAAAATTATATATGATTTATATAATATATTTTAGAATCTTCTAACAAATCAATAAAAACGCTACTTTCTTGTTCTCGTAGTAATTTTTCCTTTTTTGTTAAGGGTACAGGATCATAACCACCTTTTGAAAGGGGGTTACAACGGATAATTCTATATACAGTTAAATAGAAGGCTTTAAAAAAATTAAATTTTTGAAAAGCTTCTTTGCTATAATTAGAGCATGTAGGCGTAAAGCGACAATGCCCTTTATTGCTATTAGCACGAGCTTTTTGATATATGTCGATTAGTTTGAGAATTAATTTATTCATAGCATCACCTACTACTAATTATATCATATTTTAAATGTTTTGTATCAAAATTTATTTAGCGAACATAATATAATTATGAATAAGCAAATAGTTATTATTATCTTAGTTTCTATATTATTATTCTTATTGTTGTCTATTAAGATTCAAATAGTTAGAAATAATGAAATAGATAAAAAAGGTAAGAGAAAAAACGATATTAATCTTTATTTCTTTAAACTTTTAGGAATAAGATTTGATCTTGATGAATTTATTGCAAAAGTCACAAAGTATCAAGAAAAAGATTTTTATGATTTTATAAAAGATATTAAAGAAGGAATAGGATTTATTAAAAACCATCAGGATTATTTAATATCTTTTCTTTCAATTGTGCCAATAAAAAAAATAACCGTTATATATCAAACAAACAATCCGATTGTTGGTGTTGGTTGTTGGAATAGTATTTTTATTCTTAGAAATGTGATAAATGAATTATTTGAATGTGTAAATAATGAGTATTATAATGTACAAATGCAAGAGAATAGTGAAACAAATGTGAAATTTGAATTTGTTTGTACAATTCGTTTTTATTACATTATATATGCTTTCATTATAAATATAATAAGAAAAGTTAAAAAAAGAAAAGGAAGTGTTTTATATGGGAAGCCATCCAATAAGCGATTTATTTCGAATTTCAATGGATAGTATTCGGGAAATGATTGATGTGAATACTGTAGTTGGTGATATCTGTAAGTTAAATGATAAAGTTTCTGTGATTCCAATTTCAAAAGTGAAATCTTCATTTATTACTGGTGGATTAGATCAAAAGATCCAAACAATCAAAGAAAATAATGAGTATCCATTTGGAGGAGCAACAGGAGGAACAGTAAATATTTCTCCTATTGGATTTCTAGTTTTAGAAGATAATCAAGTTAAGGTATTACATCTTGATGATAGCGTTCATTTATATGAAAAGATTATTGATTCTACACCAGACGTTATTGAAAAAGTAAAATCAATGTTTTTTAAAAAAGAAACAAATTAAGGCCTTAGGCTTTAATTTTTTTTAAATTTTGTTAGATAAATAGCAATAATGATAATAGTTGTATACGGTTGCAACATATTGAAAAAAAATGAAAATAATGATATAATATATAATTAGGGTGTAAATTATGAGTATTTTAGAAGTAACAGATTTAAAATTTGGATATCTTGGGGAAACGTTAATAAATAACGCATCATTTAGAATGTTGAATGATGACCACATTGGTTTAGTTGGTGTTAACGGATGTGGTAAATCAACATTTATGAATTTGATTGCTCATCGCCTTCATCCTGATGAAGGAAAGATTGAATGGGAAAAAGGTGTTTCCTTTAGTTATTTAGATCAACACTTGAAAGTGTATGATGACTTGACTGTTTCCGAGTACTTATATAATGTTTACATTGAATTATATCAAAAAGAAGCAGAAATGAATTCTTTATATGAAAAGCTAGCTTCTGTTGATGAAAGTCAGTATGATAAGATTTTAAACAAAGCATATCATATTCAAGAATATTTAGATAGTAAATCTTTCTATATGATAAAATCAAAGATTTCAAACATTATCAATGGTTTAGGAATTGATGATTCTACTTCAAGGCCACTAAAGGAATTAAGTAGTGGACAAAGAGGGAAAGTATTTTTAGGTAAAATGCTTTTAGAAGAAAAAGATGTTTTACTTCTTGATGAACCAACCAATTTTTTAGATGCTAGTCATGTTGAATGGCTTTCAAAGTTTTTAGTTAATTATAAGCATCCTTTTCTAGTTATATCTCATGATAATAATTTTTTAAATAGCGTTTGTAATGTAATTTATTGTTTAGAAAATAAAACATTAACACGCTATAAAGGTAATTATGAAAATTATTTAGTGTTACGTGAGATTCGTCAAAAAGAATATGATGCTAATTATAAAGCCCAACAAAAATATATTAAGAAAACTGAAGAGTTTATTAAGAAAAATATTGTTAGAGCATCAACTACAAAGCGAGCGCAAAGTAGACAAAAAGAACTTGATAAAATTGTTGTTTTAGATAAACCAACAAAAGAAAAAGAATATAAATTTGAATTTCCTTTTTCTAATAGTTTTAATAGTGATGCATTAGTTACAAGGAATTTGGAAATAGGATATACAAAATCTTTATTAGCTCCGATTAATTTAAAAATTTATTATGGTGAAAAATTAGTTATTGTTGGTGCTAATGGTGTTGGTAAGTCTACTTTTTTAAAGACTATCTTAGGAAAAATAAAACCAATAGCTGGTTCATATAAAATGCCTTTTTATAATAAAGTATTATATTATGAACAAGAATATCATGGAGATATGAATATAAATGGATTGATGTATTTTAAAGAGTTATATCCATTACTTGATGATAGTAAAATAAGATCAATTATGGGTAAATATGGAATAACTGGAGATTTAGCAATGAAGCCATTTTCTGAATTATCAGGAGGAGAACTTACGAAAGTGCGGTTTTCTCGTTTGACAATGGAATCATCTAATATGTTGGTTCTTGATGAACCTACTAATCATCTAGATAAGTTTGCTAAGAAAGCCTTGTTTGAAGCAATTAAGGAATACCCAGGAACTGTAATTTTGGTTTCTCATGAAAAAGAGTTTTATAAAGAATTAAATATGAAAGTAATTCAAATGGTAAAGAATAAATAAAAATATAATAATAAATAAGAAAAAGTAAAGGTAATAAATTATGAATGTGAATATTGAAAAAATTAGAAATGTTGCAATCATTGCTCATGTTGACCATGGTAAAACAACATTAGTAGACCAATTATTAAAAAAGTCTGATACACTTTCAAGTCGTGAAAATATTGAAGAAAGAGCAATGGATAGTAATGACTTAGAACGTGAAAGAGGTATTACAATCTTAGCAAAAAATACAGCTATTCTCTATAAAGATTATAAGATTAATATCTTAGATACACCAGGACATGCTGATTTCTCTGGTGAAGTTGAAAGAATAATGAAAATGGTTGATGGAGTGGTTTTAGTAGTTGATGCTTATGAAGGTGTTATGCCACAAACTCGCTTTGTCTTAAAACAAGCTTTAGAAAATAATTTAAAGGTAGTAGTTGTTGTTAATAAGATCGATAAAGAATCTGCTCGTCCGAAAGAAGTAATCGAAGAAATATTCGAATTATTTATTGAACTTGATGCTACGGATGAACAAATTGATTTTAAAGTAGCATATTGTAGTGCGACTCACGGAACAAGTAGTTTTGATTCTGATATTACGACGCAAGATTCAAAATTCAATCATATTTTTGAATTAATTGTTAGTGAAATTCCTGCACCTAATGTTAGTTTAGATGGATCATTACAATTCCAAGGGACATTATTAGATTATAATGATTATGTAGGTCGTATTGCAATTGGTCGTGTTGCTCGTGGAAAAATTAAAGTTAATGAAATGGTTTCATGTATGCGCCGTGATGGCTCGATTAAGCAATTTAGAATTCAAAAGCTATTTAGCTTCTTAGGCTTACACAAAAATGAAGTAGAAGAAGCTTGTGCTGGTGATATTGTTGCTGTTGCCGGTTTACCAGATATCTATGTGGGGGAAACAATTTGTAATATAGGTAATGAAGAAGCATTACCTCCAATTAAGATTAGCGAACCAACTGTTGAAATGTTTTTTAGCACAAACAATTCACCTTTTGCAGGTAAAGAAGGAAAGTTTGTCACTTCTACAAAACTAGAGGATCGTTTATTTAGAGAAACACAACGTGATGTAAGTTTAAAAGTTACAAAACTCGGTACTCATGATGAGTGGGTTGTAGCAGGACGTGGTGAACTACATTTAGGTATTTTAATTGAAAATATGCGTCGTGAAGGATATGAATTTCAAGTTGCCAAACCTAAGCCTATTATTAAAGAAATAAATGGTGAATTATGCGAACCATTTGAATATGTGCAAGTTGATGTGCCAAATGAATATTCTGGTGGTGTTATTGAATTGTTAGGTCATCGGGGTGGTAACTTAGAAACAATGGAAAATAGTGTAACACAAACAAGGCTTATTTATACAATGCCTTCTCGTGGCTTAATCAGTTTATCGACTGATTTTATGACTTGTACTAAAGGATATGGAACATTATCTCATATCTTCTTAGAATATCGTAAGATGGAAAGTATCAATATCGGAGCTCGAAAACTTGGAGTTTTAGTTGCAACTAACCAAGGAAAAACTACTGCTTATGGCATTGGACAAATTGAGGACCGAGGTGTCTTATTTGTAGAACCAAACCAAGATGTTTATGAAGGACAAATTGTTGGTGAATGTAATAAAGATGAAGACTTAGCTGTCAATGTTGTTAAGGCTAAACAAATGACTAACCAACGTTCTAGTAACAAAGATACAACTGTAGTTTTAAAGCGTCCTCGTCAAATGGGATTAGAAGCTTGTATGGAATATATTAATGATGATGAACTTGTAGAAGTTACACCTCGCAGTATTCGTTTACGTAAGAAAATATTAAATACAGAAGAACGTAAAAAATTTGATAGTAGAAAGGCAAAATAATAGATTAATGAAAAAATATATAGCAATAATATTTATATTTATTTTCTGTTTATTAGTTGGTTGTACTCAACCTTTAAAAACATATACAATTACGTATGATTTAGATGGTGGAGTGTGTGATGGATTAGTTGAGAGCTATCAAGAAGGTGAAATTGTAATTTTACCGAAAGCTACTAAAGAAGGTTATACATTTTTAGGATGGTTTGTAGAGAATATTAAAGTAGAAATAATTGAAGAAGGAAACTATAATTTAGTAGCAAAATGGGAAAAGTATGAAATGCCAACTGATAAAGTAACATTTAATGTTTATAGCCTTAATGATTTTCATGGTTCAATTTTTGAAGATGGCTATAATGCTGGGTTTTCAAAAATAGGAAATTACTTACGCGAATTAGACACAAATACCTCAATTATTCTATCTGCTGGGGATATGTTCCAAGGAACTGCTGTTTCTTCAATGTCTCGGGGAGCAGTTGTTGTTGATGTAATGAATTACATTGGCTTTGATGCAATGACTATTGGTAATCATGAGTTTGACTGGGGAGATAGTGAAATCATTAAGTTTGTTGATGATGATAAATCTAATGGCGAAGCAAACTTCCCATTATTAGCCGCCAATATTATTGATAAAAGAACAGGAGAATTAGTAACTTGGGCTAAACCTTATACTGTATTAGAAAAATGTGGTGTGAGAATTGGTGTCATTGGAATAATTGGTGAAGATCAAGAAGGAGACATTTTAGCATCTTACGTTAAAAATTACTCTTTTGAAGATGAACTAACTGCAATTAAAAAATATACAAAAATATTAAGAACAGAAGAAGCTTGTGATATTGTAATTGTTTCCTGTCATTCTGATACTGAAAATATTAATGATTCATTAGCAGCATTATCTGATGAATATACTATTGATGCAATACTAAATGGCCATACACATCAAGCATATTATGGTGAATTAGGAAGAGAAACAAGAGCAAATTTACCTTATGTGCAATCAGGTTGTTATGGTCGTTATATTGGCTTAATCACAATTGAATATAGCATTAAAGAAAAGAAAGTACTTGATGCAAGTGCAAGTTATTTATCTGCATTAGATGTATGTAAAAGTGAAAGCTTACAAATTAATCAAATCTTATCACAATATCAAGAATATATTGATATTGCTAATCAAAAGTTAGGTTTATCTGGAGTTAAATTAACTAAAGATAAAGGTGGGGTTTGGGCAGCAACTGCTTTATGCGATGCTTATGATTGTGAAGTTGGCGTTATTAATACGGGTGGTATTAGAAGCAATGGTTTCCCAATCAATATTGGTGATGAAATAACTTATGGTGATATTTTCGAAATTATGCCATTTGAAAATATGGTTAGAATGGTTGAACTGAAAGGTTCAGTTATTATTGATGAATTAATAAAATTTACAAATTCATACTATTTAAGTAAAAATGTTGATCGTGATAAATTAACTATCAATGGTGAAACTATTGATCGCGATAAATATTATAAAGTAGTTACAATTGATTATTTGTTTGAACAAGAGTCTAAACCATTCTTAAAAGGAAAGAATCGTGTTGACACAACAGACATCTTTAGAGATGTTTTAGCACAAAATGTTCGTGATAACGTTGAAAAGAATGGGAAATTTATTTGGGGTTAAATAAAAAATGGAGATTGTTGTAGTAAGTGATACACATCGTAATACTACTTTTATTAAAAAAATTATAAAAAAACATCCTAATGCGAATTATTTTTTACATGCTGGTGATAGTGAATGCCATGAATTTGAACTAGATCCGTTTTTATCTGTAAAAGGAAATTGTGATTATTACATTAAAAATAAATATCAAATTATCGATATATTAGGAGTAAAGATTTATATTTTTCATGGTGACCACACATTATTAAGTGATGATTGTTTAGTAGGAATTTCGAAAAATAATAATTGTGATATTATCATTCATGGACATACACATATTCCACATTATAGTTATAAAGATAATGTTCATATATTATGTCCTGGTAGTATTACATATCCGCGCAGTAAAAGTGCTACTTATGCCGTAATTACAATCAAAATTGATAATGAAGCAAAAAAAGAGATTTTTGTGGAGATTAAAGAATATGAAGAAGAAACAAACAAATAGTAATATAAATAACAACAATGTTAATTTGTTTTACACATTAGTAGATAAAGCATGTATGATTTATTACAATGAATTAGGAATCGATTATTTAGAAGCATTTATCAAAGTAAGTGAAGCATTGACTGATGAATTTGATGAATTAAAGTTTAATAGAAAAGCAATTGATAAACTTAACAAAATATTTGAAGAATTATCTAATGTTGATTTTCTAAACGAAGAAGTAAGATTGGCTTGTGAACTTATTTTAATTAAGGGGTTTAAACATCGTAATGTTTTGTTAGATTTTATGACTCCAGATGTTATTAATTACTTATATGTTTATATTGTAAGATCAATCATTGAAAATAATTGTCTAAAAGAGATTGATAAAAATGGTAAGAATAAAGAAATCACTATTCTTGATACTGTTTTAGGAACTAGTAATCTCTTACAAACAATTATTAATAATGTTTATTTATCTTTAGATTGTACAATTCATGGTATTGGAATTGAACATGATGAATTATTAGTACATTTATCAAGAGCACTTTCTAATTTATTAGATAATGAAATTATAATAAATTATAATGATGCATTGAAAAAAATTAACTCTTGTGCTAATATAATAATTGGTGATTTTGGGGAAACAAAGGATATCTATAAGATTATTGAAGCAAGATTAGATAATTTATCTGAAGATGGATTTTTTATATATGTGATTAATAATGATTTCTTTGCTTCTGCAAAAGAAGAATTTAGAAATGTTGTTACTAGCAAATCAACATTAGTTGGATTAATTGTTTTGCCAGCTGCCTTTACAAGTTCTAATCATATTGGCAAGAGTATATTGATTGGTAAAAAAGGATTATTATCTGATTATCAAATGGCAGTAATTAAAATGAATGATGATTTAACACAAGAATCATTAGAACAAACATTTGTAAAAATATTTAATATGTTTAAAGAAATTGGAGGAAATAAAAATGCGTAAAATTATGGCTGTTAATGCAGGTAGTTCATCATTAAAATTTCAATTATTAGAAATGCCTGCGGAAAAATTAATTGTAAGTGGAATCGTTGAAAGAATTAAAACTGATAAGGGTGCTTATAGTTTTAAAGCTAATGGTAAAAAAGTTATTGATCGCAAAGATTTACCAATTAAAGATCATGCACAAGCTGTACAATTAGTTTTAGATGGATTGCTAGAAATGAAATTTGTAGAAAATTTAGATGAAATCTCTGGTGTTGGTCATCGTGTTGTGCAAGGTGGTGCATACTTTAGTGATTCATGTGTAGTTACTCCGGAAGTAAAAGAAAAGATCAGAGAATTGTGTGATTTAGCTCCTTTACATAATCCAGCCCATATTATTGGTATTGAAGCTTTCGAAAAAGTATTGCCAGGTGTTCCTAATGTTGTTGTATTTGACACATCATTCCATCAAACAATGCCTGAAGAAGTATTTTTATATGGTACTCCATATAGTTGGTATACTGATTATAAAGTTCGTAAATATGGTGCTCATGGTACAAGTCATCAATATGTAGCTAATGAAGTTGCTAAAGTTATCGGTAAACCTGTTGAAGATTTAAAGATTATCACTTGTCATTTAGGAAATGGAGCTTCATTAACTGCTGTTAAGAATGGTAAATGTTTAGATACTACAATGGGTCTTACGCCATTAGATGGTTTCCCAATGGGAACAAGAAGTGGTCATATGGATCCAACTGTATTATCTTATATGGCTGATCAAACAGGCAAAGATTTAAAAGAATTAATCAGAATTTGTAATAATGAATCTGGTTATTTAGGTATTTCTGGTTATTCTCATGATTCACGTGACTTAGATGACGCTATTCAAGCAGCCAATAAACCTAATGCTACAAAAGAAGAAATTGAATTAGGTAAACGCTGTAAATTAGCTTTAGATGTTCAATATAAACGTATTGCTGATTATATAGGTAGTTTTTATGTTGAAATGTCTGGTGTTGATGTTATTGTATTTACTGCGGGTATTGGTGAAAATAGTGCATACTGTCGTGAACATATTTGCAAACGTATCGCTGTATTAGGCGTGGAAATTGACAATGAATTAAATTATGATAATGCAATTAGAGGAAAAGTAACTAAATTATCTACACCAAATTCTAAAGTATTAGTTTATGTTGTTCCTACAAATGAAGAATTAGTTATTGCTCGTGATGTAATGCGTTTAACAAAATAAGAATAGAATAAACAATAATTAAAATAAACCAATTTTCAATAATAACTGCTAATTATATATATAGGAGGTATTAAGATGAAAATTGGCTTTTTTTTATTGCTTTTAATTTGTTTCTTTAGTTTTAATAGTATTAATCCAAAAGCGTTAGCGAAAGATTTAGACAGTTCAGAAATTATTTATGAGAACTCTTATGAATTCTCTTTAGAAGAATTAGAAAAAGGTATCTCTTTAAATGAAGATATCTTTTTAGCAAATGATGGCTTTGATTATAAAATGAATAATGTGATAATTGGTAAAAATCAATATTTAATATGTGGAGAATTTGAAAGTGAACAAAAATATCCTACACGTTTTTTTACATCATTACCTTATCTTGCTTTTTACCAAAATAATTCATTGAAGTGGAAAATTAAAACAGATTTTTATGGCCATGGAAAATTCATAAGTGCTGTTCTATTAGAAGATAGAATTATTGCTGTTGGGACTTTTGAATCAGAATTACAAGTTAAACAAATCGGAATTTTTGAAATTAGTTACAATGGTGATATCTTAAATTATCATATGACTAAAGGTAATGATAATAGTGAATGTGAAAATGTATATGCTTATAAAGAGTTTTATTATGTCACAGGAGTAACACAAGCAACTAATTTAGGATATGGAAACGTTGAAAATATTAATCATATTTTAGTAATGATTTTCAATAAAGACTTAGAAAATTTTGATAATTTGTATTTATCAAATGATCAAAATAGTAGACTGTATCAATCTTTTTTCGGCGGAAATTCAATCTTTTTATTTGGGGAAATAAATGGTGATGGATATTTTGATAATGAAAAAAGTAATAAAATCTTAATGTGTGTTAGTGAGCGCTTAGATCTAGATATGTATAAAACTGTAAACCATAATGAAAATAGTCAAATAATTGCTATCAAAGATGAAGCAATGTTTTTTGAATATGATACAGATCCAAGTAAAATTAAGGTAACAACTTATGGCTTTGGATTAGAGGAAAAGAAAGAAAAAATATTGAATTTAGCATACAATGTATATCAAATTGAAAGTTTTAAAGCACATTATTCGATAGCAGAAGATAAAGTTATTATAGGTAGCACATTAAAGAATAATAAAACTTATTATGATTTGTTGGCAGTTTTAAATAACAAATTAGAAGTATTGTATACTATTGATATCAAGAAGGAAGATAATAGTTTATTAGAGTTTTGCTCACTTTTAGATGGTGAACTTTTTAGTTTTGGAACATATCAAAAAAATCTTTATGGAAGAAAAGTAATGAATGTAAAAGTAGTAGATAATGAATGTTATTTCAATGGTATTAAGGGTGAAAAAATCGTTAAGCAAATTGATGAGACAATCTTTGGAACTTACCCACAAGAGATTAATTATTGTTATCAAGATTATAAAATTATTACATATGGTAGTTACAGAATCGAATTAGAATGCACAATTAAAGATGGTGGAATATATCAAAAAGGCTTTGCTCTTGAGTTTAATGGGAATGCAATCTTAAATGGAGAAACTATTAATAGTGGATATTTGATTAATGAGAATGGAAATTATTTATTGAGAATTGACGGGAAAGATGAAACTGTTTATTTTTCATTTACTGTAAAAGATTTATCAATTGAAGAACAAACCGTAAAGACTAATAATTTAATAATTAAAGAAGAAAGTAAAAAACCTTTAGAGAGTACAGAAGTTAATTATGATTCGAATATTGTTAATTATCAAAAACAAGAAATAACAAAACTTTCATTTCTTTTTATTGGTATAGGTTTAATTTTAGGAATAATTTTTCCTTTTGAAAAGGTGGGACGTAAACGTGCTTAAGTTAATTTTTTTAGCTTTATCCTTTTTTAATCTATCATTTGGTGATGACTATACAATAGCTAGTGAAGAAACAAGTGACTTTGGTAATGTAGTGTTCTATGATGAAGGCATTATTCTCAGATGTGTTGGAAATGATGATGTGTTAAATAAATATACTTTATATTTTGAAGGTAAAAGATATGAGATAAAAGCAAACTTCGCAACGGGAATAATTGTAGATGATTATTTCTTGTTATTCTTTTATCAAGATGGTGGATTGTTTACCCAAAGATATTTCTTTGATGGAACAGTTGATGAAGCACTTATCGTTTATCAAGGAGAAATATATAAAGAAATCTTTTTAAAAAAAATCGATGATGAAGTATATTGTGCCTTTACTGATTGCACTAAATTACAAGATGGAACAATTAATTATAATCCTTATTTATTATATATTCATTATACTGAAGATAATTTTTATGTGGAAGAATTTAATTATGGTGGTAAAAAGAAAGAAGTATTAGTTGGTTTTGATATATATGATGACCAGTTATATTTTTTAGTACAAAAAGATCATATCACAGAAAGTGTTTTTGGAAATGGTGGTTGTGATGATTGCTATGTAATAGCAAAAGTAAATGGTAGAAATATTACAAGTTTGATTACAATTAATCAAGTTGGCACATTAAAATACTTCTG
Source organism: Bacilli bacterium (assembly GCA_016296945.1). Taxonomy (GTDB): domain Bacteria; phylum Bacillota_I; class Bacilli_A; order ML615J-28; family CAG-698; genus CAG-698. Next base: position 10,738 of record JAEDHQ010000019.1, on the reverse strand, counting down.
TGTTCGTAATAATTATCTTTATTTAGTTTTAAATAATAAGATGTATTTATTTAATCTAGATTTATCATTATTAAATACTATAGAGTTTGACAAATTTAATCATATCTTTGTTGGTTATAATAACGTTATAATGCTTTTTTGTGCGGAAAAAATAGATTTATATAATGGTTCTTCCTTATCACTAATAGCTTCAGAACAAGTAGAGGAAATTAGTAATTATAAAGAGTTTTCATATTCATTATATTGTGATTATCAAGGCAAACATTATCTTTTTGATTTAATTGATTATTCGAAAACATTAATTATAAATAAATATGTTTATGAATATGATGAGTTATTAAATACAAAACTAAAAGAAGTAAGTAGTTTATTTGGCGATTGTTATTTTATTGAAAAGAAATATCTAGAATATTATCAACGAAATGCTTATGGCAATTACAATATTGAACTTAAATATCAAACTATTGGGCAAATCAGGTTCACAAAGAGTATTATTGAAGAGGTTCCTTTAGAGGTTAATATTAATAACAATAATATATATCCTAATGGTTATCGTGTTAATTTCAATGGCACTGGTTATTTAGATGGCAACTTGATAATCTCAAACTATGCAGTTAATAGTGATGGTAAGCACATATTAGTAGTTAGTGGAGCAAACACTCAAGAAGAAATTGTTTTTTATGTTTCTAATGAGCAAATTCAATTTACTGATCATTATTTTGATGGTGAACTAATAAATCTAAAACCTTATGAAGAGTTTAGTGTAAGTTATGAATTAAATCAAGAAATTGATATTATTGATATTTTATGTTATGGAGCTATGATAAAAGACTATAAGATTAATAATAAAAAATTGACAATTACTTTTAATGGTTTTGATAAATTAGGAATTAATAAAGTAATCTTAGAAAAGATTATTTATAAAGTTGATTATTATACAGATGAAATATACTTAAATAAATTATTGAATGTGAATGTCTATGAAGGGACAATTAGATTTAATGAGGTAGTGATTGATGAAGATTGTGCTTGTACGTTTGAATATCTTGACACTCTAAAACAAGGAAGATTTATTGAATTTCGTTTTATAAATAAGGTAAATGAATTTATTTATAATTTTCCAATTGGCAGTGAATTGATAAAGATAAGCGGTGTTACTAATGGCCAATATCAAATGATTGTTTCTCTTAAATATGATGATATGCAATATAATCTCCTATCTAATGAAATATATAAAATGAATGTCATAATTGAAAATGATGAAATAATAGTAGGAAACACCACCTTATTGACTGATGCTAATGGTTATTATAAATTATCAATTGCGCTTGATAAATCATTTAAGAATAGTAATCTTTTAGAACTCAAAGACAATAATCAAATATTATTTAATTATATCGATAATCAAAAAAAATTAATGATGACATATTGTGTAATTTTCTTTGGAGCTTTCTTTGTCATCGGAATTAGTATTCGCTTTATTCTTATCCACAAAAAAAGAAGAAGAAATGTTCATTAAAAATCAAAATAAATGTCCTGGTTATGAATTTATTTTTTTAATAAATAATAACAAAGGACTTTTTTTATTCTCTTTATAAAATTACTGTTGTGTGTTATAATAAAGCAAAGTATGGTGATAATATGAAATTTGTAAATTTATATCTTCAAACTGAATACTCACTTTTAGCTTCGACATTAAAAATTAATAGTTTAATTCATAAGGCTAAAGAATTGGGCTATGAAGCTTTAGGAATTGCTGATCATAACACGATGCATGGTGTTGTGAAGTTCTATAGTAAGTGTATTGATAATGGAATGAAACCGATTATTGGTTTGCATTTAGATTTAGTAAGTGATTATAGTTATATTAATTCAGTTTTATTGTACGCAAAAAACAATAGTGGATATAAAAACTTATTAAAGATATCATCTATTAAGAATACTACTAATCGTAATTTAAAGATTGAGGATATTTATCAATATTTAGAAGATTTAATAGTTGTGATTCCAAATGAAGAACATGAATTAATTAAATCTTATTTAGAAGGAAGTTTTGAGAACTTTAATCATATCTTATATAAGTATTTAAAGATTAAGCAAATAAATAATTGTAGCTTATATTTAGGCCTTGATTTACAGTCTAACGGTGCTAAATATAGTTTAGATGATTTAATTTATTTATCAAAACAAAAAGGAATTAAGAATGTTGCCCTTCATAAAACATCTTTTTTTGAAACTGATGATTATGATGTTTATAAAATTGTTCGAAGTGTTGCTTTGAATGCGAAAGCTTATGAAGGAAGTGAAAAAGAACGTAATAGTTATTTTATTTCTTCAAATCGGGCCGTTGATTTATTTAGAAAGTATCCAGATTTAGTTCAAGAAACTAATGAAATTGCTAGTAGCTGTAATGTTACAATTGAGTTTGGAAAATATCATATGCCAGTTTATGAAGTAAATAGAAACAATGATCAAAAAAGTGATGAAAGAGTTTTAAATTCTAGTCAATATTTACATGATTTATCCATCATAGGTTTAAAAAAACGATTAGTTGATAATCGTATTAGTAAAGATCATTACCAAAAATATTTAAGTCGTTTACAATATGAACTAAACATTATTGGAAAGATGGGTTTTTCTGATTATTTCTTGATTGTTTATGATTTTATTAAATATGCGAAGAAGAATAATATTCTAGTTGGCCCTGGCAGAGGATCTGGCCCTAGTTCACTTGTTGCTTATTCTTTGGGGATTACCGAAATAAATCCTTTGGAATTTGATCTATTATTTGAAAGATTTTTGAATCCTGAGCGCGTATCAATGCCGGATATCGATACTGACTTTCCTGATGATCGTCGCGAAGAAGTAATTAAATATATGGGTAAGCGTTATGGAAAGATGCGTGTTGCTCACATTTGTACTTTTGGAACGTATGGACCAAGATTAGCAATCAGGGATATTGCTCGTGTTATTAATTTAAAACCTTTGTACTTGGATAATATCTTAGAAAATGTAGGAAATGATGTGGAAAGCATATCTGATGAGTTAAAAAGCAATGAAAGTCTTAAAAAATTAATGGAAAGTAATGAAACGATTAAATTTGTTCTGGAAATGGCGAAAAAGCTCGAAAATTTGCCTCGTAATCTATCTGTTCATGCGGCGGGAATAATTATGGCTGATCAAGATTTAGACAATTATACGCCACTTAGTGAGGGTATCAATGGTTTATACCAAACACAATATGAAGCATCAGATTTAGAAAAACTTGGACTTGTAAAAATCGACTTTTTAGGAATTCGCAACTTAACAATCATTACGAAAGTATTAAAGCTAATGAATGTAGAAGATAAAGATATTTTAAATATTTATCGAATCCCTTTAAATGATGAACCGACTTTAAAACTTTTATCAAGTGGTAATACTGATGGGATATTCCAATTAGAATCTAGTGGAATGAAAAAAACTTTAGTCCAACTTAAAACTAATAGTTTTAATGATATCGTTGATGCAATTGCTTTGTATCGTCCTGGTCCTATGGAGATGATTCCTTCATTTATCAATCGTAAATTAGGAAAAGAAGAGATCACATATCCACATAAAGACTTAGAAAAGATATTAAAACCGACTCATGGTATTATTGTTTATCAAGAACAAATCTTACAAATTGCTTCCGTATTTGCCGACTTTACGTTGGGTGAAGCTGATATTTTAAGGCGAGCAGTTTCCAAGAAAAAGGTTGAAGAACTTAAAAATCAAGAAGCTAAGTTTATAAATGGAGCTATCAAAAAAGGGTATAAAGAAGAAATAGCAAAAGGAATCTTTGATTTAATTTTGAAATTTGCTAATTATGGCTTTAATAAGAGTCATTCTGTTGCTTATTCTTATATTAGCTACCAAATGTCTTATCTTAAAGCACATTATTATAAAGAGTTTATGGCTGTATTAATGAGTTATAGTTTAGGCAGGACTAATGCGATTAAGAATTATATCTTAGAATGTAATAAAAACAATGTGGAAGTAATGCTACCATCAGTTAATTATAGTGCTAATGATTTTAGAATTGTTGATGGAAAGATTTACTATTCACTAATGGGGATAAATGGCTTAGGTGAAGTTGTTGTTTTAGAACTTGTAAAAGAACGAAATAATAATGGTTTATTTAAAAACTATGATAATTTCATCTCAAGAACAAAGAATATTTTAAATCGTAAAGTGGTAGAGGCGTTAATTTATGCAGGTGCTTGTGACGAATTTGGATTATCAAGAAAAGCAATGATTTTAGAATATGAGCAAAGTTTAGAACTTGCAAACTTTGGCGGATTATTTAAAGATCAATTAACTAATCATCAATTCACTGATCAAGAATATAATTTTGATGAAATTGCGAAATTAGAACGTTTTGCTTTAGGATTTAATTTTAAGTTTGATATTTTTAAGCAATATGGATATATAAAGAAAAAATATAAAACTACAGATATAAATCGTTTAGTAGTAGGTAATAATGCTTATGTATTATTTATGATTGATAAAGTGAAAGTTATTAATACAAAAAAAGGTGAAGAAATGGGCTTTTTAACTATTAGTGATGATACGGGATCAATTGAAGCTACTGTTTTTCCAAAAACATTTGCAATTTCTAAAAATGACCTTGTGATTGGTAAGATGTGTATTGCAGAATGTAGTGTTATCTATCGTGATGAGAAAACAAAAATAATTATTCAAAAAATGATCGGGAAAAAATAAATTTTATTTGATAAATACAAATTGAAATATTTTGATGAATTTGATATAATATTATACTGTAAATTGTAATAGGAATATAAAAACAAAATAATAAATATGATTGTGAGGTTTTATTATGATAGTAAAGAGAATCGGTGTTTTAACGTCTGGAGGAGATGCTCCCGGAATGAGCGCGGCAATTCGTGCGGTTGTTCGTGCTGGTCTTTCATATGGACTAGAAGTATATGCAATATATAATGGTTATCTTGGTATGTATGAGGGAAATATAGAACGCTTGTATCGCAAAAGCGTATCAGATAAAACTCGTATCGGAGGAACTTTCTTAGGAACTGCCAGACTTCCAGAATTCAAAGAAGAAAGTGTTCGTGAAGTTGCTATTGAAAATTTAAAACATTATGATATTGATGCTGTAGTATGTATTGGCGGTGATGGTACATATCGCGGGGCTTTAGGCTTACATGAAATGGGTATTCCTACTGTTGGAATTCCAGGTACTATTGATAATGATATTTCTGGTACTGAATTTACAATTGGTTTTGATACAGCATTAAATACTGCAGTAGAATGTGTGGATAAATTGCGTGATACATCTGCCTCTCATCGTCGCTGTAGTATTATTGAAGTTATGGGAAGAAACTGTGGGGACTTAGCAGTTTGGACAGCAATTGCAACTGGAGCTGAATATGTTGTTTGTAAAGAAACTGGTTTAGACATGGAGGATTTATTAAATACAATTAATAAATCAGCACTAAGTAAAAATCATGCAATTATCATCGTTGCGGAAAACATGGTGGATATTAACTACCTTGCAAAGGAAGTATCTGAAAAAACACCATTTCAAGCTCGTACATCTGTACTAGGACATATCCAACGTGGTGGCAAACCAAGTGCTCGTGACCGTGTAATGGCTGGAGAAATGGGTGTTAAAGCTGTTGAAGCGTTAATCGAAGGCCAAAGTGGCGTTTGCGTATGTATTCAAGATGGTAAGATTTGTACAAGACCTATTAAAGAAGCATTACAAGATAAGAGTTCAGTAATTAAAGATAAATATAAAGTGTTTAGTCGTTTAGGATAAAATGATAATAAATAGTGAAATTTGAAGATTTGAGGAAATAATAATGAAAAATAAAACATGTTATGTAACTACGCCAATATATTATGCTAGTGGTAATGTACATATTGGTAATTCATATACTACAATTGTTTGTGATGCTTTTGCAAGATATCATCGTCTAAAAGGATATGATACATTTTATCTAACTGGTATGGATGAACATGGTCTAAAAATTGAAGAAGCAGCTGCTAAACGTGGGATTACTCCCCAAGAATTAACTGATGAAGTAGCTTTAGCTACTAAATCATTATGGAAGGATTTAAAAGTAACTCATGATTACTTTATTAGGACAACTGATCTTAATCATATAGAAAATGTTCAAAAAGCATTTGAAAAGATGCTTGCTAATGATGATATATATTTAGGAAGTTATGAAGGTGATTATTGTGTTTCTTGTGAAGCTTATTTTACAAAAACGCAATTAGGAGAAAATAATACTTGCCCTGACTGTGGAAAACCAACAAGAAGAGTTAGTGAACCATGTTACTTTTTAAGATTAAGTAAATATAGTGACAAATTATTAAAGTTTATTGATGAACATCCTGACTTTATTGAACCAGAATCAAGAAGAAATGAAGTTGTTTCATTTATTAAGAGTGGGTTAGAAGATCTATGTGTTAGTCGTACAACTTTTAAATGGGGAATTCCTGTTTTAAGTGACCCAAAACATGTTGTTTATGTTTGGATTGATGCCTTACTTAATTATTTATCTGCTTTAAACTATTCTGAAAGTAACGATAGTAATTATCAAAAATATTGGGTTAATGGGGAAAAAGTAGTTCATGTTGTGGGTAAAGATATTTTACGTTTCCATGCTGTATATTGGCCAATTATGTTAATGGCCTTAGATGTTCCAATCAACTTTAAGTTATATGTTCATGGTTGGATTTTAATGAAGAATGGAAAAATGAGTAAATCTAGTGGTAATGTTGTTTATCCTAAAGATGTTACTAGTCGCTATGGACTTGATTCATTACGATATTATTTATTAAGAGAAATGCCATTAGGAAATGATGCAATTTTCTCATATGATCGTTTTATTGAAAGATATAATGCTGATTTAGCTAATGATATTGGTAACTTACTAAGTAGAAGTGTATCAATGATTAATAAATACTTTAATGGGGAAGTAGTAAAACCTGTTTCTTACGTAAATCAATTTACATTAGATGTGGAAAAAGTATTAAATGAATCTCTTAAGAAAACAGATGAAGCTTTTAGTAATTTTAGATTCCAAAATGGTTTAATTGAAATTTGGAATGCGATTGGTCGTGCTAATAAATACATTGATGAAACTACTCCTTGGATTTTAGCAAAAGATGAAGCAAAGAAATCTGAATTAAATGAAGTAATGTATACTTTATATGAAGTTTTAAGAAATGTAGCAATCTTAGTTAGCCCTGTTATGCCTGATACTGCTTATAAGATGTTTTTAGCATTAAATGTTACTAGTGATTTACAAACATTTGCTTCATTAGGATTTGGAAAAACAATTTCAGTTAAAGTTTTAGAAAAAGTCGAACCAATGTTTGTTCGTTTAGATATGAATAAAGAACTTGCTGCAATTGAAAAAGAACAAGAAGAAGCAAAAGCAGTTAAGAAACTAGAATTAAAACCAGAAATTACAATTGAAGATTTTGATAAAATTGATCTTCGTGTTGGTAAAGTATTGGAAGCCAAGAGATTAGAAGGCTCTGATAAATTATTAGTTTTACAAGTAAAGATTGAAGATGAAGTTCGTCAAATTGTTTCTGGAATTGCAAAAAACTATAAACCTGAAGAAATGGTTGGAAAATACGTGGTAGTTGTAGCAAACTTAAAACCAGTTAAATTACGTGGCGTAATAAGCAATGGAATGATTCTTGCCGCATCAGGAACAGCAAAAGATGCATTAGAAGTTATTGAAATAAACAAAGAAAGAGAATATGCAAAAGTAAAATGAGTAAATTAAAAGGCTTTATTAAATCAAAAGACTGTTATCTATGGATGATGATGATTGTTGGGACAATTATCTATTGTTTTGGAATTGTTTTCTTACTTGACTTAGGAGAATTTTATGCTGGAGGAATTACTGGAATTGCTCAGCTAATCACAGCAATAATGAAAAAGTTTTTTGATGTTGAGTTTGCTGGTTTTAAAAGTATTTTTGTTGGTCTTTTAAACTTTCCATTATTTGTAATTGCTTGGCGTGGTGTCAGTAAAAGATTTGCAGTGACATCTCTATCATCAGTCTTATTACAAATGTTATTCATTTACTTATTTGAATTATTGTTTAAGGCAGGATTTAATCCATTTCAAGCTTTTGGATTGTCTAAAGATCCAGGTAGTATGCTATGTTTATCAATCCTTGGGGGGATGATTACTGGTGCTGGTTGTGCCATTGCTTTAAAGGGTGGTTCATCAACTGGTGGTATGGATGTAGTTAGTCAATATTTATCGTTAACAAAGCAAATGTCATTTGCGAAAGTCACTTTTTCAATTGACTTTTGTATTATTTTAACTGCAGCTTTAGTTGGTTCAGTTGATATCGCTGTTTATACTATTATTCGTATGATTATTAGTATCTTAACATTAGATAAGATTTATACAGCGTATAAATATACTAAGATTGTAATTATTACAGAAGAAAAACAAAGAATGCGTGATGCAATTGTTTCACATATGAACCATGGATTAACAATTTATCAAGCAACTGGTGGTTTTTCTAATAAGCCTAAATATGTAATCGAAATGATTGTATGGTCATTTGAAACTGCTGATTGCTTGCGATTAGTAAAAGAAATAGATCCAAATTCCTTTGTTTCTACTTTAGGAGTTAAGAGAGTAGATGGACCATTTAATGTAAATGTCATAGCGTAGTCTTAGCAACGAATAGTTGCGTGACATTTGATTATCTATATAATATTATTAATGTATGAATAATTATTTAGGAGGATAATTATGAGTTTTAGAAATAGAGTTATTGCGGTTACACCAATGATTTGTGTGTTTTTCTTTCTATTATTAGGATTTGGTTGGGGATTATGGCATCCTGGTTGGATTGTCTTTATATTGATTCCAATTATGCCTTATTTAGTTGGTAAAAGAAAGATTAGATTATCTATACCATTAATTATTACAGTTATATATTTAATTCTTGGCTTTGGTTGGAATTTATGGCATCCTGGTTGGATTATTTTTCTATTGATTCCAGTATTTACTACATTAATTGGTAGATCTACTTTAACTGTAGAAAAAGATAAAAATGAAAGAATTGATAAAAATGATTATATTGATGTAGAATAATTATTATGTATCTTGTATTTACTAAGAGAAAAAAAGCAATAGTTTTTAAAAACTTTTAAAAAGATATTGACTTTTTAAGATACTTTTAGTATAATATACAAGGTACATTTTTTATTAAACCCACAATAAAAAAAGCCCTCTTTAATAATCAAATCAAATATACATTCCACAATATTTGATCAATTTAAAATTTTTGGAGGATAAAATTAAAATGAAAAATACTTTTATGGCAAATGCCCAAAATGTAGAACATAAATGGTATGTTATTGATGCTACTGATTTAGTTCTTGGTCGTTTATCAACAGAAGCAGCAGTGCTTTTAAGAGGTAAACATAAACCTACTTTTACTCCACATGTTGATTGTGGTGATTACGTTATTATCGTTAACGCTGAAAAAGTTGTATTAACTGGAAACAAATTAGATGATAAGATGTATTATCGTCATTCAGGATATCCTGGTGGTTTAAAGAGCAGAACTGCTAAGAGAATGTTAGAACTTCAACCTCAAAAGGTTTTAGAAAAATCAATTAGAGGTATGTTACCTAAAAACAAATTAGGTGATGACTTATATAGAAAGCTTTTTGTATATGTTGGTCCTGATCATCCACATCAAGGTCAAAAACCAGAAGCTTATACATTAAGAGGATAGGAGGCAGAATTATATGGCACAAGTTCAATATTATGGAACAGGTAGAAGAAAAAGTTCTGTTGCCCGCGTTCGTTTAGTTCCTGGTACAGGTAAAATTGTTATCAATGGTCGTCCTTTTGCTGATTATATTCCTTCAGCAGCTGTTAGATTAGACGTATTACAACCATTAAACATGACTAATACAACAAGTTCTTATGATGTTTTAGTTAATGTTGTTGGTGGTGGTATCGTTGGTCAAGCTGGAGCTATTCGTCATGGCATTAGTCGTGCACTATTAGAAGTTAATGCTGATTTCCGTGCTGTTCTTAAAAAAGCTGGTATGCTTACACGTGATCCACGTTGTAAAGAACGTAAGAAATATGGTCTTAAAGGTGCTCGTCGTGCTCCACAATTCTCTAAACGTTAATTGTTTGGAAGTTACTATGTTTTCAAAGGGATTCTGCAAGGATCCCTTTTTATTACATTTTATGCATTTAAATGAATACTTTATTGAATAAAAGAAAAAATTAGTATATAATATTAATATATGGGCTAGTCTTTGGATTCGATTGGCTATTTGATGTTTGGTAAGCATGCTGTGGTTGTGCACATAAAAACACCCTAGGTTTATTAAATTAAACGCAAATAATCAAAATTTAGCATTCGCTGCTTAATAGCGGATACACAATAAGAAGCCGACCCTCAGGGCATCTTGGCGTGTTTCAGATACTGCGGGTTGTATGTTAGGAATGCTTTGATCTAGCATATGAAATATAAAAGCTAGTCGGTTATATCTTGTTTGTTACATATAATCGTATGAACTAAAGAAAACAAAATAAGCATGTAGAAATCTGGATGGATTGTAGTTAAGACGCGGGTTCGAGTCCCGCCTAGTCCACCAATAAAATGCTAGTCTGGTTTGTTGAAAGAACAAGCCAGTTTTTAATTTTGTAGTAAATTTTTTGTAT
>JAEDHQ010000085.1 GCA_016296945.1 Bacilli bacterium | reverse complement strand
TATTATCGTATAGGCAAATATTAGTAAACCCTAAAACCTTGTTATACTCAACAAACTCCCTTATATAGTCATTCTCTCTTCTACCAATACAACATAACAATGTTTTCATTCGTAATAAAATCTAAAAAATTATTTTTCTTTTATATATTTAAGCACACATTCTTCAAGAGCATCTTCCCATTTTCTATTTTTATAATTAAAAATGTTTAAACAAGTAGAAGATAACGGGGAATATTTCGGCCTATCATCATTCGATGGATATTCATCTGTTGAAACTGGTTTTATTATACACATATTTGTAAAGTATGTGTCATGTTTTTTCCTTAAATCATAAACAAATTTTGCAATATCATACCATGTTGTTATACCTTCATTAGAAAAATGATATATCCCATTTTTTTCTTTTAATACGTCCAAATCATTTTCTTCAATTAACTTAAACAGAAAATTAACTAAATCAACAACATATGTTGGTGTTCCATGTTGGTCACATACAACTTTTATTTCATCATTCTTCTCAATTAATGAAAACATTGTTTTTACAAAATTTTTTCTATCCCCTCCATACAACCAAGATGTTCTAAATATCAAATAATCACATCCAGATTCCTGTATGTACTTTTCTCCTAAAAATTTACTTTTACCATATACTGAAATTGGTTTTGGTACTTCATAAGTTTCATAGTAGCCACTATTTTTATTACCACTAAACACATAATCACTACTAATGTGTATCAAAACTCCGTCAGTATTTCTTATAACATCAGATAATATTTTTGGCCCAAATGAGTTAACTAAAAACGCCCCTGTTATATTTGAAGGACACATGTCAAAATTAGTATAAGCGGCACAATTAACAATTACATCTATTTTGTTTTCAATAACAAAGTTATAAACAGATGAGTAATCTGTAATGTCTAATTCTTTATGTCCTTTACAAAAATATGTATTTTTATGGGTTGCTTTGTTTAATATTTTTTTAAACTCTATGCCCATTTGTCCTTCTGAGCCTGTTATTAATATATTCATGCGTCAATATAATTTTTTCCTTGCAAAATAATTATTCCTATACCAAATATCAAAAGCATTTGATTTCAAATCGCAATCCCATGGCTTTCGTCCATGACAATAGTAATGAAAAATCTTAACTTTATCAATATTATCTTTATTTATTTGTGTGAAATGTGCGTCATATACCAATGCAGGAAGCAAAACAGCGTCAGCAAAATATTCGTTTAAACAATCTTGGTCTCCGTATACGCCTTTAAAACTTCTTTTATTTTTATAATCATTAAAAGTTATTGTTGAGCAAAACTTGAAAATGTTACTATAATCATTTTCTGTCAATTTTCTACCATCTATAATTAAAAATCCCATATTGGCATAGTCTTCATCTGTCTTTAACGAAACATTATAACTTCCATAGTTATTTGAGCATATATCTCTGCACATGAAAGCTTTTATTTTGTCGGTTTCTATTTTAAAAAGTTCTTCAACACTATCATTAAAGCAAACATCAGCATCAATATAAAATTTAATATCATATTCGTCTTTTTTCATCATCTCTAATTTATAGAATGATGATTTAAAATGCTTTTCGGTTAACCTAGGAAAATTTTCAAATATTGGGGCATAATCTTTTGAGTTAACTTGTTTGAACTTTATTTTATCGCTGAACTTTTTCAATATATTTTTATTTTCATCAGAGAATTTGCAATTATCACCTTCATCATGCAATATGATTATATCTCCTTCAAACCACTTATTATTATCTAAAAAAGAATAAATCATTGTCGCTCCAGTTTCTAAAAATGCATCGTTAAATGTTGTGTATAAAGCGTTTTTCATAAATTATTTTTTTAAAAAATAAAAAAGCACTATTATATTGTAAATAAAAATAAGCGAACAATGTTCGCTTATTCTATCATTAATACATCCATAGATGGCAAATCCTTTAATGGTATCTCTTTATGTAAATTACTTCGTTTTGCTTCTTCATCCCATATTAGGTCTTCATAACCAAGTTCTTTAATTCTATCGTGTATTTGCTTATCATATTTACGGTACAAAAAATCATTTATTCTTTGAATTTCTTTCATTCTTCTAAGTGTGGTAGTGTCACCTCTTCCTTTTCCGTTACTATTCCCTTCGTGCTGTATATATAAGACCTTATTAACTTTTGCCATCCTACCATATAAGAAAGTGCGCGATATAAGGTCCATATCATCAATAACGCATAATTCTTTATTGTGCCCGCCAATTTTATGATAAAAATTCTTTTCCCAACACCTGACGTGATTAGGCATAGCGTGTATGCCTCTTATGCTTTTGCAATTAATACTACTCGTCGTTATTGGTAATACATATTCTCTGCCCTTAACAACCTCTCTTCTATAATAACCCTGCCCATAAGAAAAGGTATCCCCATAATTTATACTGCCGCTGTCTATATATTCCAAAGCATCCGAATAAACAAAATCAGCATTCGATAAACTAAAGCATTCATAAAGTTTTTCAAGGCAATCTTCAACCAGTTCGTCATCGTGGTCTACCTCTACCAAATAATCGCCATCGCACATCATTGCAATCATATGCTTGTTAAAGCCAATACATCCGTGATTCGATATGTTTTGAAAAACAAAAATACGTGGGTCATTTAAGTTACGTAAATATTTTATCACCTCATTATTATCACTGTCGTCTATAACCCACCAATTCCAATTTTTATACGTTTGAGACAATAATGAATTATATAATCTGTTTATCATCTCTTCACTTGTGTTATAAGTTGATGTAAAAATAGAAAACAATTTTGTTTTTTCATTTTTTCTGTTTATGTTGCCAATAAAAACATTAATAATGCCATTAGTTACAGCCTCTGCATCAAACTCCGAAAAATGTATCCATTTTTTTCTAATTTCATAAGGAAGTTTGTTTAGTTCGGAAACATCCAAATCATCACCTATCGTAATAACGCAATCAAATCCCTTGAATTTTTCCATCTCATATAAAATATTGCTGCAATTTTTTAGAAGTTTAATGTCAAAATTACTCTCGTACCAATTAGGAACATTTTTCATTTTTACCTCTTTATAATTATGGGCTTCATAATCCTTATCAATTATTATCGCTGATAAAATATTTCTCATTATCCTAAAACTATTACATAATATATCATTATTTTCTTCAAAGTATATAGAATATGTCCTCCATACATCATCTTCTTAAGTTTTTACAGACACTTTTTGCTGCCACTATTTGTTCTATATTTCAAAAAGCCAATTAAAATAAAAAAACGGCCTAAGCCGTTTCTTTTTTCCAAAACTTATACGTTATGTCTTTTATTCCATCTGCCCCTATTTCATAAAGTCGTTGATTTGTTGTTTCTTTATTCAATGGCCCATATTCTTCTTTGTATGGACCAAGTTTTATGTAATTTAAATTATCCCAATAAAAATCATCAACAGCATTACCCCCAGAATACAACCCTATCTTTATTGATGGGTATTTTTCTTTTATGTGTAAAATGCCATCTTTTAGCGATTTTGGGTCATTTCCTTCGCCCATAAAGCAAAAACAAGTAATTCCATCATTTTTCTCTATAAGTTCGTCAATTGCCTTAAAATTTAATTCATTCCCAACATTTTCTCTTAAATATGGTGAATGGCACCCATGGCAATTATGTTGGCAATTTGTTATGTTAACTGCTAACGTAACCTCATCATGTATTTCTTCAAAAACTACCTCAGTATTATAGTATTTAATCATTTTAATTTACTTTTTAAAATTACTTATGGTTATTCTTGCTGATATTATTGCATTCCTATTTTTACAAACAAAATAATTCAATATTTCTTCATCAGTAACCATAAAAAATTGTTTTAAGTGTTATACATATATAAATGTGTATCCACACTTAAAACAATCAATATTTTTTACATTAAATGTTACAGTTTATGATAAAATCTTCTATTTGCCTCAATCTGCCTTGGCTCACTAAATGACGATATTCGCTTTAAGTACCCAATAACCCTTGTTAAATAATCAAGATTATGGCTTCCACAATGAGGGCAGGCATCTAATGTATGCTTACTAATATACCCACAATCATTGCAAACAGTGTTTGCGATATTCCATGTATAGTAATTACAGCCATATTTTGCACCTACTTTCATAATTTGCCTATATTGCTCCTTCGATAAATGTTCGGAAAGATTAAGGTGACACGCAGCACCGCCATCCAAATATTTAACATAATCTTTACCATGTAATTTAATTTTATCAAGAACACTAATTGATTCATCTTCAGGGTTATAAAAATAAGAACTATAAAGATTTCTATTTGGACTTACCCAATAACCATCTTTCTTATCCCACTTATAGTTCTTAGCGGCAAGATTCTCAGCAGGTACAAACTCAGTATTAAACATACATTCACGAGTCCTATCCTTTCTGTTGGCAATGTTTATGGTTTCAAGAATGTTATTAACGAATTCCTTATATTCATCATTAACACTTACCTGAATTCCAAGGAACTCTGCTGCATCTGTAATTCCGTTTACTCCCACAGTAAGATATTGTTTCTTCATATCAATGAAACCTGCATCATAAACATCAAGCATTTTTGCTTCAAGGAAGTCTTTTATGGTTTCATTGAACGCTGTCTGATATTTATGGACTCTTTCTGTAAGTTCTCTCACTTCATTACGGATATACTCATAAAGTTTGTCTTTGTCGTATTTAAGGCCTTGCTCTTTAATGTTTTTACCATTTTCAAGAACCCTTCCATTATCACTGAAATACTTTCTCGTTGCATTCTGTACCAATCTTGGGAGATTCATTGACATAACTGACTTTGAACCTGTTGATACTGATGCTGTACCCATAGAATACTGATGCGTTGTATGGTTATGTGATTCATCTGCATTATCAAGGTCTTTAAGAGAATTTCTCAAACGACAACAAGAACTGAGCGAATCTGGACTATCTGAAAGATAACAGAAGAAACTGTGACCATCAGCCCACATTTGGGCCGTAAAATCAGCATATTCTTTGTCAGCAAAATCATCAGCGCCGTCAGTAAGAAGAGCCATAGTTTCAACAGGGAATGTTAATACATACTTTTCTCTTTCCTTATTAAACCACTGCATAAAATGCTTCTGTAACCAAGAAAGTGTCTCCCACTTTGGCTTTGTTCCATCAGGGAAAGTAAAATCCCCAAATACGCCCTCAAAATAAGGCTTATCGAAATATCCAATATTCCAAAAAACTGTTTGGT
>JAEDHQ010000018.1 GCA_016296945.1 Bacilli bacterium | reverse complement strand
AAGCCTTAAAAAAAATGAATTGTATGATTTATTTACAAGAAAACGATAAACAAAATGTAATAAATAAAGCAAATATTTGTTCTTGTGCTTCAAAAGAAAGAGAAATTGAATATATTCATGGGGAAATATGTAAATTACTTAACAATGGAGAGAAAGTCTATGATATTACTGTTTATGCTCCAAATTTAAAAGATTATGAAACAATAATTAAAAAAGTTTTTTCTACGGGTGGTAATAAAAATTATCCAGAGGTGCCATATGTTATTGTAAATAGTAATATTGATTCTACAAACGCGTCTTACGCAATTGATTTATTATATAATATTTTATATATGAATCAATTAACAAGATATGATTTATTAAAACTTTTAACAAATACTAATATTCAAAAAGCACGTAACATAGATCCATCAAAAATCGAAATAATAATGGAAGCATTAGAGCAAATGAATGTCTATCGAGATAATTTAAACTCTGATGAATGGCTTTATGGGATTAAAAGATTATTAATAGCTAAATTAATAGGGGATTCATCAAATATTGAAAATAAAGTTATTATTGGAGATGAAGAATACTTGCCTTATGGTAGCATTCAAATGGATGATGAATCGATTGGAATCCTTGTTAGTATGATTAATGATATTAATTCATTTAGAAATAGATTTAAAGGTATTGATAAATATAAAACTAATGATCTAGTTGACTTAAGAAAAGAATTAGATAAGTGGTTATTCTATTCAGAAACCGAGCCAAATTTTTATTATCATGCGGCTATAAAAATATTGGATAATATGATTGAAAAAGGATTTGCTGTGCCTTTTGAAATAGTTTTTCTTGCAATGATAAATGCATCACAAACAATTTCTATATATCCATCTAATATGGTAACTGGTGGCGTTACTTTTATTAATTATAAAGAAGATAGTATTATTTCCTCAAAACATATGTTTTTAATTGGAATGTCTAATAATAATCTTCCAAGAAAAAATATCAAGGATGAATTAGATTTAAGATCAGATGTAGAATCAATAACTACTATCGATCGTGATACATATAAATTATTAACTAATAACGCCGATAATATTTATATTTCTTATGTAAATCAAAATCTACAAACATTAGAAGAATATAATCTATCAGACTTAGTATTAACTGATCAAGATGCTTTAGAATCTGAAAGTGACAGCTTGAAGTGCACTAAAACACTTGGATTACTTGAGAATAGAAACTATAATCAATTGTTTACGAAACGAGAAATTG
Source organism: Bacilli bacterium (assembly GCA_016296945.1). Classification (GTDB taxonomy): domain Bacteria; phylum Bacillota_I; class Bacilli_A; order ML615J-28; family CAG-698; genus CAG-698. The sequence continues at coordinate 25,805 of JAEDHQ010000018.1, read as the reverse complement.
AGAAAAAAGACTATAATATTGGTTTAGTGAAAAGCAAAGAAGATGTTTATGATGATGGAAATGAAATTTTAGAGAAAATGGAATATCCAACAAGTGTCAAATGTAAAGATATTTCTTTATTTTTAAAAGAGAACTTTATGTTTAAAATGGATAAATTATTTAAAGAATATGATGATTCATTAGAAAACTACAGAAAAGAATATGAACCATTATCTTTAGATCCATTAATAAAATCTAATATCACCCAATCATTGTTATTAAAAATGATAGAAAAGAATAATAGTCAACTATCTGAAGAAGAAGTGGATGAAGTAATCAATATTTTTAAATTAACTCATTCATATTCTTATTATTGTGATAGTGAAGATTTGCATAGTTTACTTTTAGAAACTAAGAATTATTATGATAATTTAGATAAAAATATATCTTTAGGAAATCCATTTGAATTAGAACTAGTAACCAATATTGATGGAATCGAGTACAATTGGAAATTAATAAATAATTCAGAATATATTATAAGTATTGATGAGAAAAATAATATTACTTTTAACTATGCAAGAGTTAAAAAGATCGATTCAGAATCAAAAGCACTAGATTTATATGTTATATCTCTGGCATATATTGCTAATCTATGCGCTAATTATTTTGATGAAGTTTTTACAATTTATTTAGGAGATAAGTATAGTTATTCTATCAATTGTGATCAAGCTATTAAGATATTAAATAATTTATATAGAATGATGTTTAATTATGATGATTTAAAGATAAGATCACTAGATGTTCTTAAGAAAGATTCATTTGACGATTTAATGAAAAATTTAAATAATGATGCTTGGCTTTACTTTAATGATAAAAAATTAATTAACGCACGTGATTCTTTTGGATATATTAAAGAAGATTACAATTCACCAAATCAAAAACTAAGAAATGAGCTAATAGAATTTTTAAAAGATAATATTTTATATATAGTTGATAAGGAGGCGAAGGAGGATAATGGAAATAAGACAAGACGTAAAGAAGTTTGATATAAATGAATTTTCAAAAAATATCAAAAATAATTATTCTATTTCTGCTTCAGCTGGAACTGGTAAAACATATAATATTATCGAAATTGTCCAAAAGCTAAAAGAACATCAAATTAATGAAGATGAAATCTTAATTGTAACATATACGGAAAAAGCAGCGGGAGAACTAAAAACACGTATTAAAGAGCAAGTTAAAGGGTTTAATGTTGATAATGCTCATATCGGTACAATTCATTCTTTTTGTAAAGATACAATTGCGGAGTTTTATTATACAATGGGTCTTCCATCAAAACTTAATGTCGTTGATGATTCCAAGATTCAATCATTATATGATAAGTTCATTAGAGATTGTTTGTTTCAAAAGAAGATAGAAGTAAATCTAATCCGCAATAGTGAAAGTAAGGGTGATTTAAAGACTATTATTAATAAATTATATTTAGATAAAGATGGTAACATTGATCCTAATATTATTTCTTTTAATACACCGGATAAACCAGTATTGCAAAAAACATTAGATGAAATTCATACATTAATAGGAAAAACAGAAACAGAAATATATCAATATTTTTTAGATTATAATGATGAGAGTGATTTAGAGTATACAAAAAAAGTTCATGAAGCTTTTGATAGATTATATAAAGTAAGTAATGAATATTTAGAAAAACAAAAAGAAGTGAATCCTTCTATTCAATCTCTTAAAGCATTAGCAGAAGCAGTTGATAAAAAAAATAAAAAAAATGAAGAAGATAAAATTGTTCTTATTTGGAAGTCTCTTTCTGATAATATAATCAATAACGGAACATTTTCATATAAATATTTTAAGGTGGAAGGGATAATTGATATTCTTTCTTCTATAAAAAATAATAATAAGGAAAATATTGTTTATTATAAAGATATTGCTATTGAATTATATCGAAAATGGCAAGAAGAAAAACGTCGGAATAAATGGTTTACTTTTAATGATATGCTTAGAGAAGTTCGTGAATCAATTGTTTCAGATAATGGATTATTGAAAGAAAAATTAAGAAAAAAATATAAATATGCTTTAATTGATGAATTTCAAGATACTAATCAACTCCAATGGGATATTTTTAAAAAAGTGTTTTTGGAAAGTGATGATAATTTTTTAATTGTTGTTGGTGATCGAAAGCAATCTATTTATTCATTTCAGGGTGCTGATTTAACAGTATATGATAATGCAATAGCTGCTATTAAAGCTAAAGGTGGTTTTTTAAGAGAATTAGTTGATAATTATCGTTCATCAAAAGCAATGATTGATTCATACAATAAATTATTTACGATGAAAAACTTTCATTCCTTAAATTATACTAATCCAGTTGGTGTTGGCTTTGAAAAGTTAAATGCAACATTTGATGGCAATAGTATTAAAGGTCTTAGCATTGTTTTGAACAAGAAAGATGGTATTACTAGTCCTGTTACTCCATATGAATATGCGAGAATGATTGTGCAAATGATTACAAATTATTGCATGAAAGATAAAGATGGGAAAACAAGATTACAAGTATATGATAAATCAGGAAAACCACATAATGTAAGTTTTAAAGACTTTATGATTTTAGGAAAATCAAGAAGTGAATTTTATGCAATTGAATATGAATTAAAGCAAGTCGGAATACCATTTGTGAAATACAAAGATGATAAATTATTTGTGGGAATGGAATGTGCGCATTGGATTGCATTAATAAATGCGATTTTAAAGCGTGATTTTACTGGTAGTAATCGTAGTGCTTTTCGTAAAGCATTATTTACAAAGTTTTTTGGGAAAACATTACGAGAGATTTCAAGTCCAGTGTACGAAACTGATTCAACTAATGAAATGGCTTTAATTTTAAAATGGAAGAATTTATCGGATGATTTTAATTATACTGAACTAATCAATTCGATTTATGAAGACTCTGGAATTGAAAAAAGAATGACTTCATTAACAGATATTCAATCCTTAAATGTTTTTAAACAAATAGGAGATTATTCCTTGAATTATTTACTGGCTGGAAATTCATTAGCTGAGCTAAAGAATAATTTAATTAGATTGAATAGTGGCGAAAGTGATGATGAAATCGAAGGGGGAACAATCGTTGAAAAAGGCACAGATTTTGATTGCGTTGAGTTAATGACAATGCACGCATCAAAAGGCCTTGACCGTAAAATAGTATTCATTGTTGGCGGTGAAGCAAAAAAATATAAAAAAGGATCAACTGTTGGTATTTATCATAAAAATGAAATAATGGAAGATGGTAGTGAAATTACAAGAGCTTATCTAACAATGGATGATAAAAAATATAGCAATGAAGCCAAAGAAGAAGTTGATCGCTTATTTTATGTTGCTTATACGAGAGCCAAATATCAAGTTGTTTTACCTTATTATAAAGAGAATAAAGATATTTCAGTTATTCAAACTACAAAAGAGCTTATTGATACTGATGAAAATATGGATTTTTATAAAGAAGTAATTTATGATAAAAGTTCTTTTGATATTTTAGAAATAAAAGATAAAGTTAACGCAATAATTAAGAGTAATAGTACTAGTGATGAGGAAAGTGAAGAAGATAAAACAAGACAAATAAATCTTCTTAAAAGTATTTCTAATAATATGAATAAGCATTGCTTATTTAAACATTCTTATGCTTCAATGTCAAAAATTAAGGAAGATAAAGAAGTATTAGATGACAAATTACTTGCCAATAAAGAAGGTAATCCTTTAGAGGAATTATTAAGTGGATTTGATTTATCATCAATTCCTGTCAATCTAGATTATTCCGATCATGAGCCAAAAACTATTCCTGATCGTTTTCCAAAGGGGGCTGTAATAGGCACAACTTTTCATGAAATTTTTGAAAATTTTGAATTCACTGCGATTGAAAATTGCGATAATAACCTATCATATGTTATTAGTGATAGATTTAAAGCCAATAATATAAATGATAATCCAGTGTTTTTAGAATACGTAAATGATATAGTTAATAATGTTTTAAATGCTAAACTTCCAATTATTAAAGGTAATGAAATTGATACGATCAATTATTTTAAATTAAAAGAAATTGATAGTTCTGATCGAAAAGCGGAAGCGGAATTTAATTTTGGAGTTGAAGAATTTGATTTATCAAATTATTGTAATGGTTTCATTGATTTATTGTTTAGACGTGGTGATTATTATTGCATTTTAGACTGGAAATCTGATACGATTAATGATAATGATTTATTAAGTTATAATAAACTTGAAGATATTAAGAAACGTGTTGATGGACATTATTCAATTCAAAGGGTTTTATATTCATATACTCTAATTAATTGGCTATATAGTTGTAATATGGGTTCATCAAAGCAAGAAGTATTTAATAATCATTTTGGTGGAATCTATTATGTATTTATTAGAGGATGTATCAAAGATACAGCAAACGGAATATATGCGCAAACATGGGATTCTTATGAAGATTTAGAAAAAGAGTATAACCAAATTATAGAAGTTGTAAAAAGAGGGGGATTAAAATTAAAAGGAGGTAATTCAAATGAAGAATAACCAATTTTTAAATAATTTAGTTGCTTATAAATTTGTCGAACCAATTTGGGAACATTTATCTAATGTGATTTTAAAGCCATTAGTTGACAATGAAGAACTCTTAAAAATCTTTTCGCTTTATTTTGCATTTATAAGTAGTGGCTCATCTTGTATGCCTTTAGATAAAGATTTACTTAATAAAGAATGGAATAAGATGTGTGATGATAATGTAATTTTATTATTATCTGGTGTTGAAGATAATGATGAAAGATCAAATATTGAAAAGACAATTGAAGAACTACGTATTTGTGGTAAAAATGCAATAGCAAGTGCTGACCAATTATCATCACTAAATAATGTTGTTGGTAATAGTAAAATAAATAATGATAGTTTATTTATTATCGATAAGGATTTCTTATTTGCAAAAAAATATTTTGTTGCCAAAGAAGGTATTAAAAAATCTATTAAAAGATTGTTTATAGATTATCAAGATAATAATGATTTTTCATTTAATGTGAAAGATATTTGGAAAACAGCATCAATCGAACAAAAAGAGTTTATTGATAAAGGAATTAATCAAAATCTAATTTTATGTGGAGGACCCGGAACTGGTAAGACAACGGCAGTTTTTTATTTGTTATTAGGATTATTAAAAGTACATAGTGATTATAATGTATATTTAACTGCTCCAAGTGGTAAAGCTGCCTCAAGAATTAAAGAAAGTATTGATGGTGAAATCTCATCTTTTAAAAAGGCACATCCAAGTGAGATAAAGTATCTTGATGAAATAGAAAAATTATCAAGAGTAAATAAATATACTATCCATAAATTATTAGAAACAGATTATACTGTTAATGGTTTTAAATATAATGAAAAACGTCAGTTTAGTAGTAATTCAATCTTTATTATTGATGAATCAAGTATGATTGATGTTTGTCTTTTTGATTCTTTATTAAAAGCTATACCTAGTGGAGCTCGCGTATTCATTTTAGGAGATAAACATCAATTACCTTCGGTAGAATGTGGAGCTGTTTTAGCTGATTTATTGCAATATGATGGCTTAAAAGAAAGAATAATTGAATTGACTAAATCACATCGTTTTGTGGAAGGATCTGATGTCTATAAGTTATCAATGATTGTAAATTCCGGAAATAAACTTAATGATGTAGATTTTAAATCTTTTGATGAATTTAAAATTATTGAGAGATTAAAAGCGAAAGAAAATGAGACTTTTGCAGAGAAACAATCTCGACTTCAAAAATCTTATCCAGTCTTTTATTATCAAGAAAAGGAAGGATCAAAGAAATCTTTTGTTAATATAATAGAAGAATGGGGAGAGAAGTTTTATGCAAATAATGAAAAAATTTGTTCAAGTATAAAATCCTTAGATGAAATCGAGCTAGACAAAGTATACAAGAATATCGATGAAGCTAGAGTTCTATGTTCGGAGAATAAGGGAAGTCTTGGAGTAAATACTATTAATAATATTATTAAAAATAAGGTCATAAAAGAAATTAACACGCCAGTAAAGAATTTTTATTCAGGAGTCCCTTTAATGATTACTGAAAACAATAAAGCATTAGATTTAGATAATGGTGATACAGGAATAATTATATCATTTGAAAAAGATGATTCATTATTTTTCCTTATTGAAAAATCATCGAAACTTTATCCAAATGATTCAACAAAAATAGAAGATAAGATTTTAAAGGTTGGGAAATTTTTATTATATCCTTTGCGAATGCTTGATTTGAAGAAAGTTATTTATGCTTATGCAATTACAATTCATAAGTCTCAAGGATCTGGATATAATAATATTTTAGTGGTTTTACCAAAAAAGAGTGGTCATCCACTATTGAATAGGCAAATTATATATACTGGTATAACAAGAACTAAAGGACCTACATATATTATTTCAAATATTGATAGAATGAATGAAGCAATTGAAAATATTTCATATCGATATACAAGAATATTTGATTAGTGGTAGGATTACTTAATATGGTTGAATTGTGGGATGCTTATAATAAAGATTTACATAAAATTGAAGGAGTTAAATTAGTTAGAAACTAATCGTTTCCTTTTATTATTAGATGATATGCTGAAAATATCAAAATTAGAAAATGAAAAAGAAATTTTAAGTAATAAAATAAATTTATTTGATATAACTGAAGAAGTAATTAGCGAACTAGAATTATTGAAAATAAGTAAAAAAAATGAAATAATTGTTGAAGGCTCTGCAAATATTTTTTGGAAAAAAGAACACTTTATTGAATTAATTTTGAGAGGTTTTATCGCATAAATAAATCACGTTAAAAAATACTGGTGGCACTGGTTTAGGTCTTTCTATTGTTAAATATATTGTAAAAATATATGGTGAAAGTATTTCATTGTCATCATTAGGGAAAGGTACTACAATAAAAATTGTATTTGAAAAGAAATGAAAGAAAAAGTTTTTGATTTTTTAGAGTCGATTCCTAAAGGGAAAGTTGTGACATATGGACAAATAGCAGAATTTTTAGGTAATAAAAATTTAGCAAGAGTTGTCGGAAATATTTTGCATAATAATCTAGACCCTAATAAATACCCTTGCTATAAAGTAGTTAATAGTAAAGGTAATTTATCTAATAATTATGCTTTTGGCGGAATAACTAAGCAAAAAGAATTATTAGAAAAAGAAGAAATAATTGTAAATAATTTTAAGGTGGATTTAAGAAAATATCAGTTAAGATAGTATTGTAATAGGAAATTATCATTAAATAATATTGAATAATTTTGATGTTTTTCTATTTGATTTTTTTTCTAATAAATTGTATAATATTTTATGTAATTATTTTGAGGTGACTAGAAAATGAAAAAATATACTTTAAGCATTTTATTGTCTTTTATTCTTATATTGTCATTTGGATGTGATTTACTTGGACAAGTTCCAAATGATCCATCAACAGATGATCTTGTAACTCCACCTAATAATGTAAATAAAGTAGAACCTGTAATCCCTGACTCTTCAAATGGTGTCGTAAAGTATGAATTAGGATTTGGTGATTATATTGCGACATTAAGTGATATTAGTTCTTCTGAATTAGAAAATAAATATAATCAACTTTCTTTAAAAATAATGGGAGATGAAAATGGAATTTTCCAAACATCTTATCAACGAGGTTTGCTAGATTTATTTGATTATAATAATGAAGTAAAGTTAAATATTAACATTTCAAAAGAAGAACTACAAATAATGTCTGATTATCATAATATTAAAAATGAGGAATCGTATCGACGATGTTCTGTAGATATTGCTTATAAAGATATTATTATTCATTTTGAAAACGTGGGTATTAGACAAAAAGGTAATACATCTCGTGGAGTTATTGTTAATGGTGATGGATCTTTAGAGTTAAGACATTATAAAATATCTTTTTCAGAAACATTTGATGATAAATATCGAATTGATAGCTATGATTTAAATGATGAAGAATTAGCTTATCTTGAAGAAAGATCTTTATTTGGTTTAGAAAAGATAGATATCAGATTTAATCGCAATAAAGATGCAACATATTTAAAAGAAGGATATGCTTATGAGATATATCGAGCGATGGGATTACTTGCGCCAAGAACAAATCTTGCTAATGTTTCAATGAATATTGACGGAAATATCCAAAATGCTGGAATTTATTTAATGGTAGAAACCATTGACAATAATTTTTTAAAACGAAATTTATTGAAAGATTATACGACTGGGGATTTATATAAATTAGGTTGGAGTAATGAAGGAGCTTCATTTGAAAAGTATGATGATTATTTGTTTGGTGTTGAAACACAATATGCTAATGGTGATGGATCATTTAGAGCCGATAAATATCCATATGATTTAAAGACAAATAAGAAAACTTCAAATCATTCAGATATTAAAGAATTCATTAAACAGTTAATCAATGCTAACTCAAATAATGTTTATGATGTTATGCAAGAATATAGTTATTATGATTATTATATTACTTATATGGCAATATCTTATTTAATAGGAGATCCTGATGATTTAAGAGGTAATCATAATAATACTTATGTGTATTTTGTTCCATCAGCTGATGGAGTAAATAAGATTATATTTATCCCTACAGATCATGATCGTGCATTTGGTTCTACCGGTGGTGCTGGTGGAAATCCAACTGGTGATTTCTGCACAGATAATGGTCCATTTTCCCCACAAACAGGATATTCAAGAACTTATAATCCACTATTCTATAAAACAATAATTAACAGTGGTGACGGCGTTAATTTAGGAAATGATCAAATTAAAAAAGATTACATCAAAAAAATAGAAGAGGTAATTTCTAAAAAATGGATGGATATAGCAACATTTAAGTATTATTTTGCTGCCGCAAAAGAACATTATGCTGATGATTTGGTGTTAGGAAATTTGTTTACTAATCAAGACGTTTTATTTAATTTGATTGAAAATGAACAGCCTAATGGCGATTGGAACTTAAGTATTGAAGTATATTTAAGATTAAAAGTAGATACATTTAATCGAAAAAAACCAAGTTAAGAGTTTAATGATTATTCCGATTAGATATTCAAATTTTTATTTTGAATAAACTAATCGGTTTTTATTTCTAAAAATTTTTATGTGTGGTATAATAATAGCGATGAAAAATTCAGAAAGGAATAATTTATATGAATAATTGGTTTAATAAAGCAAATTTTTATGAAATTTATCCTCAAACTTTCAAGGACAGTAATGGAGATGGAGTTGGTGACTTACAAGGAATCATTGAAAAACTTGATTATATTAAGGAAATGGGTTTTAATGCCTTGTGGTTAAATCCAATCTTTGATTCTCCTTTTTTTGATGCAGGATATGATGTAAGAGATTTTTATAAGGTGGCACCTAGATATGGTACTAATGAAGATTTATATGAGTTATTTGCACAAGCCCATCAGTTGGGTATTAAAGTTATTTTAGATTTAGTTCCTGGTCATACTTCAATTGATCACAAATGGTTTACAGAAAGTTGCAAATATGATAAAAATGAGTTTAGTGATCGTTATATTTGGACTAATTCAATTTGGGATAGTACGGAAGATCTTCCTTGCATTCGTGGATTTTATGAACGAAATGGAAGCGTCGCCACCAATTTCTTTTCTATTCAGCCTGCTTTAAACTATGGTTTCTTAACAGTAAAGAAAGATTATGAAGATAAAGTCGGTGATCCTGCAACATTAAAAACAATGGAAGCAATGCGAGATATAATTCGTTTTTATTTAGAAAAAGGATGCGATGGATTCCGAGTTGATATGGCTGGATGGATTGTAAAAAGAGATGATGAATCATTTACAGGAACAATTAAAGCTTGGGATATAATTTTAAAACCTATTAAAGAACAATACCCAGATGCTTTCTTTGTTAGTGAATGGTCTTCACCAAAAGATTCGCTACGTTCGCCTTTTGATTGTGACTTTTTATTACAAGATCCTTGGAAACCTCTACACATTTATATGTGTCGTGGCGATGATCCATATTTTAAAAAAGGTATCTCTAAAAAAGCAAAGCCATATTTTGATTTTTATTTAGATGTTATTAAATTTGCTAAAGAAAGAAATAAATATGTTTCAATTATCTCAGGGAATCATGACACTGTTAGACTTAAAGATTGGTTAAATGAAGAAGAAATTAGCTTATTTTATATTTTCATGTATACAATGCCAGGTATTCCATTTATGTACTATGGAGATGAAATTGGGATGACTTATAATAAAGAATTAAGATCAGTTGAAGGTGGATATCATCGAACTGGCAGTAGAACCCCAATGCAATGGGACAATTCATCTCAATCTGGTTTTTCTTCATCTAATAATACATATATTCCAATTAATAGTGACTTTCAAGATATTAATGTATGTAAATCTATAAATGATTCACATAGTTTATTAAATCTAGTAAAAAAATTATTACATTTAAGAAAAGAAGAAGTATCATTAGATAATGATTCTGAAACAATTTTGATTGAAGACAATGATTTACTACATTATGCAAGAATTAAAGAAAACGAAAGAATTGATATTTATCTTAACGCTTCTTCTAATAATGTTAAAATCAAGTTAGATGAAAAAGAGAAAGTAGTATTAAACTACCATGTAAATAGTGTTGATGTATTACCTAGTATGAGTGCTATTATTACAAAAACTAAAGAATAAAGAGTAATTTATGATTGAAGAAAAAATAGGATTATTTGAACTTTACAATAAAGAACCAAACAATATAAAGTATGGTTATCTTTATCAATGTCTATTTGAAACTTACCTTCCAATCGAAAAAAATCGTATGGTAAGAGTATTCTTACCAGATGATTATTTTATAAACAAAGATAAACGTTATGGTGTAATGTACATGAGTGATGGCCAAAACCTTGTGGATAAGTACTTAAGTGCATTTGGAGAATGGAATATTGATGAACATAATCATGAAATGATGAAAAATGGTTATGAAGGATTGATCTATGTTGGGTTTGATTGTCCAAAATGTGTCTCTGCACGATGTGCAGAGATGATTCCTGAGGATTTATTCTGTAGTGGTGAATTATATTTATTAGAAAATGAAAAAAAATATCCGCATTGTGGTTCAAAATATTTAGATTATATCTTTAAAGAAATAAAAACTATTATTGATCAAACATTCAGAACTCTTCCTGATCGTGACCATACTCTTTTTGGTGGTTCTTCAATGGGAGGATTAATTAGTTTTTATTCAGGTTTTTATTGTCAAAATTTTGTTTCTAAAATTCTTTGTTATTCACCAGCTTTTGTTTTATCTAAACAAAATGTATTTATAAAGTTTTTAAGACAATTGGTCAAAAGATACGGATCAAATATCAAAATAGCTTTTCTAAATGGTGGAAGGGGTTTAGAAAAATTATTAATGAAGCATACTACTTTAGCATATTTAGAACTATTGAAACTTGATTTTGATGAAAAACAATTAGATATGGTTATTGATAGTAGTGAAGATCATAATGAAGCTTTTTGGTCAAAGTATTTTATACATAGTATGGAGTTTTTATTAAAATATGATTGACATAAACCATAAAGTAATAATTAATTCGATTGAATATAAAATAGTAAAATTAATTGGCCATGGAAAAGGTGGTTATTCATATTTAGGAAAAAGAGATAATGATGATAAGTTTTACGTTATTAAGGCAATTCATCATGAGCCATGTGATTATTATCAGTTTTCAAATAAAATTGAATCTGAATTGAGTGATTATCAAACACTAAAGAATACAGGAATCAATATTCCCAAAATGATTGATTATGATAAGAATCAAGAAATCATCGTAAAAGAGTATGTTGATGGAAAAACAATTGATCAATTAATCATAGAAGATAAAATGAAAGATTGTTATATTGAACAAATTAAAAAAATGTGTGCTATATTATATCCTTTAAACCTTAATATTGATTATTTCCCCACAAATTTTGTTGTTTGTAATGAAATATTATATTATATTGATTTTGAATGTAATCCATATAGTGAAAAATGGAATTTTGAGAATTGGGGAATCAAATATTGGTCAAAAACCGAGGATTTTAAAAGTCATTTCAAGATATAAATAATATAGAAATCAAAAAAGTGAACCATTAAAAGTTCACTTTTTATAATTCTATTTGTTATTTTTTATTAACTTGTTTATATAATCTAAGACTCCATCTTCATAATGAGGCTTATATGTTATATCATCACTAATTCTCTTTAATTCATCACAAGCATTAATCATAGCTACTCCAATGTCAGCATGTTTGATTAATTCTAAATCATTTAATTCATCACCAAAACTAACAGTATGATTTGGTGCAATTTGTAAATAATCTCGTAAATAATCTAATGCCTTACCTTTGTTGGCCTTTATACTATAAATATCGAAGGCACAAATATCGTTATTTTCACCCCAATAACGACTATTTAATTGAGGATATTTGTTTAGAATAGCTTTAATTTCTTCAAGGTTTTCCTTTTTTACATGGACAGTCATCGTTAGAATATCTTCATCGACAATATCTTTTATTAATCCTTCTTTAATTATTACATCTTTATCAAGATGAATTATAAATGATGGAACAAAAGGACGATTTTGAAAAAAGTATTTTTTATGGGAAGTTACCATTGCACAATATGTTATCTCATTTATTTCTTTAAAAAAATTAATGACTGTATTTTTATCTATTGAAAAGAAAATAGGGAAGTCAGGGTTATTATCCCAATAAATTGAAGCTCCATTATCACAAACATAAGGGCAATCTATTTCTAATTTATTTTTGAAATAAATCATTCCTTGATATGGTCTTCCGGTATTTAAAGTAAAAATATGTCCATCATTTACTAATTTCTTAATTTTTATAATTGTACTTTCTGATAGTTTATGGTCAAGATTTAAGATAGTACCATCCATATCTGAAGAAAATAAATATTTATTCATTAAAATCACCAAAGCAATTATAACATAGTTGATTAAAAAAATAAATCATTTTTTTATTGCAAGTAAAAATAATAAGTGGTATTATATTACAGGTAAAAGAGGTATTTTATGAAAAATGATTTTTTTCGTGGTTTAACAACTATAAAAAAAGAAGAAGCTGATGTTATTTTGACGGGTATTCCATATGATTTAGGTTGTTCATGTGGTAAAGGTGCAAGTCTTGCTCCACAAATTATTCGTGATCTTTCATCTTTTCTCCCTCCATTGACAATGGATGGAAAGAGAATAGAAACAAAGATTTTTGATAATGGTGATATTCTATCATTTGATGAAATTGAGGAAAAAGGCAATGAAATCTTTCAATTAAATAAATTTAGCTTATTTATTGGAGGAGATCATTCAGTTACGATTCCTCTCCAAAAATCTTATCTTGATGTGATAAAAAATAAAGGGCTAACCCCTGCAGTTATTCACATTGATGCTCATCCTGATATTTGTGATTTTTATGATGGGTCAAAGTATTCACATGCTTGTACAAATAAAAGAACTTTAGATAATGGATTAACTGATGAAAACTTGACAATGATTGGAATTCGTGGTTATGAAGAACAAGAAGTCGATTATTTTAATAACCATCCTGATATTAAAGTGTATCAATCTTCATACATTAATAGATTAGATAAAAAAGGTGAAAAATATATTGACCAAATGATAGATGAAATTATTGAAAGAAACCGTGGCAAAGCTGTTTATTTATCATATGATATTGATGCAAATGACCCTAGTTTTGCCCCAGGAACTGGCACTCCGGAAGCATTTGGCTTGAATTCTGTTACATTATTGAAGATTTTAAAAAGATTATTTATAGAATTGGATATTAAAGCTTTTGATATTGTAGAAGTATCACCAGCTCTTGATAGCAATAATATTACTTCATGGTTAGCACTAAAAACAATATATGAGATTTTACCAATAATAAATAAAAGGTAATATATTTAAAATAAAGAATATTAATTTAATATAAAAAATAAGAAAGGGAATTAGGATAATCAAAGAGAATTATGAAACACACTACTATTGACTGCTATGGTGCAAATGCAAACCAACTTGATGATATGAAATTGGTTAATCAATTATTGAATGAAATAGTGTACAAAATGGAATTAGATCCAATTTGTCCACCACACATAATCCCATACTACTATGGTAAAGTTAAAGAAGATTTAGGCATTAGTGCATATGTATTATTAAAGTGCGGACATCTTACAATTCATACTTTTCCAATTAGAGAATGCTATTTTGTAGATTTATTTGCCGCAGAAGACTTTAATGAAGATAAATTAGTTGAATTTTTCTATGAAAAACTTCCATTTAATAAAGAAAAATCGATTATTAATACTAAAAATCGTATAAAAGGGCAATTTGAAATGCAAAATTATGATACAACTTGTGATTTTGGACCACATTTAATGGTCGAAATAAAAGCAAACAAAGTTGCCACAATGGATTCTTTTTTTGACTTTTTAGAAAATACTGCATATAATATTAATATGGATCCAATAATTAGACCAGTTGTTTTAAAGAGTACAATTGATAACCCTGAATTTTTATCAGGTATTATCATTATTGCTCAAAGTCATATTTCACTACATTATTCATATCAATCGGGTTTAATTTATGGGGATATATTCTCTTGTGCTCCTTTTGATTATAAGATTGTAGAAGATGTGTTTAAGGAATTAGGAGAAATTAATTCTTATGTTTTAGTTCCTAGAGGAACTAAGCATATTTATAAAGTTAAATCATCAGTTCAATTTGATGATTTGGCTGCTAATACTAAATGGCAAAGAATTATTAAAAAAAATTAATGATAAAAGTTATGAAAACATTTTTATTTTGATAAATATTGCAATGATTATTTATCTTTGTTATGATGTTTAAAAAAGATTGATAGAGGCGCAATAAAGATTAGTAACTAAGTGAAGAGACATCTGGTGATCTTAGTGAAAGGTGATATTGCCGAAACGACAAACTGGTAAGTTTGTTAGTTGGGATATAAGAGAATATCTTATATACTCCTACATAATAAATATGTAGAGGAGCTATTGATGTGTCTATTTCTTTATGATTTTATTGTGAAGTAATTTTGGTCGCGTCGATAGATGCGATCTTTTTTTACACAAAAATTAATAAAGAAATAGGAGGGAAAAAGTAAATGAAAAAGAATTAATTATTTTTGTTATTATTATTTATTGGTTGTATGATGATTGGTTGTAATAACCATCCTACCGAATTAACATTAGTTCAATTAGATCAAGGTTTTTTAGGAGATGATGCATTGGAAGTATTAAGTGTTATGAGAAATTTGGCTAATGAAGGTATGACAATGGTAGTTGTAACACATGAAATGGATTTTGCTTATGAAGTTGCAACGCGTGTTATTTTTATGGATGAAGGAACTATCATTGAAGAGGGAACACCACAAGAAATATTTGAGAGCCCAAAAGATTTAAGAACAAGGGAATTTTTAAAGAATTATCTTCGCAAACGAAATACAAATATATAAAAATGTTATAAAATTGCTATTATGATGATTCTAATAACAATTTTTATTTTATATTATTAAATGAAAATATTTGTATATAATAATAATGGTGATAAAAATGAATGCATCCTACATAAAAGGATCAATAAAGAATATAAAATCTGGTAATAACTCTCTTTGGAAAGAATATAAAGAAGATAAAAAATTCCCAAAATTAAATCAGGATCTAGAAACTGATGTTTTAATTATTGGTGGTGGATTGGTTGGATTATTAATAGGGTATCGATTAAAAGAGCATAATATAAATAGTGTAATTTTAGAAAAAGATCGAATCGGGTGTGGAATTACATCCTTAACAACTGCTTTTGTTACAGCACAACATGAAACATTATATCAAGATTTAGTTAATAATAAAGGGTATGAGAAAGCTAAGGAATATTTATTATTGAATAATCAAAGTATCGAAGAATACATTGATCTTGGTAAACGTTATGATATTGATTTAGAAATTGTTGATTCAACTTTATTTTCAAAAAATGAGACATTAATTAGAAAAGAATATCAAGTCTTAAAAGAACTAGGACAAGATTGCTATCTCAATAATAACATTCCATTTAATGAAAATACAACTGGAGTATCTTTTAGAAATCAACTTATTTTAAATCCAATGAAATTAATCAATTGCTTATCTACGCATTTAGAGATATATGAGAATAGTGAGGTAACGTGCTTAGGTAAAAATCAAGCATTATTAAAAAATAATTGCTTAGTTAGATTTAAAAAAGTTATTATTGCAACACATTATCCAATAAATAATAAATTAAATTTATTATTTGTAAAATTAACACAACGTATTTCTTATGTAGTTGTAATAAAAAAAGATAAAATAAAAGGAACTTTTTGTTCTCTTTCAGATGATGGATTCTATTTTAGAATGTATAAAGATTATTTACTAGTTGGTGGAAATGATCGTGATACTGGATGTTTATGCAAAAATGATTTCGAAGAAGAAGTTGTGAAAAAAATTAAAATTAAAAAAGAAGATATTTTATATAGTTGGTTTGGACAAGATTGTATTACTTGTGATGGTGTTCCATATATAGGATATTCTGATGTTTTTCATCGCAATCATTATATAGTTACGGGATTTAATTTGTGGGGATTTACATGGGCAATGGCTAGTGCAAATATTATTACAAGAATGGTTCAAGATGGTGAAGGAGTGAAATTAACTAAAATAAATAGATTTGTTTTAAATAAGAATTTATTTATAAACATAAAAAAAGCAATTGTGAATCTATTAAAGTTCAATAAACCACGTTGTCGTCATTTAGGATGTGCTTTAGTATATAATAAAAACGAACATATTTGGGAGTGCCCATGCCATGGATCACTTTATAATGAAGATTTAAAGGTAATCAAAGGACCAGCAAAAAAGAACATTAAAAATACGAATACTTATTAGATGTCTAAGTTATAATTACTTAGACATTTTTAATTATATTATAGAAATGTTTTTAAAAATAAATCATAAAATGTAATAAGTAAAATGAATTAGTAATATAAATAGAATAAAAAATTATAATTATTTACTTTATTATCTACCCAATTTATTATTAATAAGGTGAAAATATATGAATAAGCAACTTTTAGATAAAATTAAAGAGGCACTAATCTCTGTATTACCAATTTCCTTAATTGTCATTTTAATAAATTTTACACCATTAGTAAATTTTTCTGGACGGGAAATTATTATATTTTCTATATCTTCATTTCTTTTGATTATTGGTATAGGTTTGTTTAATTTAGGTTCTGATTTAGCTATGACACCGATAGGAGAGCACATTGGGCAAGGATTGACAAAAACAAAGAATTTGATTGTTTTATTGTCTGTATGCTTTGCCTTAGGTCTCTTAATTACGATTGTGGAACCTGATTTATCAGTTTTATCACATCAAGTATCAAAGTTTATTGATTCTACTTTATTGATTTTGATGGTTGGCTTTGGTGTTGCAGTTTTTTTAGTATTAGGTGTTTTGAAAATTATTTTTAAAAAACAGTTAGCATCTTTATTAATGTTTTTATATATGTTATTATTTGCTTTAGCTTCGTTAGTTATTTTAAATGGCAATGAAAAGTTTTTAGCATTAGCATTTGATTCTGGTGGTGTTACAACAGGACCAATTACCGTGCCATTTATTATGGCACTAGGTGTTGGAATTGCAACAACGATAGGGGGGAAAAGAAGCAGTGAAAATAGTTTTGGCCTAATTGCTTTATGTTCAATTGGTCCGATTATAGCAGTTACGATTATAGGAATTTATCTCAAAGGAGACATAAATTGTATCATTCCAGATTATAAAATCTCTGATAATATTATAGTTTCTTTTTTTAATACTTTTTTAAGTGTTACAAAAGAAGTGACAGTTGCATTAAGTTTAGTTGTTTTATTCTTTTTTGTAATTAATTTTATATTTTTAAAATTACCAAAATTGAAAATTAAACAAATTGTTTTTGGAGTATTATTTACATATCTAGGCTTAATTATCTTTTTAACTGCTGTTAATATTGGATTTATGCCGATTGGTTATAAGCTTGGGAATGAATTAGGTAATACATATGAATTTATAATTGTATTGTTCGGCTTTATAATTGGCTTAGTTGTTGTTCTAGCAGAACCAGCAGTCCATGTGTTAATAAAACAAGTTGAAGAAATAACAGATGGTGGGGTTACAAAAAGAGAGGTTTTATTATGTTTATCAATTGGAGTTGGGATTTCTATTTGTTTATCAATGATAAGAATAATATTTGATTTTTCGATTTTGTATTATTTGATACCAGGATATTTTATTTCTTTAGGTTTATCATTTTTTGTGCCGAGAATGTATACAGCAATAGCATTTGACTCTGGTGGAGTCGCTAGTGGTCCTTTAACATCATCATTTATTTTACCAATGGCAATCGGAACATCAATGGCATTATATCAATATTTACCTGCATTCGAAGCCGCTGATAAGGTTTTAAATAATTCTTATGGAATAATCGCGATGGTTGCAATGACTCCGTTAATAACGATTCAATTATTAGGTTTTAAATCAATAATGGAAAGAAGAGTTAGAGAAAAAATCGCAATGAAACGTATTTTACATGAAGATGATGATCAAATCATCGAATTTATGTAGGAGGTTTACAATATATGCTTAATAATAAAAATGATGAAAATAAAGTAGTTTCTTTGAAGAAAAAAAGAGTTAAAAATAAGTCTTTAGATGGAAGTAAAAAAATAATAAGTCAAGATGTAAAAAAATTAAAGCTTTTAGTTACTATTATTAACCGTAGTCGTGCTATTTTATATTTAGATACAATTGAACAGTTTGATGTAAATTTCCAAATGGTTATTTATGGAAAAGGAACAGCAACATCTTCAATGTTAGATATGCTGGGGTTAGGGCAAACGGAAACTGATAAAGCAGTAATCTTTTCAGTTATTAATGAAGCCAAGACAAAAGATGTTTTGGAAACATTAAAAGAAAAATTTGAAAAAGTAAAAAATGGTACTGGAATTGCCTATACAATTCCATTAAATAGTGTAATTGGTGTCTCTATATACCAATTTCTAAGTAATAATCGAATAGGAAAGTAAGGAGATATTTATGAATGAATTTGTAAGTATTTTTTGTATTGTTAATAATGGTTTTTCCGAAGAGGCAATGAATGCCGCTAAACAATTTGGCGCTAAAGGTGGAACTGTAATTCATGGGAGAGGAACTGTTTCAAAAGAAGCTGAAAAGTTTTTTAATATCACTATTCAACCAGAAAAAGAAATTGTTTTGATTTTAGTACCATCTAAAGATAAAGATGCAATTATGCGAGGTTTATATAATGCGGTTGGCACTAATACTGTAGCCCAAGGAATTGTCTTTTCTTTACCGGTAGATGATGTAATTGGGATTGAAACTAAATAAAGCATTTTACAATTACTTTGCTTATTAATTATATTTATAGTTTTATTAAAGACCTTTATAAGAAAACATTAGAAAACTTTATTAATTATATTACATTAGATAACTCTTCATTTGATAAGCAAAATGTAACAAATTGGTTTAATCATTATACGGGATTTAAAGTAATTCCTTTACGCAATTCATTTGAATCATTAGGTAATGAGTTAGAATATGAATTTATAAAAAGTATATCATTTTACAAAGATTTTGATAATTTATTTGTTTATGATAGTAATTGTAGTGATTATTTATCAATAATGATGGTTTATTAAAAGGATATATTAATGATACTATAATTAATCCTGATATAGAGATTATGTTAAATGGAAACATCATAATGAATGGTTTTTATGAAGTAGAAGATATGTTAGAAATTAATAGTCTATCAGTTGCTTCATCAATAAACCATAGTTATTTTAAAGGAACAATGAATATGCTTTGTATAAATACACAAGATTGTTCATTCAATAATACAATAGATTTAGATAGTGGAGATAGAATTATCGATAAAGTAAATAATATTAAACAAACCTTCACTTATAAGAATGTTGAGTAGAATAGTAATAGATGTGGTAATATTCAATAAAAAATACGCTGTCAAATACTATATTGATAATCAGTCGAATTTTTGACAGTTATTGTTTTAAGTAAAAATTTTTATAAAGCGAAAAAAAAGTCTTGATAAAAACAAATCTAGTTTGTTTAGTCAAGACTTTATTATTCTATTTTTGTGTTATTTTTAGAAATCAACTTCTAAATCATAGTAGCAGCACTTCAATAATTTTTCCATTTCTTCTTGAGAAGGAATTCTTGGATTAGAACCAGTACAAGCATCAGCAATTGCATTCTTAGCAATTTCTGGTAATTTTTCTAAAAATACTTCTTCAGGAACAAATCCTTTTTCACATGGTAACGCATCTAGACCATAGTTTTTAATGCATTGAGGAATATTTAATTGCTCATTTAATTCTCTTACAAATTTGATTAATAATTGAACTTTTTCTAAAACAGTGTCGCCGCCTAATTTAATGAAATCAGCGATGTCTGCATATCTTTTAGCAGCTTCTTCATTTTTTGCATTAAATGCGATAACTTTTGGTAAATACATAGCATTTGCAGCACCATGAATAATGTGAGCACCATATTTTTCAAATGCTGCACCTGTTTTATGAGCCATAGAGTGAACGATACCTAATAAAGCGTTAGAAAATGCCATACCAGCCATGCATTGTGCATCATGCATATCAGCACGTGCTTGAGCACAACCATTATATGATTTAACCAAAGATGATTGAATCATTTTAATAGCATGTAACGCTAGTGGATCTGTATAGTTACAATTACATGTAGAAACATAAGCTTCAACTGCATGAGTTAATGCATCCATTCCTGTATGTGCACATAGTTTTTTAGGCATTGTTTCTGCAATTTCAGGATCTACAATAGCTACATCTGGAGTTATTTCAAAGTCTGCTAATGGATATTTAATTCCTTTAGAATAATCTGTGATTACTGAGAAAGCAGTAACTTCGGTAGCTGTACCAGAAGTAGATGGAATTGCACAAAAATGAGCTTTAGTACGTAAATGTGGCAAACCAAATACTACGCACATTTGTTCGAAAGTAGTTTCTGGATATTCATATTTTATCCACATTGCTTTAGCTGCATCTATTGGTGAACCACCACCCATAGCAACAATCCAATCAGGTTGAAATTCTTGCATTTTTGCAGCACCAGCCATAACTGTTTCTACAGATGGATCTGGTTCAATTCCGTCAATAACCATAACTTCCATACCTGCTTCTTTTAGATAAGCGATTGCTCTATCTAAGAAACCGAATTTTTTCATACTACCGCCACCAACACAAACAACAGCACGGCTTCCTTTTAAGTTCTTTAAGTTTTCTAAAGAACCTTTTCCATGATACAAATCACGTGGTAATGTAAATCTCATAATAAAATCCTCCTTTTTTCTTATTACAAATATATTATACAAATAATTTGATTTTTTAAGAAATGTTTATTTAATATAAAAGCTATATGTATTTTGATATAATTAACGTGATTTTCATAATATTTAAATTCAAATAAATATTATTAGATAGATATTGATAAAACTATCTATAAATGTTATTATTTGAAATAATAGAAGACAAGGAGATAATATTATGATAACAAACAAAATAACTAATGAAGAAATCGCTAGAGTAAAAGGATTAGGTTTTTTAAGAGATAAAACAACTGAAGATTGTTTTCATTGTCGTGTAATTACACGTAATGGAAAAATTACCGCTGCAGAAATGGATGCTATAACTGATGCAGCAAAACTATTCGGTAATGGTGAAATAGCTATGACAACAAGATTAACTTTAGAAATTCAAAAAGTGCCTTTTAATAATATTGATAAGATTATTCAATTTTTAAATGAAAAAGGATTAGAAACTGGGGGAACTGGTGCTAAAGTAAGACCAGTTGTAAGTTGTAAAGGAACTACTTGTCAATATGGTTTAATTGATACTTATGGATTATCAGAAGAAATTCATGAATTATTTTATAAAGGATATCATAATGTTGCCTTGCCACATAAATTTAAGATAGCAGTCGGCGGATGTCCAAATAACTGTGTTAAACCAGATTTAAATGATTTAGGAATAATCGGGCAATGTAAACCTATTTTAAATAAAGAATTATGTAAAAAATGTAAAGTATGTAATGTTGCTAATACTTGTTTTATGAAAGCAGTAAAAACAGAAAATAATGAAGTGATATTTGATTATGAAAAATGTAATAACTGTGGATTGTGTATAAAGAGATGTCCATTTAAAGCAGTTGAATTACAAGAAAATGGTTATCGAATTTATATTGGTGGACGATGGGGTAAAATCGGTGAACGTGGTAAACCATTAAGTAAATTATTTACAACGAAAGAAGAGGTTTTAAGTATTATTGAAAAGAGTATACTTTTATATAAAGAACAAGGAATTAAAGGAGAAAGATTCAATGATACAATTAAGAGAATTGGCTTCGAAAACGTTGAAAAACAATTGTTTAATAATGATTTACTAGCAAGAAAGAATGAAATTTTAGGTAGATAAAATGAAAAAATATTTATTGTTATTGTTGATATTTATAGTAACAATGATATTAGGTTGCCAAACTCCAAATGATGCAAATATCTATTATAAATTCATTGATAGTAGCAATACTGAAATAATGCTAAAAGAGAAACCAAAAAATGTTGCTGTGTTGTTTTCCTCATTTGTAGAAATATATTTTAGCAGGAGGTAAAACAAATATAACAGTTAAGGAAAGCGTTGAACGCGGATTAGTTGGTGAAAATGTAATCCTAGTTGATGATGGGGCAGGGAAGACAATCAATAATGAAATACTGATTGCATCAAATCCAGATTTTGTTATTGGTTCTTTAGATATTTCAGAGCAAGCAAAGACTTGTAAACAATTGAATCAACTAGGAATTCCTAGTGCATTATTTAGAGTAGAATCTTTTGAAGATTATTTATGTGTTTTAAATATACTAACTGATATTACTGGTGCAAAAGATAATTATGAAAAATATGGTGTTCAAATTGAAAATAATATCCATAACATTAAAGATAGTATTTATAAACATTGTGATATAAAGATATTATTTATTCGCTCTGGTTCTTCAATGTCATCATGCAAAGCAAAGAATAAAGAGTCAAACTTCGTGTGTAAAATGCTCGATGAGTTAGGAGCATATAATATTGCTGATGCGGCTCCAATTTTACTAGATGGATTAAGTGTTGAAGAAATCATACTAAATGAGCCTGATTTTATTTTTATTTCGATCATGGGAAATGAAGAAGCAGGAAAAAGATTTATTGAGGATTTATTTTCTAATGATGTTTACAGTTCTTTAAAAGCAATAAAAAATAATCACTATTATTTTTTAGAGAAAGATTTATTTCAATATAAACCAAATAATCGGTGGGATAGTGCTTATCAGTTTTTAGTGGATGTGCTATATGAAAAAAAGTAGTTTTCGTCATAAAATTATTATTCTAGTTGTTATTTTAATGATTACAATTATTGTTTCCTTATTATGTGGAAGTAGTAAGATGACTATCATAGATTGTTTTAAAGGTTTGTTTTCTTTTGATAATACACCTCAAGCAATTATTATGAGAAATGTAAGATTACCAAGAGTTGTAGCTGCAATTATTTCGGGAATTGGATTAGCTGTATCAGGATTATTAATTCAAAGCATTACTGATAATGGTTTAGCTAGTCCTAATATAATAGGAGTAAATAGTGGAGCTGGATTATTTACAATTTTGATGATGTTTTTATTTCCAACATTGTATTATCTTAATCCTCTTGTAGCTTTTTTAGGGGCTTTTTTGACTACTTTATTAATTATTTTTATTACTAATAAAATTAATAATTCAAAGGTAACAATAATTTTAGCTGGGATGGCGATTACAACATTATTTAATGGAATTATTTCCCTAATAACGTTATTAGATAATAATGTGTTAAGTTCTTATAAGTATTTTTCAATTGGTGGATTAAATGGAGTTACTTTTAATGTTTTATGGTTACCATTTATATTAATTGTCCTTGCTTTAATAATCGTTTATCTTTTTACTTCGAAGATAGAAATCTTGAGTTTGGGAGATGAATTAGCTAGAAGTTTAGGTGTGAATTCTAAAAAAATAAAAATCATAGCGATGGCTTGTGCTTCATGTTTAGCTGCAGCAGTTGTGAGTTTTGCAGGATTATTAGGCTTTGTCGGACTAATTGTTCCCCATATTACAAGAAAAATAATCAAAGGGAATTTAAAGCAAAATCTTGTTTGTTCTATTTTGATTGGAGCAATCATTATGTTAATTGCTGATACTATTGGAAGATGTTTATTTTATCCAACAGAAATTCCTGTTGGGATTGTTATGGCATTTATTGGCGGACCATTCTTTCTATCTTTATTATTAAGGAGGAGATGTTATGTTGAAAATTGATGATTTGTCATTAAAACTTAATAATAAAGAAATTCTTAAAAATATCAATTTAAATATTAAGGAAAATAAAATAACAGGAATAATTGGTAAAAATGCAAGTTCGAAGACATCATTGATTAGATGCATTAATGGAGTTTATTCATATAGTGGAAAAATCTATTTTAAAGACAAATTGATTAAAGAATATAATCTTAAAGACTTAGCAAAAAAAATTTCTTATTTACCACAACTACTTAAATATCCTCATATTTTAACATCAGAGATTTTAAAGATGGGGAGAAGTCCATATACGGGCTTAAATGAGAGATTAGGAGAAGAAGATAAAGAGATTATTAATAAAACTATTGAAAGATTTCAAATTGAACCATTATTAGATAAGTATCTTGATGAGTTATCAGGAGGTCAAAGGCAATTAATTTATTTTGCAATGCAAATAATCCAAGATGCTGATTTATTGATTTTAGATGAACCAACATCATTTATGGATATAAATTTTGAAAATTTAATCTTGAAAACTTTGAAAGAACTTAATAAATTAGAAAATAAAACAATTGTAATTGTGATGCATAATATTAATAAGATAATAAAGTATGTTGATGAATTAGTTGTTTTAGATAATGGTGAAGTTTCTTTTGTAGGTTCAGTCAATGACTGCATCAATAATAAAGTTATTGAGAAAGTTTTTAATTTAAAAAAGTATCAATTTGATGATACGATAATTTATGAAGAATAAAATTCTTATGATTATGTGGTGATAAAAAATGACTTATACGATAATAAAAGAGAATGATGTAAAAGAAATAGCTTTATTATATCTTGATTATTATAATAATTATGAAGGTGGCTGTTGGACAATTGATAAAGCTTATAAAAGAATTCACCAAATAGTAACAATTGAAGATTCCTATTCTTTACTTCAAAAAGATGATAATGGAAAAATATGTGGTTTTGCGATTGGATACTTTAAAGAATATGATGATCTAAAATGCTATTACTTAGAAGAAATTGTAATATTTAAAGAATTTCAGAATAAAGGATATGGTTATGCTTTATTAAATGAACTTGAAAGAAGAGTTTTAGAGTTTGGAATAGAACATATTGAATTATTGTCTATGAATGATGAACATCATATGCATTTTTATCATAAATTTCAAATGTATGAGGCTAGTAATCTAAAAGTAATGGGAAAACATTATAAATTAAAGTAGGGTGCTTTTGCTCTACTTTATATTTTTTCTAT
>JAEDHQ010000084.1 GCA_016296945.1 Bacilli bacterium | reverse complement strand
ATAATAATTCTTTTTATTCATTTTAACACCATTATGAAAAACAAAATTCAAAATATGCACATTTCCTGCAAATTTTAGATTTTTTAGGTTTAGGCATGTTATTTTTAATAATATTATCAATATCTTCAATAATTTTTACCAATTCATCCTCTTTTTCTTTAGTAAGAAAAACTTCTTTCTTTTTTCTATTCTTCGGATAATCCAAAAAACCCCTAATATTATCAATGTCTTTTTCATTTTTAAGATAAAACATATAATACAATAATTGAAACTCATGAGAGTTATCCATTTTTTCTGTCTTTTTTACTTCATGGATTTCAATTGAATCACTAATTTTAATGAAATCCACATTAATTAAATTATCAATTAAATAATCTTTTTCTCGCTTAAATGAATCTTCATGCAATAGTTTACCTAATTTAACATTTTCAGATTCATGTTCCAATTGAATATTATGAGAAAATAACCAAAGTTTTGTCTTACATATAAAATAATAATTTATTTGAGTACCATTAATTTTATACAACATACGCATCATAAGAGTGTAGATTCTTCATCAGACAATAATAAACCTAAACTAGAATCATAAGGAACACTGATAAAAAATGTATCCCGTATCTTTTCAATATTATTTAAAGAATTTTGTTTATGGAATTGTCCCACAGTAATATTTAAGCAATAACCCATTGCTTCAAAGAACTCTTTATTATCAACTTTTTCAAAATATTCCTCACAATATTTAAATGGAACAACTTCAATTGAGTTAAATAATTTATAAAAACTAAGATTAGAAGAATTTTTAAAAGGAATTAAATTAGTTGTTACACTTTCAAAAGAATCTTTAACCTCATCAAAAGTTTCTTGATCTTTATCAGAAAAACCATCACCATAAATATCGTCCAATATTCCTTGGATAATGCTCTCTTTTAATAAATCAACATCTTTTAATTTATCTAATGTCTTTTTAACAATTTCTTGATTGTAAATAAATTTATCATTATCTGACCCATATGTAAAAATATTAACTGGTTTGACAATATTTTCTGACCATCCTCTACGATTAACTCTACCAAATCTTTGAATTAATGCATCAAAAGGAGCAGGTTCAGTATATACTACATCATAATCAATATCCAATGAAACCTCAATAGCTTGAGTACCAATAAGTAAATCTAAATCATTGAGTTTTCTTTCAATTTCTTCCCTATCTTTTAATATGAATTTACCATGTAATAGAGCAGAATTTTCAATATTTTTTTCTCTAAACCATTTAAAAATCTTTTGAGATTTATCAACAGTATTGCATACAATTAAAACTTTTTTACCATCATTAATGTCATTTAATATAACATCACAATAATTTTCAATATGATTCTCAATAACATTAACTTTATGCCGTGTGAAGGTATCTAATTCATTAT
This sequence comes from Bacilli bacterium, assembly GCA_016296945.1. Taxonomy (GTDB): domain Bacteria; phylum Bacillota_I; class Bacilli_A; order ML615J-28; family CAG-698; genus CAG-698. Next base: position 4,412 of record JAEDHQ010000084.1, on the reverse strand, counting down.
TAGATAACTGTATCATATTATTAATTGATAATTCCTCTTCAAATAAATTTTTTAGAAAAGTAGGTAATGTAGCAGACATTATAAAAATGTCAGCATTTAAATTTTCTTTTAAAAATTTACATGACTCTAAAAGCAAGCATGTAGTTCTAGAATCATATGCATGAACTTCGTCAATAATTATTAATGAATTAGTTAACTCTGAGAGTCCCATTTCAAAACCTTTAACACCAAATAAATATTTGATAATTTGAAATGGAGTTAAAATTTTATATGGCCTATAAATTTTCTTTGTTAAATTTTTTATTTTTTTAACATCCCCAATATCATTTGTTAATAATTTATAAATAAAATAAGAAGATTTCCCATGAATTAACCCTACTAAATTTTCATTTTCTAAAAGTTGAGATAATCTTTCATACATCGCATTAATACTTGCTGTATACGGCAACATATAAAATAGTCTTTTTGAATAAATATCATTTTGATTATTTTCAGCCCACAATAATGATGCTTCTGTTTTACCACTTCCTGTTGGAGCAATTAAAAATGCACTTCCTTTGGTTTTTGAAGATATTTCTTGTGTTGTTCTTAAATTAGTGAAATTTAATAAGTTTGCTATAGAAACACCATTTAAAACTTCATATTGACCACCTGAAGCTAAGTGATCACATGCATTCATAAAACCTTTTAAAAAAATTCCATAAATACCCTGTAATCTACTATAATTACCATCATCAATATCATCTTCATAATCATAAATTACATTATCGAATGGGTTAATCAACTCATTAAATGTAATTTTTTTTGGAATTTTTAATTCATAACCAAGATATTTTTTACTTAATGAAGGAATTAACTCCATATATTCAATTAATTCATCAAAATTAGGCTTTAATTCATCTAATTTTTCTATATATGATTCTAAATTTACATTTTTATATGTATCATACCTAGATAAATCATTTAAATCTTTATGATGTGTAATTATACACATTCCAATAGATTTAATATCTTCTTCAGAAAAAATGTCGTCTAAAGAAGAAATAAATGAAGCAGATAAAATTTCATGGCGATAATTCCAATAATTCCCATCTTTTAATGCATTTTGAAAACCAGAAGCTCCTTTTCCAAAATCATGAAAAAATAAAGAATAAAAAAGATGTTCCCAAAAGTTAGGAACACTACAAATTTCAGGTACCTCAAAATAAGCATTTTTAATACTACTAAACACTTTCAAAGTATTTTCAGTATGTTGCATTAAATATTCATCAGGTTTAGCTAATAAAACCATGATTTATCCCTCATTATGCATCCAAATTCCCCAATTTAACTCTTCATCAAAAAAACATTCACCAGAATATTTATAAAATTGATTCATTAAAATATAAGGTTTTGTCCCAATTGCTTTTCTAGGAATATCTTCAGAAAAATGAGTAGGTAATGCTTGTATTACTCCAAAAGCCCCTTCAGTTCCAAAAGGAAGAATTGTTTTACCTAAATTAATATCAGATTTTTTACCCATGTCAATTTCCTTAATTTCACTAACATAAGCCAAATCAGAAGACCTACCAAGTAATAATGGATAATGTGGTCTTTCAAAAAATTTTTTAAACTCTAAATTATCCAAATATAAATATAATTTAGGATTAAATAAAAATTCCCTTTTAACAACATTAGATTTATTTCCTTTCAAACCTTTTATTTCATATATAAACTCTAAATCTACATTTTTTGCTTCAGAATCAAAAACAAACCCAACATTAACATCTTTAGGAGTGACAAATTCACCTTTAACTGCAGACAACAATCCATAAATTGTACTTAAAGGTGGAACTGGTAAAGTAGGTTGAAACCCACTTATAAAAGTAGGATATCTAAATGAAGCAGTCCAACCTTCAATTATAATCCTTAAACATTTCATTTAAATCAACTTTGGAATTTCCTCAGAGAATTTATCTATCATTTCCTTAATAGTTCCAACATGAACATTATCGTTATTTTTAGCATATTCAATAATACAATCCTGTGTTTCATTTAAGAAACCCTTTCTAAGACCAATATAAATATCAGTTCTTAAAATATCTTTATATTCTGAAATAACTTCATTTAAAGCATCAATATCAAATACTGTTTCATCATTTTCTTCACGAATTATATTCATAAAAATGTGATTTCCACCATCAATAGCTGCAAGAACTAAAATTTTTGGAGTAACATCAGTTAAATGAGAAGTATTTTTTGCACCACCGGACAAATATGGTAATGCACTAATTATATCAGTGGCACGTTTAATTCTTGTTTCATCATCAAGTAACCAGCAATCATCTTTATGAACCAAACCTTTTTCTTCAGCTAATTTAACTAAATTTGGATACATATTCCTATATCCAGTTTTTTCAATCTCACTAAAAACTCCTAAAGAACCTAAATCAATGGAAAAAATACCTTTAAAAATTGTTGAATAAAATTCATGCTCATAAGGTACTGGATCACCATTTTCTTGACGAGCCATGACTCCAAAATCATTAGTAGGATTTTGACCAACAACAGAAACTAATGGAGAATTTTTAAAAGGAGAAATTCTTGTAACAGTACCACCATCTTTTTTCTTTAGTGCTCTCATATACCCAAAAACATCATCATCAGGATATTCTATTGGGTTTGCTTCAGTAAATGCAATTTTAGATTCACGACTAATCGGTGACATATTCCAATTAAATTTATCTTCTAAAGTTTCCCTTAACCAATATCTAAATGCTTGACCAGAAACATATGGATATCTTACTCTTCCTTTTCTAATTGTTTTTACTCTTACAATATTATCTGTTCTATCTCCTGCATCAGAGCCTGCATTGTTAAGTGCAGAATGAGGAGCATCAATTAACATTAAACCAACAACATTATTTGACATTTAATCTTCCTCCAATATTTCATCTTCAGTAACTTCAACAACATATTCTTTTTCAATTAACCAATCATGTAAATTTTCATAAATTCTAAACAATAATAAATCCTGTGTTTCTCTCCAAGTCATATTACCCTCAGGGAATAAATAATTTACATAATCATCATATGTAAATAATAATTCATTATCACCCTTACTAATTTTATTTTTTAATATTTTTCTTAATATATTTCTAAAATTATTATAATTAGATGCACGTTCCAAATTATTTAAGGACTTAGGATCATCATTATTTTTAATATAATCTGATAATCTATCTCCAACATCTTTAATAACTTCAATTCTTTTTTTATCCATATTCCAAACCTCTTTCATATATGATTCAACTAATTTCCAAGAACAGTACGTTTTTTTAAATTTAATATTATAAAATAGCCTTAAAATTGATTTTCCTTCCATTAAATTATTATAAACAGTATTTGGATTATTTTTATAGTCATCATCAGATTCAACTTTATCCCATTTTACAAATTTATAAGATTTCTTAATAATAAAATTCCAATTAATCCTATCATCAATAGGTATTTCAGTTAGAAACTTAAAAACTGATGTGGGTAATGTGAAAATATCCAATTCAGGATTTTGATTATAATTAGTAAAATAATAAAAATTAAAAGAAGGAGTTTCATTCCTCCATTTTCTTCCAGAATCAATAACTTGAGAGATTATGTTAAATATAGCATTAGTTGGTCTTGTAATCCCCTTATTATAACAACCCTCAAACTCTCCAGATGATTTTTGAACCTCAATATTACGTATTGCTTTTTTAGCCCAAAATTTCATGACTTTTTGAGAATTTGAATGCAATACAATCATTTTTCCACCACAATGATACATAATCAATGGTGAAAATTGAACTAACAATGCACATAGTGAACAATAATCCGCACCAGAATTCCCGAAAGAAAAAAAGTTAACTAAAGAATTAGAACCCGTTAGTGGAATTACATCCTTACGAAAAACCTCTTCTACATTACGTCTACCACAACCCATACAAGAGCCACTTTCTTGTACATCACCAATTGAATTAATAAGATCATTTAATTTTTCTAAATATATCTCATTTAAATCAGACTTATTAGTTGAAGCAGGATTAGTTAAAACATTATTTGGAAATATAGTATACATATCTTTTTTCCAAGATGATTCAGTATATAATCTAGAAAGTTTTTCAGATTCAATTTTAATATCTTCAAGAGTAATATCTGAAATATTTTTATCTAATTTAGTAGCGAGAGCATAGATACCTGAATCTATAAATGGATTACCCGTAATAACAATATTTAAATCATCACTCATTTTAACCACCACTTAATTAAATTAAAAAAGTGTTTATACTAAATCCATTAGATTTATAATTACTATTATGTTAATAACTTATTAATAAAATTAGTGATAATATGAGACTCAAAATCAACCTCAAATCTGAAAACAATTTTAAAGTACC
>JAEDHQ010000083.1 GCA_016296945.1 Bacilli bacterium | reverse complement strand
TTGATTAATACTTTTTTTACAGTTTTATATTCATTTAATTTATCGTTTGCCTCTTCTTTTGTATAACCTGTTAATTCTACAATAATATTAAGAGCTCTAGCAACTAGTTTTTCATTAGTAGCTTGAAGGTCTATCATCATATTTTCATATACTTTACCAAGTTTAATAAATGTAGTGGTACTAATCATATTACATATAAGTTTTTGGGCAGTACCTGATTTCATTCTTGTTGATCCATTAATTACTTCAGCACCGGTTACCGCTTCAATTGGCACATCTACCATACTTGCAAGAATACTCCCCGCACTAGTTGTAATACATGAAGTAAAGGCTCCAACCTTTTTCGCATATTCAATTCCGCCAATAACATATGGGGTTCTACCGCTTGCTGCAATACCAATCACAACATCATTCTTAGTTAATTTAACATTTTCTAAATCTTGAACTGCTAAGTCTTTTCTATCTTCGGCACCCTCAACCGCAAATGTTGTTGCTTTCATTCCTCCAGCCATTAAACCAATAACTGTATCAGTGCTTACTCCATATGTTGGTGGGCATTCAGCTGCATCTAAAACACCGAGTCTACCACTTGTTCCAGCTCCTATGTAAATTAATCTACCACCATTTTCGATTTGTTCAACAACTTTATCTACAACTTTTGCGATATTATCAATTGCTTTTTCAACCGCATATGCTACAGTTTTATCTTCATCATTAATTTTTTGTAACATTTCTTTGGTTGTTAATAAATCAATATTTTTTGTATTTTGATTTCTCGATTCTGTCGAGATTTTTTTTACGTCTACATTTGTTTGCATTTTATATTTCCTCTCTTGGCGGGTAGGTGAAATTACCCAAAATAACATTTTCTTTTGAGCCAGTAACGCACTTCATATTTGAAGGTTTATGCATATAAGTGTAATATCCTAATAAAGCAAAGCAAAAAGCTTCATATGAATCGCTCTTTTCGCTGACTTCAATTTCTACATTCAGCTGTTCTTTCAATCTTTTAATTATATATTTGTTTCGTGCTCCTCCACCTGATAAAATTATTTTATCAACGTTTGGGCAAAATTTGTGATATGCATAAGCAATTGTATCCGCCGTATATGCGGTGATTGTTGTTATAATATCTTCACTTGAGGAGCATTTCATTTTATCAAAAATTGTTTGAAGAAATTTATCATTATATTTTTCTCTTCCTGTAGATTTTGGTAAAGGTCTTTCAATATACTCATCTTGCATTAAATATGATAAAACTTCTTCATTAATTTTACCGCTTAATGCAACGATACCATCTTCATCATATTCCTTATGATAAAGTTTGCGCATAGCTTGATCAATGAGCATATTCCCGGGCCCTGTGTCAAATGCAATAACATCGTCTATATTCGCATTCTTTTTAATATAGGTAACATTACCAATTCCCCCAATATTTTGAAGGGCAATATTTTGTTCACTACTTTTATTTAAAATATAGTTAACAAAAGGAACAAGGGGCGCCCCACTACCACCAGCAGCGATATCCATAGTTCTAAAGTTACTAATAACAAGTTTATTAAAAGCATAAGCTAAAATACTAGGTTCACCAATTTGGAGTGTTGATGAAAAATATCCATCTCTTTGGTCAGGATTATGCCATATCGTTTGACCATGCATTGCAATAAAAGCAATGTCATCAATTTTTGTATTTGATGCTTTTAATAGTTTTTCAACTACATCCTTATATATATATCCTAGTTCAAAATTAAGACTACAAATTTTTTGAACATTTGATGTTGTTAAATTCGATACTTCCAAAATTTCTTTTTTGACCTTTTCTTGGTATGGTACAAATATAAAGTATTTTTCTAAGTATTTAGTTTTTTTACCATCATTAATAATTTCTACTAGACTTGCATCTACACCATCTAGTGAGGTTCCACTCATTAATCCTATCGCTAGCATTTTATCACCTAAATTCTTTTTTGATTTTTCAAAAGATAATAGCATCCCATTACTGGGTCAGTATCATCATCTATAACTAACGCTGTGATGTTATTTTGTTTCATCACTTCATTAAATCCAAGTTTAATGTCTTCGCTACTTTTTTGTACAAAGCCTCCACGAAGGCCTATTACAAAATCAGTTGTTAAGTTTAATTTTTTGATTGCTTTTATAGTTTGAATACCTAAATAGATGCCTTCTTGTTTTAAAATTCCTTTTGCTTCTAAATCACCTTTTAAAGATTCATTCTTTAAGAATGTTACAAAAGAGGCTATTGTAGTTTTACTATGAAAATAGAATAAATGTTTTAAATCTTTAATCTTGTTTTCTTTAAGAAGATTCAAAAACTTTTCTTCTAGTGGTGAAAGTTTTATTCCATCTTCTATATTATCAATTATTTTAAGTGCGAAGTGATGTACTGCCGCATAGCTGCTTCCTAGTTCTCTAATAATGTGACCATACCCACCGATTAAAACGCTACTAGTTTGATTTTCACCGTATACCGCAACGCCAGTTCCCGCAACAACTACTACACCTTGTTTGTATTCATTCTTTAAGATACTATGTAAAGCAATTACCGTATCACTATCTATATAAACATTTACATCATAATGTTTTTTAAGTTTTTTTATTATCGTTTCTTTTTCTTCTAAAATACTATATGCACTAAGCCCCATTTGAATAGTAGTTAAATGATATTTTTCTTTATCAATTTTTTGAACTATTTCTTGGATTCCATTTTCAATATAGTTCCAAGCCTCATTTTCAGAAACTACTGCTGCTGAACCAGGTCCTGTAATTATTTTTTCAAAAATTGTACCATCATACGTTATCGCAACAATTTCTGTTTTGGTTCCTCCACCATCAATTCCTATGAGATAGTTAATCATCAACTTCTACTCCAAAAATGAATTTTTGACCCCTTTTTAGGGCTGTAATGATGTTTTGTGTAAGGTTTACCATTCCTACTACATTTGTTCTATCATCTTTAGGAAGTGGTGATGTTATAATATTAATTTCACCACGATATCTTAAAAACTTATCATTGTCAATAGTCACGCTATTTATCACTCTTTCTACTGTATTAAAGGCAGGAATTGGAACTTCTGTCCTTGATGTAGTGCTTCTAAGCATTAGGTCATTGTAATCTCTACGAATTTGAAAAGTACCATTTAAGTGTTCCAACATCGAATTAGGTAAATTATAAACTTTGTTAAATGGTAGAATCAAATAATCAGTTTGATGAGTTTTTAATAACTCTAGTTCTTCTTTACTTGCATAAGCATCACCAAAAGCAATTTCATCAACACCTAACGCTTTTAAATCTTCAATTACAAGATTTAAATTCATAGTGCGATGTGCTTCTATTGATGGAAGTCCTTCATACATTGGCGGACGCATGCCTGTATGTGAGGGAATAAAGATTAAAACAGAAATACCATATTTTTTAAATAATCTAATTTTATTTTTAACAAATTCCACATCATGGCCTGTATAAAGTTTAGGATAAAAATTAAAACTTGCTCTTACATTTTTAGGATTTAATCCCATCATGATTAGTTTTTCTAAATCTTCTTCTTTTAAAGTAGAAGCATTAAGTTCTACTTTATAACTTTTAGTATTAGACATTTCAACAATTTCTTCTAGTGTAAAGCCATAATCTAATCTTAAGGCATATAAATGATTAAAATCTTTAAACTTGCTCATCGCAGGTTTTGATATATCAAGTGATAACTTTAATCCATATTCATAAGCTGTATCAATTATTAATTGTAAATCATCAAATGCTTGTGTTGCCTCATTTATATGAGCAGATGAAAATAAAAATTCATATCCGAGATCTCTTGCAAGTTTTAAGTATTCCAAGTTTTTCTCTATTGGGTAGTCATTAAGACCCGTATATATTGATAAACCTTTTTTAAACATAAGATACCTACTAATATATTAAATATTTTTTTCTAATTTCTCTAAATTCTTCCGCATCTTTATTTAGAACTTCAAGTTGTTCTTCAATTGAACATTCTTGTTTAATAAACATATCAGAACCAGCTTCAAATTCAAATAGTGATGGACTACCAGCCTTAAACGGTGGATTAATTTTAAATTCATCTTTGTAATGTTTTCTAATATAATCTAAAATAATAAAGCTGCAATTAACACCATTAAATTTATGGCGATCAGTAATATGAACAAATACACCACCACATAATTCACCTTTATATTTTGAAAAAGTTGGAGTGTAATATTGTGGTCTAAAGAATACTCCTTCAATATTTAATGAATTTAATTCTCTTGATAGTTGTTCAGATTTTAGCCATGGTGCTCCAATTATTTCAAATGGAGTTGTTGTACCTCTTCCTTCTGAAACGTTTGTACCTTCAAATATGCAAGTTGCATTATATGCATAGGCTGAGGCAATAGTCGGAAGATTAGGAGTTGGAATAACCCAAGGAAGATTTGTATCTTCAAAGTCCATCCATCTTTCCCAGTTAGTCATTGGCACAATTCTTAAATCACAACCAATTCCATATTCATTATTAAAAAGTAAAGCAAGTTCACCCATTGTAAGACCGTGACGTTGTGGCATTTCGTAATAACCAACAAAGGAACGATATTTAGTAACATCTAGTTTATTTCCTTCAACTTGTTCACCATTAATTGGATTAGGACGATCAAATACAACAAAGGTTTTACCATATTCAGCACATGCTTGCATACAATATGCCATTGTATATATAAAGGTATAATATCTTGAACCATTATCTTGAATGTCAATCGCAATAATATCAACTTTATCCATAATTTCTTTAGATGGTTTTTTGGTTGCACCATACAAACTATAAACCGTGATTCCTGTTTCTTCATCAACATAAGTGTCTAATCTTTGACCAGCTTGAATACTAGCTCTAATTCCATGTTCTGGAGAAAATAGGGCCACTAAATTAGTCTTTTCTCTTAAAATATCAATGCTTGATTTAAAGTTGCTATCAATTCCCGTAGGATTAGTTATTAGTCCTACTCTTTTTCCTTTAAATAATTTTTCATACTTATCAATGTTTTCAATACCTAATATTACTTTACTCATTTTCATCTTCCTCCGCCATATGCATAATTTTTTCTAAATCAATTTGTTCAAATTTATAATATACCCCCGCAGTTAGTTTAATACCTAAAAGGGTAGGTAAGCTAATACCAAAAAGTAACCATATTGGGGTTGCGATAGTCCCAATAATTTTCAAAACAAACATACCAAAAAGTATTAATGTTGTTACAAAATATCTAAATGAAATATAAAACGATGTTTTAATAATCTCACCAACCGTTAAACTTTCAAAAGTAATCATAATTAACGGAATATGTACACAAAGCATTGTGACAACAATACCTAAAATTATCATCACCGCAAGACCTAATTGAAAAATTATATTGTGAGCATCATCTTGGGCTTGTGCGTAAGAATAGAAATAAAAAGCAAAACCCACCACACCTATTACTACTAAAAGAATAATGTTAATTCCAAATGCTTTCCAAAAATAATACTTAAAATTACTAAAATAACTTTTAAAAATATTAGTTTCATTCATATCATATTTTATTGTAGCATTCATCGCTACAATAGCAGGCAGTCCTGTAAATATTAAAAGAATAAAAATAAATGTAAAAATATTAATAATTAATAATTTGTATACCCAATCAAAAAATCTATATGGTTTTGAATTTATCTTTTTATCATAATCAGTTGTACTCATAATTCAAAAATAAACAGATAATATATATATATTATCTTCCTTTCTTTATACATTATAGCACAAAGCAAAAAAAAACTCAAACCCTAAGGCTTGAGTTCTCGTTTTTAGATTATTGAATGTTATAACCTAAATCTCTCATTGCTTGTTTGTACTTAGGAAGTACT
>JAEDHQ010000017.1 GCA_016296945.1 Bacilli bacterium | reverse complement strand
AAAAAGATGTAGCAAAAGCTACATCGATTTTAAAATGTTTAAATTAATCTAATAAGAATAAGTTCTTAGTTAAAAGAATACAAATAACGTCTAAAATTCCTAGTAAACCACCAGAAATGAACATTAAGATTAAACCTAATACATTAACTAAATTTGCTTTTCTTAAAACAGCACTTAATCTTACTAATAAGCCTGTAACAAAACTAACACCAGGGATGATTAATAAAATAAATTGAACTAATCTAGATAATTTCTTAAAAGCCTTATCAAAATTCATAATTTATTCTCCTTTCATATGATGATTTATTATAGCACAATTAAAAGTCAAAATCTATAATTTTTTTAATTATTTTTATTATTTTTCCAATTTTTGCTAACTTTTTTTTCATAACGAGTTTGTCTAATTGCTTCACTCATACATTCATATTGTTTCGATATACCCTTGGTATTATTTTCGTATTCCATTACAAAATCTTTGTTAATTCCAAGTCTATTTGCTTCCTTACAAGCATCAATATTTGCACCTAAAAAGATAAATTCCCATTGATATTTTGATTGTTGTCGTTCTATCATTTCTTTAACTTTTTTGTAATCATAATTTTTTGAAGCATTTTCCATTCCATCAGTTGTAACAACAAAAATTGTTTTTTCAGGAACATCATCTTCTCTAATATATTTATGAATATTTCCTATATGATGAATAGCTCCACCTATAGCATCTAATAAGGCTGTACAACCTCTAACATAATATTCTTTAGAAGTAATAGGTTTAATATCTTTGATATCTAATCGATCATGCAATACTTCACTGTCATTATCAAATAAAACAGTCGAAACTAAACATTCACCAGGTAATTCTTGATGTTTCTTTAATAAACTATTAAAGCCACCAATCGTGTCATCAACAACATTTGCCATTGAACCACTTCTGTCTAAAATAAATACGATTTCAGTTAAATCTTTTTTCATAATAAAAATACCTCCATTAACTATTTACAGAGGTATTTTATCATTTTATTTTATATATATGGTCGCTTTAAAAGCGACATTTAATCTAATAGCGGCAAATCATATTCAAAAAGAATATTATTAATTTGAAAAATATCATAAATACCTTTATTAATACATCCCTCAATAACAACATCAAATAAATTACTATGTGATAAAGTATAACTTGCTCTTGATAAAAGATCTTGTAGTTCATCATACGTTAGTTCTAAGGCAATACCAAGGGCAATCGCAGTTTTCTTGCTTGGATTGTAATTAAGATTGCTACGAATCTTACTGAAAAGCTTTCGATCAATATTTGCCTTCTTATAAACATCACTATCTTTTAACTTCTTTTGGTCAATCAAATTAAGGAGTTTTATTGTAAAAGTATCTTCGAGCTTAATTTTATCAAAATTTAGTGCCGCTGCACAAAAAGATAAATCTGGATCATTAGATACTCTTTTGGATGCATTCGATAATCGATATACCTTACGATCTCTTATATTTCTTTTTAGAGAAGCTTCATTAATATAGTTTTCATCGATATATTCTTGAATATCATCAAATAAGTTTTTAGTTATTCCAAATGATTCTTTATCATAAACGACTAAGTACACAGTTAAATCATTACTAAATAAATATTTCGCAATAGTATTTGTAGCAATATCTACTGCTAGTTCTTTTGGAAAACCAAACTTACCCGTCGAAATTAATGGAAAAGCAACAGTTTCTAAATCATTTTCAACTACCAAATCTAAAACATTTGCATAAGTTTTTTCTAATTTTGTAATTTCGTTGGCATTACCATTATTCCAAATAGGGCCATGAACATGAATTATTTTCTTACAATTCATGTTATAGGCATCAGTTATCACTGCTTCACTTTCATTTAGTCTTGGTAGTTCTTTAAGCAAATTCTTTAAGCGTTTTCCACATTTATATTGAACTTCTAAATCAATGCTCCCACTTCCTGAATAACATTCATCAGTGGGATTGACAATAGCATCAACATGTAAGTTTATTATTTCACTTCGTATAATTTTTAAAGGCATTTTATATTCTCCTTGTATTGTGAATAAAATTAATAATAACTTTAATTTTTTCCTTTATTTCATCTATTTCAAACATATAATCTTCTTTAATATTTATGTTTTGAACTAAGTCATCTTGGTTAAAATTAATTATATTAGATTTAATTTGCTCAACGTTATTCTCTATATTATATATAGAAAGAGGTATGATATCATATAAATCAATAATCTTATCTAAAAATTTATTATATAATTGTAAAACAATTATTCTTTCATTTAAATCATTTAATTTGTTTATTTTCATTAATATATCATCAGGCAATCTAATGATTTGTGTAAAACATTCTGCTTTAGGATTTAATTCTTTTAACGACATCCCTAAAAAATAATATTCATAAGCTAAAAAACTATATTTTTTAATTTCTTTTATTTGCGTTACAAAATAAGTCTTTTTTGAAAGTAGTTTTGTTGCTTCAATAAAAAATTTATTTTTAAATAATATCTTAATTATTTGGATTAAAATATTAGTTTCTACTTTGTATTTACTTAAAGAAAAATAATAATCATCTTTGTACCGATAAATCAAATCATTACTAACTACTTCAGAAAGTCCTTTTGCACCATATTTTTTTATTATATATTTTAAATCATTATTTGTTTTTAAGATATAATCCATAATCTTTTCACCAAAAAAATTATAACATATAATTATGATTTTTAAAAGTTTTTTATAATTATTTGTCTTTATTATCTAAAATGTGATATAATAATATCAATAATAATTATATATATTATTGTAAATTTTTAAGGAGGAAAGTATGTACGCAAAAAGTGCTTGGAAAAAATATGATTGTGAACAATTAAAAAAAGTAATGGAATTTAATGAAGACTATAAAAGATTCCTTTCTCTTGGTAAAACCGAACGTGAATGTGTCAAAGAATCAGTAAAAATAGCAAAAGATTATGGTTTTAAAGAATTAAAAGAATTTACTAGCTTAAAAGCTGGAGACAAAGTATATGTTACTAATAAAAATAAAAATGTAGCTGTTTTTGTTATTGGTAATAAACCACTAGAAGCTGGTTTACGTGTTTTAGGTGCTCATATTGATTCACCTCGTTTAGATGTAAAACAAAATCCAGTTTATGAAAAAAATAATTTCGCTTTGCTTGATACTCATTACTATGGTGGTATCAAAAAGTATCAATGGGTTACAATCCCTCTAGCTATTTATGGCGTTGTTTGTAAGAAAGATGGTACTTCAATTGATGTCGTAATTGGTGAAGATCCAACCGACCCAATCGTAGGCATTAGCGATTTACTTATTCACTTATCTGCTGATCAAATGCAAAAGAGTGCTGCAAAAGTAATTGAAGGTGAAGATTTAGATGTTACTTTAGGCAGTATGCCACTTAAAGATGAGGAAAAGGATGCTGTAAAAGCTAATGTTTTGCGCATCTTAAAAGAAAAATATGATTTTGAGGAAGAAGATTTCTTAAGCGCAGAATTAGAAATCGTTCCTGCTGGTCCCGCTCGTGACTATGGTTTAGATCGTTCAATGGTAGCTGGTTATGGCCATGATGATAGAGTTTGTGCATTTACATCTTTACGTGCTGTTTTGGATACTCCTACTTGTGACTACACTACTTGTGCAATTCTAGTAGATAAAGAGGAAGTAGGTTCAATTGGCGCAACTGGTGCTCAATCAAAATGGTTTGAAAATGTAGTTGCGGAAATGATTAACTTAAGTGATTCATATAGTGAAATCAAAGTTCATCATGCGATGGAAAACACAAAAATGCTATCAAGTGATGTTTCCGCTGGCTTCGATCCGTTATTTGCTTATGTTAATGATCCTAAAAACTCTGCATATTTAGGCAATGGAATTTGTTTCAATAAATATACTGGTTCTCGTGGTAAGAGTGGGGCAAATGATGCAATGCCAGAATACTTTGCGGAAATCAGAAAAATCATGGATGAAAATGGTATTAACTTCCAAACTGCAGAAATTGGTAAAGTTGATCAAGGTGGAGGCGGAACAATTGCCTATATCTTAGGAAACTACAACATGAATGTAATTGATGCCGGTATTGCTGTTTTAAATATGCATGCTCCAATGGAAATAGTTTCAAAAGCTGATGTATATGAAGCTTATTTAGCTTACGTTGCATTTATCTCTAAGCTATAAATAATGCAAAGAATAAACACATTACAAGAAGCTCTTCTTTTACTTAAAGAACAACATACATTATTATGTAAACCATATGGTCAAAAAGAGATTCTTTACACCTTAATGAATAATCAAATATTAGTACAAAATAAAAATTTCAAAAGTTTTATCTCAATAGATCAATTTAAAAATGATTTTAATAATCATCCTTTCTATTTTATAGAATTCAAAACCAAAGATGAAGAAATTGATCAAACACATATTGTGTGGAGACAGTAGATAAAGGCTCTGTCATAAATTCAAAAGAAAAAAACCTCATTTAGTTTAGTCTAGATGAGGTTTTAATTTTTTCCCTTTTATATTTTTGTTAATTACATATATTATTCTTAATTTAAACAATAATTGAATATAATACTTCTATCATTAATCGTTATAAATTATTTAATAATTCCTTCTTTCTAATTTAAAAGAAACAAACACTTTGAGACTAGCAATTAATTATCCTTTTTTACATATTAAACTAGATTCATTAATTGCCACAGCAAACAATTAAAAAATTTATTAAATAATTATTATGGATTGTAAAATCAACTATTTTCATTTTTTTAATTATAAAAATATATAATGTAATAGATTTTTATCCAATATTTTCTTATATTATTAAAAAATAACTAATATATAAAAAGATAATATACTCAGTTTATTTATTCAAATAATTTATTATTAATTGGTAAAACACCTTTTGCTTCATACTCACCATTTAGAAAACTTGCAATTGCTTCTACTGTTGCTTTTTGATAACCATAAACACAAATATAATTTTTCACATTATCATCATATGATAATAAATCATAAGGTGTATCTAAAGCAATCACGATAACATTTTGATGATTTGCTGTTAATTCCTTCACAAAATTAGCAGTGCGGCTATAATTATTAGTCTTAACATTACTAAAAGCAACAACTATTTGATCATAGTCGCTAGCAATATTTAAGATGGAAGACGCATCACTTGCACTAATATTTGTACTAACTTGTTTATATGTACAATTATGACCTTTTTCATTTAAATATTTTGATGCAAAGTTAGCAAATGAGTTACTTATTAGTCCTGTTCCTAACGAAAAATTAGTTGAAGGAGAAATGATTAAAGTTGATTTTGTCTTATCTAAGCCTTTAAAATCTCCTTTAACTAAAGTTAAACTTTCAGTAGCAAATTTTCTATTTAATAAATCATTTGCTTCTAATAATTCATTGCGATCAACTTCTTCTGCTATGTAATCATCTAAAATTTTGTATCGTAATTTTTTTAGTAAAATTCTTTTTACTGATTCATTAATTCTTTCTTCTGTGATTTCCCCATTATCAATTGCTCTCATTATACCATCATATGCAATTTTTGGTGAAGAAAGTGATGTATAAGTTAATATGTCTACTCCTGCTTTGACAGCTAAAACAGCTGCTTCATCATAACCTCCAAAGTTTTTATCAATTGCATCCATTTCCATACCATCTGTTATGATAATTCCATTAAAACCTAGTGTGTCTCTTAATAGATCTGTTAATACTTTTTTTGATAATGTAGCAGGATAACTAGAATCAATTGCCTTAAACATAATATGTGTAGTCATAATTGCATCAATACCATTTGCAATTGAAGCAATAAATGGCGCTAATTCCACACTATATAACTCATCTAATGATGAGTTAACTTCTGGCAAGCCATAATGTGAATCAACTGCTGTATTTCCATGCCCTGGAAAATGTTTTGAAGTTCCCATTACATTACTTTCTTTAAATCCTTTTATTGCATTATTGCCAAACAAGGATACTAATACTGGGTCGTCACCATAACTTCTAATTCCAATAACAGGATTATTAGCATTATTATTAACATCTAAAACAGGTGCAAAATCAGCATTAATTCCATAACTACGAAGTTCTAAACCAATTGCTTTTGTTTCTAGATACGTATTGTTATAATCATTTGTAGCTGCCATTGCCATTTGTGAAATAAAATGTGTTCCTCCATTAGTTAACCTAGCAACACGTCCACCTTCTTGGTCAATAGAAATAAAACCAGGAACCGTATTTTCTAATACCATCTTTGTTTGAATATCATTAGACATTTGCAATATTGTTGTTGGATTGCTAACATTAGCTCCCATATAAATAACATTACCAAAGTTATATTCTTTAATTGCTAAAGTTAAGGCATCTGACATTGTTGTACCACTAAAACCTACTACAAACATTTGCCCTACTTTTTGTGATAAACTCATTTCATCAATTATTTTATTTACGCGAGCTAAGTCTTCTTTATTTATTTCTTCTTGTTCTTTTTTTGCTATTTCAATCTTTATGTTTCCATAAACAGTTCTATCAGTAGTAGATTTAGCATATATTGTTGTTTCTCCCGCTTGTAAACCTAAAACAATTCCTTGATAGCAAATAGCCACTTCTGGGTTAGTACTACTCCATACAACTTCATGGCTTCCATCACCAGTTACTATCGCTTCTAAGAAACCATGTTCCCCAACTAATATCTTATCATCGCCAGTAACTTTAATAAATAAAGGAACATAATTAACTACACTAATTGCCATAGATGATCTAATTGACGGTTCAGATTCACAATAAGCAGTTAAAACAGCTTTTCCTTCTGATATTCCCGTTACTTTACCTAATTCATCAACTGTAAAAATATCTTCATTACTAGATTTATATTTAATACTAATATTTAAATCAGCCGGATTTGTGATTACTTCAGCATCAAAACTTGTGCCTATTTGAACTTTGTTTTGACTCACAAGTGATAATGTGAAAGTTGATACTTCCACTTCAAATTCTGAAGTGTTTCCCAACACTTCTACAATCACTTTAGCTGTACCTTCTGTTAAAGCAGTCACAATTCCAAATTCATCTACCACTAAAATATTTTCATCACTTGATGACCAAGTAGCGATATCTTCAACTTCTTTAGATAAATGATAACTAAATTGATAATTTTGGCCAACATATAAAGTGTTTGCACCTGTAATTGTTATATCAATAATATTACACGTAATAATTATTTTCTTTTCTAATACAACATCATTATAGGTTGCTTTAATTATTACTTCTCCTTCTTGATACGCAATCACCATTCCTTTTAATACCGAAGCTATCCTTTCATCACTAGAGTTCCATAAAACATCATCAGGATTCTCAAAATTGGTTTCCAATTTAATAGCACAACCAGCTTCTACACTATCAGGGCCAGTTATTAAATATTCTTTTTGTTGTTCTTTACAAGCAACAAAAAGAATAATAAAAGAAATTAACAAAAATATATGTAAGATTTTTTTCATATCTCTTCTCCCCTCTAAAGATTAAAGACCAAAGTTAAAATCATTATCGCAATACCAATAATTGATATAACTAGTCCTTTTGTTTTATTATTCTTATTATCTTTTTCTTTATCTCTTAATAAATCAGTATATGTTAGAGCAAGTCCAAATGATGAAACAAGAAAAGGAATTATTATTGCAAATGCTTTAGGCATCGTATTAGACACTTCCCCATCAAAACAAATTTGAACTGCCACTTCATTTGGCAATATTATCCAAGAAACAATCACAAGGGATAATACAACAAAACTGATTATAATAAAAATAATGTTCTTTTTCATATCAAAATTTTCTCCTACTATTATGATTATATCACAGAAATAAAATATTTGATAGTAAATAGCTAGAATTATTAAAAAACTAGAAGATTATCTTCTAGTTTTAAGATAAATTTATAAAATTTCTAATTCTAATTCTTCTGTCAAATTATCTTTTGTAGTACGAATTATATATCTGATCGGATCTGTACCCACTTCAATAATACGGCCATTTGCTTTAACTCGCTTATCATTAGTAACTAACTCAATTTTAAATCCTTCTTTCATAAACATTCTAATTTGCAACTCAAACTTTACAAGTTCTAAAAAGTGTCCCCAAAGATTTGCATGACGAATAGTCATTGGACAATCTTTACCACTAAAGTAATGATGTTGAACAACATCATCAATTGTTAAGTTATTATTATCTAGTAAATAAGCAACTAACTTCGCTGTTTTTTGCCATGTATAATAAAGGTCAGTGCCCTCATTAATACATGTTTCAATCCCAATTGAATTATTATTGCCACCACGATTACAAATATATCGATATCCAGAAGAAAAATATGTTTCACCAATAAAATACTTACCGTTTACAACTTTACATAATACACTTTGATCATTTAAATCAGTTGTTTTTGCAACACGATCTTCTAAGACTTCACCATTCTTTTCACGATATATTCTTGGTGCCTTAACTAATGAAGTATTTCCATTTAATTGATAATATCCGTCATCAGAAATTGTGATTATTGGTTTGCTTGTTATTGCATCTACTCCTGTTGGATACAAAACATAATCGAATCTAGTTCCATCTCCTGCATGATATGCTACTTCTTGATCGGGAATGTTATGATATACTCCTTCATTATCAACAACATATTGATAGCTGCAAGCATAAGGGACAATTTCACCTGGACGTTGTTCCCAACTTTGGTTAAATACTGTTTCACTCCAAAACTTTGCGGAATGAATTGGATCAGCGTCCCCTGTATCATGGATTGTAATATATTGTTTAGGCTTAACAGTCCCTGGACGATTATTATCATTTAAAGGGGCAATATTGTCATTAATTGCTAAATCTTCAAATAAATATTTACTGACACTTGATATAAGTTGATGTTGATACTTATTTTGCCAACCAAATACTGTTATTTCTTGATTTAAAATATTATTAAAACTATTATCTTTAAAATATTGTAAAACTTTATTCATTTATAACTCCTTAATATTGAATTTTATCTTCTTTCATAATTCTAATTATTGTCTTGAGATCTTCTTCATTAACGCCATTATTCACTAAATAATTATAAAACTTTTCTTGTAATGTATCACCTGATGCATAATTAATTTGTTTTAAATAATCTTTAATGGCGGAAGTTGTTCTCACACCATAAATATTACCAAAATTAGAGAATAAGTAATCTTTATATAAATCTTCTTCACTAACTCCAAGCAAACCATTAACTAAGAAACAAATAACACCAGTTCTATCAGTTCCAATGCTGCAGTGAATAACAATTGGATAATTGCTTTCATTACCAAGAACAGCAAAAACATCTTTTAATCGTCCTTTATTTAAAGTTAAATAATTTCCTCCTGATTTCATTGTGACTGGAAAATAATTAATTTCATCTCCTAATGGACTAGTAGTAATACCACCATTTTCATTATCATCAATATCACGAACATCAAGTTCTGATTTTATTTTTAATTCTTCAACTAACATCTTAATTCCTTTTTCAGTAATTAAAATATTAGTTGATTCATCTTCATTAAACTTACTTGTTCTAAAAATCATTCCTTGTTTCACTACTTTTCCATCACTACAGTTCCAACCTCCTAAATCTCTAGCATTAGTAATGCCATGAATATAGATATTTCTTGGACCAACCGATTCAATTATAAAACCAAATGTGTTACTTTCACTATTACTAGATATTACTTTCCAATAATAAACAATATTAATTTTTAGATTATAAACTTCTAATTCATTTTCTTTAGTAGTATAGATCTTCGAATCAGCAAATGAATAATCATTGCTTAGTAAAATTTGATATAGATTATTCTCTTTATATTCGCTTAATTTATTTAACTTTAAAACAACAGGTAATGGATAGCTTAATTCTTCACTGCCAGTTGCAATTGAAGAGATTAAATTATAATCACCCTCTAAAAATTTATCTTGTAATTCTGTATGAATTTGATATTTTTCAATTTTCACACCATTAACAACTAGTTTATTATTGCATCCAATGAAAATAATCACAAAAAAAGAAACTAACAATAATAAAAATAATCTTTTTTTCTTCATCATAACTCCTTAAATTATATATTTACTTCATTTTTTTTACAAACATCAACCCATTTAAGATAATTTGATGTTTCTTCTAATTCTTCAATCGATAGTTTTACAACGCTATTATGACTACCACAAGCAGGATATACAATTATATGTTTTTTTAGTGATTCATCTAAGTAAACTGAAACATCATCGTTAATGCCGAAAGGACATACTCCTCCAGCTTGATGCCCAATATAATTATTTACTTCAGAAAATGGAATCATCTTTGCTTTTGTACTAAATTCTTGCTTATATTTTGCATTATCAATTTTTTGATCTCCGGAAGTAACAATTAAAATTGGTTTCTTGTCTACAAAAAACGCTAATGATTTTGCTATTTCACCTTCACTACATCCTAACACATTAGCTGCTTCTTTTACAGTTGCAGTAGAAATAGGAAATTCAATAAATCTATCTGCTAATAAGTATTTTTCTAAATGTTTTATTGCTTTATCAAATGACATAGTTAACTCCTAAAATCACAATTCAATTCGTGATCATTAATCACTCCGATTGCTTGTAAATATGAATAAATAATTGTGCTCCCAACAAATTTCATTCCTCTTTTTTTCAGATCAGAAGAAACTAAATCTGATAACGGAGATGTCACCTTAAAAGTATCATCGATGTTGTATATTATTTTATTATCAGTAAAACTCCAAATATAATTACTGAAGCTACTAAATTCGTCTTGAATTTTCATAAATATTTTTGCGTTATTGATTTGTGCTCTTATTTTAAAGCGATTACGAATAATGTCTTTATTATTCATTAATTCACTAATCTTTTCTTCATCATATAAAGCAATTACATGATAATTAAAATTATCAAATGCAATCCTAAAAGCATCACGCTTATTTAAAATACACTCCCATGATAATCCAGCCTGAAAAGATTCAAGCAACAAAAATTCAAACATATAGTCATCATCATAATGAGGTCTTCCCCATTCATAATCATGATAATAAACATATTTTTCGTTTTTTATATTAACCCATTTGCATCTTTTCATATTAATATTATCCTTTAATATAATTCATTATATCATTTTTATTGTTGTTTTTCAATAAATCATTATTAAGAAATAGTAACAAAAAATATTTTACATTACTTAGATATATGATATTTATACATAAAAAAAGCCATCTAAAGATGACTTTTCAATATAAATGTAAAGTATAATTAAAGGTTATAGATAATATTTTTATTTATTATTATCATTTTTATTTTTCTTTTTAATAATTTCACGTTTATGTTGTCTTTTATCAAAAATAGATTCTGATTTATCATCATTATCTAATTCGCTTGCAAATTCATAATCGAATTCATAACTTAATCCAGAATACATTTTATTCTTCTGAGTATTCAATTTATTATAAACTGCTCTAACATGACGATTATTCTCAAATTGTTTCATTATAACCTCCATACATTTTACACTATTATTATATGGAGATTATTTATTTTTAGTCTTATTTTTTAATCTTCTAAAAGGTAATTTTTTCCTTTAAAATGTAACTCGCTTGTCGTATCTGGCTCAAATTCACAAAGATTAGGAAACCCTTGTTGACGAAGCGCTTCATAAACAATAATTGCAGCACAATTACTAACATTTAAAGCTCTAACTTTATCTGTCATTGGTAAACGAATGCAGTTTTCAAGATTTTCTTGTAAAATTTCCTTAGGGATTCCAGACGATTCTTTTCCTAATACAAAATAATAATCTTCTTGCGGATCTTCTACATGAACATCATATAAATTATGTAAACCATATCTAGTTAAAAAATACATTTTACCAGTATTTTTTGCTTTAAATTCATTCCAGTCTTTATATCGAATGTATTTTACATCTTTTACATAATTAGCACCACTTCTTTTAATTTCCTTTTCTTCTAAACTAAAGCCTAATGGTTCAATTAAATGCAATACTGTGTTTGTAGCAACACATGTACGCATAATATTACCAGTATTTTGTGGTATTTCTGGTTGATATAATACCAAATTCAATGTTCCCATCTTATTCACCTAATTTAATAAATTTATATTTGTTATCTAACCAATAACAAGCTTTAAGAAAATCTTTCTTTTCTAAATCACTAATAATCAAATTACCTTGATTTCTTTTTGTATTATCAATTTCTTCTTCTACTGCTTTACTTACTACTTCTGCATAATCTAATATATCATTTCCTATATTATATTCATTAAATTCAATACGGAAGTTTTGCATATAAGAGTCAACATATACTAAAATATTATATTCACGATTATTAACAGTCGATAAAACTTCTTGCATTTTTTCAAAAGATTTAGCAGTTCTAACTTGTTTTTTTAAAATTACTTCTTCTAATTCATCAGAAAAAACATTATATAAATGATTATATTTTAAATTCTTTTGGTAAAGATTTGCTTTAATTATATATTGTTTTGCCAGCAACAAAATGTTTTTATGTTCATAATTATTATTCAAATAATTAATTAAAATATCCGTTATTTTAATTACAGGAATATTTAAAGATTTTAAGTAATCTTCACAATATTCAATAATTGAATTATTTACTACAATAATTTTTGAAACATTATATTTTAATAATTCTTCCACATTTTTTTTAACAGTATTAGCTATTTCAGTTTCTGTCTTTTCTTCATATGGATAATTATTTAAATCATTTATATAAATGAATTGTTGATGTGGATATTTCTTAGATAAAGATTGAAATACATTGATTCCTTCTAATCCACCATCAAGAATTCCTATTGGTATCGACTTATGTTTAAAAATATCAAAAATATTCATTCTACTCTCCAATTATTTACTTACTTTTATTTCATAAACACCATTATATGGATGATCAAACCATTTTGTTTTATCTTTGAAATTATCTTGTAATTTTGTTACATTAATTGTAGTAGTTCCTTTATTTTTACTATCAGTTAATAAATCTAATGTTTCTAATTGCTTTTTTAGTTCTAATCCTGTTGGAACAGCACATTCTAAAATAGTTGCATTAGGAAATACGCTCTTTAATTCTTTCTCATATAAACCAAAATGAGTGCAACCGCAAATAATAACATCAATATTTTCATTTTTTACAGTTTTTAATTTATCTTGAACTAATTTATATGAATAAGAAGTATTTATTTCGTTATTTTCAATAGCATCTACAAAATCACTACATTTCAAATAGAATTGTTTACTATTTGGATCTTTTTTATTTTTATTAATAATATCTTGATAAGCATTTGAATCAATTGTAACATTTGTAGCTAAAACTAAAATATTTTCACTTATACTTAAAGCATAATTTGCAGTTGGCTCAATCACACCAATAATCGGTAAATCTAATGTTTCTTTTAAATGACCACTATTAGTCGTAGCAGTATTACAAGCAATGACAATACTTTTTACAGGTAAAGCATTTAAATAATTACTTACATTTGAAACTAAAACTTTTAATTGTTCCTTTGTTTTTGTTCCATATGGAAGATTTAATGTATCGCCAACATAAACAAAATCCTCATTTGGAAACATTTCGATTAATCGATATAATACTGTTAATCCGCCAATTCCAGAGTCAAAAACGCCAATTGGTAAATTTTTATTCTTTATCATTATTAAATACACTTCTTTCTATATTATTTTTCTATTAATTTGACTATATTATATTTCAAATAAAAAATCTCTAAAAATATCATAATTAAATTAAATATTATTATGATAAATAACTTCATAAAAAAGATAATCTTCTCAGAATATGGTTTTTAAAGGGTATTTTTTAAAAAAACTACCTAAAAAGAGCTATTTTTTAATGTTATACAAAAAAATAGATTATTTAATTTGTTATCTTAATAATTATAGCAAATTTTTCCTTTTTTTACAATATCAATTTATGGTTGCTTTTTTTTCATATTTTAAGTATAATTATAACGATAGAGAGGTAATTTTTATGAACATTAAAATCAATCAAGAAGTCCAATTAGCCTTAAAGGAAAATCGTCCAGTAGTTGCTTTAGAATCAACTATCATTTCTCATGGTATGCCATATCCAGAAAACGTTGAAACTGCTTTAAATTGTGAAAAGATTATTCGTAGTTTTGGTGCGGTACCTGCAACAATTGCTATTATTAATGGAGTTCCAACGGTTGGCTTAACTGCGGAAGAAATAGATTTCTTAGGTAAAAATGGAAAAGAAGCATTTAAAACTTCAACACGTGATATTCCTTATATTGTCAGTAAAAAATATACTGGTGCTACTACTGTATCAGCAACTTCATCGATTGCGGCAATGGCTGGCATTAAAGTCTTTGCAACAGGAGGAATTGGTGGTGTTCATCGTGGAGCAACAGAAACATTTGATATATCTGCTGATTTAGAAGAATTAGCTGAAACAAATATTGCTGTTGTTTGTGCAGGAGCCAAATCAATTCTTGATTTAGGATTAACATTAGAATATTTAGAAACTAAGCGTATTGAAGTAATAGGTTATCAAACTGATGCATTACCTGCATTTTATACACGCACAAGCCCATTTAAAGTCAATCATCGTTTAGATACTCCTTTAGAAATTGCTTCATTATTAAAAACTAAATGGGATTTAAGACTTCATGGAGGTGTGTTAATCACAAATCCAATTCCTGAACAATTTTCAATGAATGAAGAAATCATCAATAAAGCTATCAATGAAGCATTAGAAGAAATGAATAAACTAGGAATTACAGGAAACAAAAAAACTCCATATTTATTAGCTAAAATCAAAGATATCACTAGTGGTAATAGTTTAGCATCAAATATTGAATTAGTTTATAATAACTGTCGTTTAGCATCACAAATTGCAATTGAATATTGTAAACAATGTTAATTTATACCTATCATTTGCGTTAAAAAAGAAGTCATTACGACTTCTTTTTTTATTGAAAGTTTTGATCAAACTCTTTTAATTTTTCTTCATCAATCATATAACATTGTGGTGTTGAATAAACTCCACTAATGTTAGTTAAATAACCTTCTTCTAATTCTTTACACAAGAAAAATGAAGAATCAGCTCCTTTAGGTAAACCATGATACCTAATATTATAATCAGATGCAAATTGAAAACCACTCTTTCCATAAAAAGCGATATCTCCTTCAATTAACACTGCTTTGTAACCTAAATTACGCGCTTCTTCTAATGTGGAATCTAACAAAATCTTTCCGTATCCTTGACGTTTAAAATCATTATCAATACATATTGGTCCCATTGTTAGTACATCTTTAGTTTTTCCATCATCGCAAGCAATCTTTGCTTTCACAAAAACATTTTGCCCAATAATTTTTCCATTACTTTCCATTACAAAATCTAATTCTTTAATAAAATTATCATTTTTTCTTAAATCATGTAATAGATAATGTTCAACACATCCTGGGCGATATACATCCCAAAACGCTCTACGAACCATTTTTTCAACTTCAAAATAATCGGAAACTTCTTCTAATCTTATTCTATATTCTTTCATATCAATTATAAATTTATATTTAATTCTGCCTCATTATTTTTTCTTTCAATAAATATTATACATAATGGTATTTTATAATTGATATTCTTTAATATCATTTAAAATTACAAAATACTCGATAGTTATTATTTCCACAATTGGTTCAATTACATCATTATTCATATTTCGAGCACTAGCCCAAATCATTTCTGCGTATAGATAATTATCAATAAACGGGTTACGATTACCTTGAATCTTAGCAGCCTCTTCATTTCTAGTTTTCTCTAAATTATCAACTGGGTCTAATCTATTCCATTCTAATAGCATTTCCATACTAGTTGCCGCTTTTGTAATACTATAACTATCAGATTCTTGATATCTTACAAGTAAATAGAATAAAATTCTTGCCACATCGCCCTTCACTTCATCATTTGGTTCAAACATACTACCATTTGTTGTTTCACCATAAGGCTTATTTCCACGGGATGAATTAATCGTTGGATTAGTAGGTCTTAAATGATGAATATCAGCTCCAGCACCAGATGTTGTAAACCAACTCTTACTTTGAGGCCAAACGTGCTCACGGTTCCAAGTATTTCCACCATCCCATTTTGAAGAAACACTCTTGCGTGAATAAAATAAAATAATATTATTTGGATTATTTGGATCAACATCAGTTTTTGCAGTATATACTTTTAAATCATTATAAGATAAGATTTTCTTGTGCGTTGAAGTAATTAGTGTTCTTGATTGCAATTTTAAAGAGTTTCCAGATGATGCTGTAATTGAAGAGTAATAACCTATGCGATTAGTAATTACAGTTAAATTTAGTTCGTATGGACCATAGTCTTTATCTTGATAAATGATTGTATAAGTTAACAATACTTTTTCGTTGTTAATGTCTTTTGCAACACTACCATTTAATGAAATAATCGCTTCATTACTACTAGTCCATTTGATTGTAGAAGAATATAAAGATGAAGTTGTTAACATTAAATCTTTAGTTACAACATTATTTACAATTCCCAACTTTGCTTCGACATCTCTTTTAATATCGTTAAGAAAATCTTCTAATTCTTTTTCTCTTGCACAAACTGTTATATATATAATATAACTATCAGTTGTACCAAGATATTCAAAATTAATTGTTAGAATTACTTCTACATCAGTTGTCTGTTTTACAACTTGACCAGTATTACTTAACACATCTGTTTTATTTGATGAATATGTTATTGTAACTCCTAAATATTCATTAACAAATTCTAAGTCATCTAATACATCAGTAGGAATTAAAGATGAAACATAGTTTTTTGCTTCATTGATTACTTCTTGGGGATCTTTTTTCTCTAAAGCTCTAACGATTGCCATATAATTATAAGTATAAACTATATCTTGATAAGTAAATAATATTTCAATATTCACTATTTCATCATTGGCTTGTCTAGTGACTAATCCTTCATTAGTAATAACACTAGGATTTGATGAATTATAAGTAATTGTAACTCCTTTGTATTCTGTTACAAAGAATAAATCAGATGTTACTTCTGTGTTTAATCCATTAATAACGTATGCTTTTGCTTCATCAAGTGGACTATTGTTACATCCAATAACACCTAAAGATACGCAAAATAAAATCATAACAAGAATTAATTTTTTTACTTTCATATTCATCACCTTTTTCATTGTCAATATCTTTATAATTATACCAAATTATTAGAAATAATTCAATTAATAAAAGTATAAAAAGAATAGAAAATAGTATTAAAAAACAAAAAGAAATGTGATATAATAAAAGATATCATAGAGCAAATAGAAGCAAATATTCTATTTAAATAGAAAGGAAATATATGAAAGTATTAGGCTTAATTTTAGAACTTAATCCTCCACACTATGGACACAAATATTTTATTGATAAGGCTATAGAAAAGGCACAACCTGATGTTACAATTGCCATTATTACTACTAATTTCTCAATGCGTGGAGATATCAGCGTAATTAACAAATTTGATAAAACTAGTATTTGCTTAGACAATAAAATTGATTTAGTTTTAGAATTACCATATATTGGGGCTGTTGCTAGTGCTGATTATTTTTGTTCTAATGCAGTAAACATTCTGAATAAATTTGGTATTACTGATATTGCTTTTGGATGTGAACTAGCAAATATTACAAAACTAAGAAAGTTAAATAATCTTTTAAGTAATCCAAAATATAACGAATCTTTAAAAGAGTATTTACAAAAAGGATTCTCTTATAGTAACGCTTGTAATAAAGCTTTAATGACAATGACAAGAGATCTTACACTAATTGAAAACTTTAGTATGCCAAATAACACTTTAGCAATTCAATATATTAGTGCAATTGATAAAATAAAAGAAAAAACAGATAAAGAAATTAACATACATTTAATTCAAAGAATTGAAAATAACTATTATGATACTATTACCACATCAAATATTGCTAGTGCAACAGCAATTCGTGAATTAATTGCTAATAATGATGACTTTAGTAATTATGTAATTAATAACGAAGTTAAATATTTAGATATAAATAGTGCATATGATAAATTATTAACAATTATTAAGAGCACATTTATCTTGAAAAATGATATTTACGAAATTAGAGATTTATTAGGTGTAAAAGAGGGAATCGAAAATAGAATTGATAATATTCTATCTAGTTCTAATTTAGCAGATTCTTATGAAGAGTTAGTTAAAAATGCTTGTACAAAGCGTTACACTACAAATTATATCAAACGTCTTCTTTTAAACATTATATTAAAAGTACCTGATCAGATTCAAAAAATTGATTACCTGCGTGTTTTGGGTTTTAATAAAAATGGTGAAGATTATATTAAAACATTACCAAAGAATATAAAATCGGAAATAATTACTACTTATAAAGGTTCATTATCAAATGAAGGAATTTATGAACTAAAAGCAACAAAACTATATGGACTACTTTCAGGAGATGAAAACATTTACTTGAAAGAATATCAAATGCCGATAAGGAGAAAATAAAATGCATAGAAATTATTCTACAAAAGACATTAGAGAAGCAATTAAGAATATTGTTGATCCAATTACTGAAAAATCTTTAGTTGAATCAAATGCCATCAAACATATTGGAGTCGATCCCGACAAAGATGTTGTTGTTTTAATTGTTGTGCTCACAAAAATAGGTGGCGAAGAAGAAAAACTAGTTAAACGTCAATTAGCAAAAATAATAAAACTTGACTTAGGATTCACAGGAATAAAAATTCAATTTGAGGAAAAAAGAGTTATTGAAAGCATCGTAAAGAAAAACGTAAAATTTATTCTTATTGAAAGTGGTAAAGGTGGAGTTGGTAAAAGCACTATTGCGGCTAACATCGCTTATGCCTTAACAAGAATGGGAAAGAAAGTTGGAATTATTGATGCTGATATTTATGGATCAAGTATTCCCCAAATTTTAGAAATGGAACATACCTATCCATTAGCTGATGAAAGTGGGAAAATTATTCCTTTATTTGCCTATGGTATGGAACTAATCTCAACAGAATTCTTTGCGGAAGCGGGTAAACCAATTATTTGGCGTGGTGCAATGCTTAATTCAATGATGAATAACTTCTTTTATGATGTTATTTGGAGCAAAGATTTAGACTTCATGATTATTGATTGTCCTCCTGGAACAGGTGATATTGCCCTTGATTTAAGAAACATTGTTCCTAATGCAAAAGCAATTATCGTAACTACACCTCATAAAGCTGCAAGTCATGTTGCAATCAAGGCTGGATATGCGTCTAAACAATTGAAACATGAGATTATTGGTGTAATTGAAAATATGTCATATTACATCAATCCAGTTAATGGTCAAAAAGAATTGATCTTTGGCTCTGGTGGTGGAGAAATAGTTGCAGAAAGATTAGAAACAGAACTATTAGCGCAAATTCCAATTAATCAACCAATTCATCATCAAAATCTATTTGAATCAGATGAGGAAATTGGTAAAATCTATGATGATTTAGCAACTTTATTAACATATAATGATTAAAGAACTAGGAACTCCTAGTTCTTTTTTATGAATTAATATACTATCAATTAAACCTTTTAAAAATAAATCTCACCAATTATTTTCTATTCTATATCTTAATTACACTGTCTGCATAATTATCAACTATTACTTTTGATGTTCTTAAGCCATTGACATTATATGTAAAATTAAGATAATAATCCTGTTCAATACTATATTTTGTTAGACTTTTATAATCCCAATCATTTGAAATATTAAAAAAGTCACATAACATATAGTTACATGACTAGTTGTTATTATAAATATTATTCTTCATCATCATCGTGATGACATCCACAGCAACATGAGCAATGTTCATCATGACAATCATCTTCACAATCACAATCACAATCGCATTCACATTCATCTTCACTAGCAAATGAATTGAATACTTCTTCTAACATATCCCATTCTTCTTCTGTTTCTACAGCATGAAGTTCTCCAACTCCACCTTCTGTTGGTGTATAAGAAGCAACTCCTACTTCCACTTTACCATCTTCATCAGCACTTCCTACAGGAGAGAAGAATACATAACTCTTATTTAATTCTTCAGAATCATATGTGAAAATAATATCACATAAAATCTCATTTCCATTTTCATCAACAAATATTAATTGATTATCTTTTAATTCAGCCATTTTTTTATACCCTTTCTAATTATTATTTTCATTTTATACTTTTAAATCTAGATAACACTTAGTGTCGATCTAAATAAGATTGAAGAATAATTGTAGCAGCTAACTTATCTACATTTTTCTTTCTCTTTTGACGGCTCATATCAGCCTTTAACATTATAACATCAGCTTGACGAGATGTCAATCTTTCATCAATCATTATAACTTCTAATTTTGTTGCTTCTTCAAGCATTTCTTTAAACTTTAAGCAATACTCTGCTTGTGGACCAATTGTTCCATTCATGTTTTTAGGCAGTCCTAAAACAATTTTTTCTACTTGGTTTTCTTTAATTACAGCAACAACTTGTGCTAATGCTGAGTCTAAATCTTGATCTTCAAATCTAAAAGTTCCCACTGGATTGGCAATGATTCCAAGATAATCACTTAGAGCAACACCAACAGTACGATTTCCCAAATCTAATCCTATTACTCTCATATAATACCTTTATAGTGCTTCATTAATAGCTTTTGTAACTACTGAAATTGCTTCATCTACTTTAGTTACATCTTTACCACCTGCTTGAGCAAAGTCAGGGCGTCCACCACCACCACCTAAAGTTACACTTGCAGCAAGTTTAACTAAATTACCAGCAGCTAAAGCTTTTGTCTTATTCTTACAAACAAATACTACTTTGTTTTCTAATACGTTAGCAATAAAGACAACACAATCGCCTAATTTATCACCTAATCTATCTGATAAATCTTTTAATACATCAGTTTCTAAATTGTAAGTTTTTGTGATTAACACCTTAACCCCTTTGACATCTTCCACATTATTTAAAAATTCATCAATAGAAACACTTGATTTTTCACGTTTTAATTTTGCATATTGTTTATCTAATTCTTTTAAAGTTTCACGATATAAAACTAATTCTTCTTTCTTATCTAAAATAGCTTGATATGATGCTGTAATAGCTTTTTCTTCAACCTTATTAGCATCTAATTCAATATCATCTTGTTTTGCAGAAACTAATAAGTTAGCAATCTTTTCTTTAACGTCATTGATTTCTTTTTCAATTGGTTTTACTAATTCAGAAATTACATTTTCAAGATTACTTCCTGTTGCAGCTTCAATTCTAAAAATGCCAGAACCTTTGCTTTCACAACTTAAAATGGCCATTTTATTAATTGAAGCAGTATTATCTACATGCGTTCCACCACATAATTCTTTAGAGAATCCAATTGTGACAACGCGAACAACATCACCATATTTTTCCCCAAAGACAGCTTGAACACCTAATTTCTTTGCTTCTGCTAATGGTAATTCTACAATATTAACAACACTTGCTTTTGCAATTTCTTGATTAACTAAAGCTTCAACTTTTAATAATTCTTCATTTGTAGGTAAATAGAAATTATTAAAATCAAATCGCAAACCTTCACTTGTTACATTTGAACCTTGTTGAACAACATGACTACCTAATACTCGACGCAATGCTTCATTTAGTAAATGAGTTCCAGAATGATTTGCAGCTGATGCTTGACGTTTTTCTTTGTCAACAACAAGTTTTACGCTATCGCCTAATGATATTTCTTGATTAGTTTCAATTATAACAGCATGTTGAGTATTTGGTAATTTAAAACTATCTAATACAGAACATTTTTCTCCATTAATTAAAACATATCCACTATCTCCAATTTGACCACCACTTGTAGCATAGAAAACAGTTTGGTCGAAAGCTAAAACGATTTTACCACTTGCTTTAGAAGATAAATTACCTTCACTAAAAATACCATTAACTGTGGCATCACATTCTAAATTGTCATAACCAATAAATGAAGATTCTTCTTTAAAGTTAAGCATATCCTCATTTTGTGTATTCATTGATTGTTCATCATTACGTGATGATCTAGCTAATTCTTTTTGCTTTTGTAATTCTTTCTTAAATCCTTCTAAATCAACAGTCTTTCCAACTTCACTAGCTGCTTCTACTGTTAATTCAATTGGGAAACCAAATGTATCATATAATTGGAAAGCAAATTTTGCATCAACAACAGGATTATTTTGTTTTACTAAATAATCTTGTAATTTCTTTTCTCCATTTTCCAAAGTTTGTAAAAACTTTTCTTCCTCAAGTTTAACAACTTTACTAACCATATCTTTTGTTTCCAACAAATAAGGATAGAAATTAGCCATATAATTACATACTTCTTCAACTAGTTTATATAAGAATGGCTCTTTCATTCCTAATTGCTTACCATAACGAACAGCACGACGTAAGATACGACGTAACACATATCCTCTACCTTCATTTGATAGCATTGCTCCATCACTTACCGCAAATGTTACACTTCTTACATGATCAGCAATAACTTTAAAAGCCATTTGACCAGTGTATTTAACACCAGTTAATTCTTCCACTTTTTTGATATATGGCATAAATAAATCTGTTTCATAGTTTGTTTCTACTTCTTGCATTACACAAGCCATACGTTCTAATCCCATACCTGTATCAATGTTTTTAGAAGGTAATTCTTCATATTCTTCACGAGGAGTTCCTGGTTTTGAATTATATTGTGAAAAAACAATATTCCAGATTTCAATATAACGATCATTTTCAATATCTTCTTTAAGCATTTTTATTCCTAAGTTTTGTGGGTCATATTTTTCTCCACGATCATAAAAGATTTCGCTATCTGGTCCACAAGGTCCTTCTCCAATTTCCCAGAAATTATCTTTTAATGGAATAATATGGCTTTCATCAACACCTAAAGATTTCCAAATCTTAATTGATTCATTATCACCAGTATAAACTGTGAAATATAATTTATTTAAATCAAATCCGAACCACTTTTCACTAGTTAAGATTTCAAAAGCCCAAGTTAAAGCTTCTTTTCTAAAATAGTCACCAACTGAAAAGTTACCTAACATTTCAAAGAAAGTATGATGACGAGCAGTACGGCCAACATTTTCAATATCATTAGTACGAATTGCCTTTTGAGCATTTGTAATGCGACGATTAGTAGGAACTTCACGACCATCAAAGAATTTCTTCAATGGGGCAACACCAGCATTAATCCATAGTAAAGTCGGGTCATTAACAGGAACTAAGGAAGCACTAGGAAATACTTGATGTCCTTTTGAACTCCAAAAATCTAACCACATTTGTCTTATTTCATAACTTTTTAAATTTCTCATAAATCTTCTCCATTTACATCAATTATTACTGGAATAACTATTGGATTTTTACGGCATATAGATCTAATTTCATATGCAATTCCTTCACGTAAATTATTTTTCAAATTATTCCAATCTATATTATTACGATTTAGTAATTCTTTACTTATAATTTCATATGTAACATTTATAACATGTTCTTCAATTTCTTCTTGTGCTAATGATCCAAATCCACGGGAAACCAACTTCGGATTACTAACAATTCGACGCTTCACAGAATCAATATTCGTAACAACGATAACCGCTCCTTCTTCAGATAAGCATTCGCGATCATGTAAAACCACTTCATTGATATCACCTACAATTGAACCATCAATTAATACATCACCAACAGCAATTTTTTCTCTTGTATTTTGTAATTCTCCATTCACAAAAGTAATTTGTTCGCCATTTTCTAAAACGATAATTTGATTTTCTAAATATCCCGCATCCATTGCAATATTTTTTTGCACATATTGATGACGATATTCACCTACTACTGGACAAATATATTGTGGTTTAAGCATTTGATAAAGCATCATTAAATCTTCACTATCAGCATGGGAACTTTTTAAGACATTACGTGCTAGAGAGTGAACTTTACAGCCAATACGACTCAATTGGTCTTTAGCACGTGTTGCAATTTTTTCAGTACCCAAAACAGGTGGTGAAATAATAACAACATTATCTGTATTCACAATTCTAATCAATTTATCTTGATTTGTTATCATTCTTTGAATCATAAAATATGGTTCGTGACGAACGCCTGTGACAATAACAGCCAAATCATCTTGATTATTATCATTAGTTTCTGTCATAAACTTTAAATTAACTAAGTTTTCTACAGGAACTTTTAAATATTCTGTATTCATCGCGACATTGATGATTCTTTGTACTTTACGTCCAATAATTGCAATCTTACGGTTGTTTTTCACACACAAATCAACTACTTTTTGAATACGATTTAAATCATGTGAAAACATTGAAAAGATAACACGTTTAGAGTTTTGTAAAATCTCATTAATTGAATAATTAAAGATATAATCGTTATTGACACGATCCACATTATTAACGCCTAAACTTTCAGGACATAATAATAAAACCTTTTTCTTTGCAATATCACTAATTTTATCAAAAGAAGTTTGATAACGAATATCTTTGATTGATGATAAAGAGAAGTCTGGTGCATAAACAATTGCTCCATCTTCAGTATTAACAGAAATTCCCATACACTCAGGAATTGAATGTGTTGTATCAAAAAAAGATACTTTTACATTACCAAAAGATAAAACTTTATCATCATTAATACGATATAATCGATAATTTGTATAATCTAATCCTGCTTCTTGTAAGGCACATTCTACAATTGAAATTGTAAAATGAGAGCCAAAAACAGGGATATTAATATTTTTTAAAAGTTCTACAATCGCTCCACAGCTTTCTTCATGACCATGCGATAAAAATAATCCTTGTATATTTGCTTTATTTGCATATAAATATTCCATATCTGGAATTACAGCATCAATTCCTAATAAATCAACACTAGGATATTTTAAGCCAGCATCCAATATAAAGATCTTTTCATCAACGATTGTTAGATATAGATTTTTGCCATTTTCACCAAGGCCACCTAAGGCACAAAACTTAATTACAGACATAAAAACCTCTCTTTAGTATTACATATTATTTTATCATAAAACCCATTAAAAAACAATAAAACAATTAATTATTTTGTGTTTTCAAATCCCAAAATAAAAAGAGAACTTCCCTTTTTTTACAAGTTCTCTTTTTAATCCTTTTTATTCATAACGTTTTTCAAATGAATCACATTTAGTTTCTTGACGGTTTTTTGCATTATAACCATTAATATCAACATCATCTTTTGTACATAAGTCTTTATAATTATAACGACATTCAACACAATCACAATTAATGCTTAAATGTTCATTAGCATCATTATAACGAGCAAATTCTGTTAAGAATAAATGTTCTTCTCCTTGTTTTGACTTAAATGTTCCACATTGAGTTTCCTCATCAGTACAAGCAATACATCCTTGAACATGAATTCTATTTCTTGTACAATAGTTTTGTAAATGATATAAACAATTTTGAACATTACAATGTAACTTTGGCATTTTTTTCCTCCTTCATAAATTTTTTATTTTATAATTTTATCCTTTAGGTTTTTTTATTATCCCAATAACAGTAGCAAAGAAAATTGCACTAACAATTCCTACACTTACTTTATTAAAGATGCCAGTAAAAATACCTATAAAACCATATTCAGATACTTCTTTTGCAACACTATCACATACTGCATGACCAAATGATGAAATAGGAATTGTTGCCCCATGATAACCAATTTCAATTAGTTTATCATAAATATTAAAGAAATCTAGCAATCCTCCTAAAACTACAAACAAACAAGTAATGTAAATGGGCATTAATTTAAAGCGATCCATTAAATATTGCCCGATTGCACATAACAAACCTCCAATTATAAAAGCTCCTAAAAAATTCATTACTCTATCACCTCAAAAGTAATCGCATGACATATTCCTGGGATCGTTTCACTTTGTGCAAGCATCGTACTATTCATTAAAGCACCAGTAGCACATACTAACACTTTTTTATATACTCCACATTCCATCTTAGGAAACACATCACAAGCTAAGGCAATACCAATACATCCTGCACCAGATCCCCCAGCCCAAACATTTTGTTTTTTGCGATCATAAACCATTAGGCCCGAGTCTTTCATCATTGTAAACTCGATTCCATCTTCTAAAAACATTTCTTGTAACATAAGATTTCCATAATATGATAAATCTCCTGTTAGAATTAAATCATATTCATCTATATCACATTCAAAATCATTAAAATGTTCTAGAATCGTTTGGTAGGCAGCAGGGGCCATTGCTCTTCCCATATCTTGACAATCACGCATTGTAGAATCTATGACTTTTCCAACTGTTGCTTTTGTTAATTTAATTTTTGATTTTTGATTACTAAATAAAAATGAATTAGCAGCAGTAACCGTTGTAGTATAACATTCACATCGTTGTGTTCCATATTCATTAGGATACCTAAATGTTCTTTCAGCACTTCCATTATGTGAACTAACAAATGTAATGATATTTTTATTATCACTACGATAATTGTTTTCTAAAAACATTGCTGCAGTTAAAAATGCTAATGTTGTTGTGCTGCATGCTCCATAAACCCCAACAAATGGAATATTGTATTTCATAGCTGAATAATTAGAAACAACAATTTGATTAATCAAATCGCCACCAATTAATAAATCTATTTGTTCTTCTTTTAAATTACTTTTTTTTAAAGAGTAATTAATTGCAGTTTTTACTAAACTAATTTCTGCTTTTTCATACGATTGATTATTAAAATATAAGTCATCAAAATGTTGATCAGCCATAGGACCTAATGGACCTAAGTATTCTTTTTTCCCTACAACACTTGACCAATTTTGTAAATAAACATTATTAAATATATAACTACTTTTACCCAAGGATAACACCTCCTAGATATCGAATTATCCCCGTTATTACACCCATCATTACCGCTGTCACAATTACACTTCCAGCTAACTTAAAAACGTTATTTAAAACACCTAAAACTAAGCCTTCACTATGTGATTCAATGGCGGATGAAGTCATAGAATTAGCAAATCCCGTAATAGGAATAATTGACCCGCAGCCTGCAAATTGACCTAATTTATCATATATTCCTAACCCTGTTAGAACTGCTGATGTCATAATCAATAGTATTAATGTGTAATTATTAGACAGTTCATCACTTAAAAAATCATTAAATATTTCATAAAACATTTCTCCAAGCAAACAGATTACTCCACCAACTAAAAATGCTTTTAATACATTTTTAAAAATCTTCCGTTTTGGTTCTGTATGTTGCTTTGCTTTAGAAATCTTCGAATTTATATTATTTCTATTTATTATTTCTTTTATTTTGTTACTTTCCACTTTTTATTCACCAATTTTATTGTTTCTAAAATACTAAATTTTATACAAAAAAAGAGTAAATAAACTCAATGAATGAATCTATTTACTCATATTTTTAAATAGGTGTATAAAGGTCATTACTTTACGTTTTACGAATAAGATAATGAATAACTAAAATCCTCTATTTTTTTATATCCTTTATTATAAATCCTTTTTCTTTTGTATTAATAGATAAGCCATAACTGTTAGTTCTATCTAGCAAAGGAAACCAACTAAATGTAGATGAACTTGACATTAAGAGCAAAGAATCTAATAAAACTAGAGTGGCAATTATGTTTAAAGCACATGTTTTATTTCTTTCTTATATTGTTCCTTATTGATGATTTTCTTCTTTTCATACTCTATAATAGGACTAGAATAAATAAAAAAGCCAGTCAATTTAAAAAATGCAACTGACTGACTAGATTTAGTCCCTTTCACTTTGTGCCATATCATTACGAATATAATACTAATAATAATATAAAACCATGAAAACATCAAAGGTAATCAAAATCATCTGGTGGCTCGCAATTGCTGTTGTTTTTGCTTGTGCTCTTGGAAATATCATCGCCGTGAATACTGGCTCATGTACTCCTACCAAATCTTCAGAAACAGTGTGGTGTTTCAACCTTATTC
Organism: Bacilli bacterium; assembly: GCA_016296945.1. Classification (GTDB taxonomy): domain Bacteria; phylum Bacillota_I; class Bacilli_A; order ML615J-28; family CAG-698; genus CAG-698. The sequence continues at coordinate 229 of JAEDHQ010000017.1, read as the reverse complement.
TTTGGGTAGGAATTTTCCTTATATCAAATCGCAGTGCAGAGTTTTGGAAAGAAAATTATGACTGGCTCAACAATGAATATAATAAATTGCTTGAGATATCTAAAAAAGTCAATGACATAAGTATAGAGCAAAACAAAATCTGTAAGGAAGTGCAAGCAAATAACAAGGAACTTAGTTCTGGTTGGAGGAAAGCGCTCGACGAGAATAAAAGACTAATCGATGAGAGACA
>JAEDHQ010000082.1 GCA_016296945.1 Bacilli bacterium | reverse complement strand
CATACAATACGCAATGTATAAATCATTCAAATTAGCGATAATACGCAATGTATTTGTAGGATATTTTATCGTCTTTGCGCAATATATCAATACGTTTGTCTCAATAAAAACAAGTGTTTAGTACTGACAAGTGCTCAAAATATGTTTCCTAAGACATCTCATTTTTTCGTTACAACTCTAAACCGAAACTAATTAAATGCTGACAAAAGCTAAAAAAGAAAAATCCCATCTTTTGTAGTTAATACACCATCTAAGCAATAATGAACATAGATGTATTGTTTTCCACATTTTTCTTTTAATTCTACTGAACCGAATAAAAAAGATTTTAGTTGTTCTAATAACTGTTTTTTTCGCGTAATAATTCATTGATATTTGGGCATAAGTATGCCTCCTGCAAATACATTGCATCACAATATAAATTAGTGTGAAACAATTTTGGTATATTTGTTACACACTACTTAAATGAGTTCATTAGAGATTAATTAAAATATTAAATTCAAAAGTTAATGCTGGCAACATTATTTCAAACACAAATTTTAGAAACGTCTATTGTTTATTTTCCTATTTTCACATAAATTTTAGGAGTTTATACTAACTTTTAGGAGAATAGAAAACCGAACGGCCTCCACCATGTTTCTCAATTATTCCATCATCACATAATTTCTTAAGTGCATTTTCAACAGATGCCCTACCAATCTCAGGGCATAATTCCATAATATCGCTCTTTGTGAATTTGCCTAATTTTGACTTAACAGCCTTTTCTACCATTTCAAATGCAGACATTTTCTTACTTACTATATTTACTCTTTCTTCAAAATCTCTATATGCAGCAAGTATAGTTCCAAGCAAATATTTGACAAATGGAGTATCATCATTATCGTTTTCAAGCCAATTCTTTGAGCTTTTGCTTAATGCTTGATAATATTCCTGTTTTGTTATTTGAATTTTCTTTTCTAAAGAAATATATTTGCCTACCATATATCCACTCTTATACAGGAGTAAAGTTGTTAATAATCTAGACATTCGACCATTACCATCATTAAATGGATGAATACATAAAAAGTCATGAATAAATACAGGAATAGCAATTAATGGATCAACATTATATTTATTAATCGCATCATTATACTCCTCGCATAATCTATTTACTGCTTCTGGTGTTACAAATGGATCAAGTGGTTTAAATATAACTTCTTTATGACCGTCAGGATATAATGCATCAATTTCGTTAGGTGTATCTTTGAATCTACCGCCAAAATTAACATCCATAAATTGATACATTTCTTTATGTAATTGCAAAATAAAGTTTGGTCTTATTGGAATATACTCAAAACTCTCATGAACCAAATTTAATGCATACCTATATCCTAAAATTTCATTTTCGTCCCTATTTTTAGGAGTTGTTTTATCAGCCATTAATTGTTTTAATCTTGAATTTGTTGTCCTAATACCTTCAATTTCATTTGATGCTTGAGTACTTTGATTTTTAGCAAGTTCAACTAATTTATCTAGTTCCTCAGGCTTTTGTTCCAAATATAATTGTTGTCTACCTTTATATTCATGAATTAAGCCTATATAGTTTAATACTTCTTTATCCCAAGTTCTTTCGGCAAGTTTTTGATAATCAAATTCTCTCATAAAAAACACCCATCCATTCCTTTATTCTCCTAAATTTTATACCATTTTAGGAGATTATTCAATTGGTTAGGTGAATATTACACTTTTTGACTATAAATAATAAATTTTTGTATTTCATTAATAGAATTGATTTACTATTTTTGCCAAACTTTTGTTCACAGGAATGCTATCATCTCTATAAAATCATTCCACTGTTTTGTTGGCAAGTAATACTCCTATTGATAATATTTCTGATCTATCAGAAAACATAGTAAAACTTGGGTCATCTTCTGTGGTCCATTTATTATGCATAATGGAATTTAAAGTTGCTTCAAAAAAGACTTTTGATTCAAATTGAAGTGTAGAAGTGAAGTGTACCCAATATCTTTTAATTTTTTCTTTATTATATATATCAACAGGAGTATAATTCATTGGGGCTTGAAAAGAGGAAGAAAAAATGGTAGCCACTTTAATTGTTTCATTGATTACTTGTATAGCTTTAATAGTTTCAATTCTAGCATTTCCTAAAATAAAAATGTTTAATAAGGAAATTAATACTTATTGGATTGTTTGTTTGATTGGAGCAATATTTATTTTGCTTTTTAAGGGCGTTAGTGTTAAAGAAGCTATGTTGGGTTTATTTGAAAATTCAAGTATCAATCCTATTAAAATTTTAATATTATTCTTTTCAATGACCTTTTTATCAATCTTTTTAGATGAAGTTGGATTTTTCAAATATATTGCTTCTATATTAACAAATAGATGTAAAACGAATCAAACAAGTCTATTCTTTGCTTTATATGCTTTAGTTTCTATATTAACTATATTTACATCAAACGATATTGTTATCTTAACATTTACTCCGTTTATATGTTATTTTACTAAGAACACTAAAATCAATCCTATTCCTTATTTGGTATCGGAATTTGCAGCAGCCAATACTTGGAGTATGATGCTAATAATTGGAAATCCCACTAATATATATTTAGCTACTTCTGCCAATATTAATTTTATAGAATACTTTAAAGTTATGTGTTTACCCACACTTAGCGCTGGATTAACTCAACTCCTATTAATGTATTTAATTTTTAAAAACGAATTAAAACAACCTATGCAGATTGAAGAAAGTCATGTAAAAGTTAAAAGTAAACTAGATTTAGCGTTTAGTTTGGGGCATCTATTAATATGTATTGTATTTTTAGTAGTATCATCTTATTTAAATATTTCAATGTGGATTATTTGTATTTTGTGTGCTACTTCATTATTTATAAGCATCGCTACGTCTCATGTTATTCGACATAAGAGTTTTGAAAGTTTGAAAAGAACTTTCTTAAGATTGCCTTATGACTTAATTCCTTTTATTTTATCGATGTTTATAATTGTCTTGGCGTTACAAAAGCAAGGAATTACAGATTATATTTATTCATTCTTGGGAAATAATAACATTATTTTAAAATATGGTTTTTCATCATTTGCAATGTCAAACTTAATCAACAACATTCCAATGAGTGTTTTATTCTCTAAAGTAATTAATTTCACTGACCCATTAAGTTTGAATCAGGCAATTTATTCAACAATCATTGGCTCTAATATCGGTGCTTTTTTAACTCCTATTGGAGCATTAGCTGGAATTATGTTTACTGATTTAGTTAGAAGACAAGAAGTTAAATATAGTTTTGTAAGTTTTATTAAATATGGATTGATTATTGCTATTCCAACATTATTGGTAGCTTTATTACTATTGTTTATTACATTATAAATTTTAGGAGTTTATACTAACTTTTAGGAGAATAGAAAACCGAACGACCTACACAACGTCCGATTTACTCGCAATGTTTTACACCGAACCTTTCTATCGCTTTCGACACTGTCATTATTCCATTTATAAAACTGATTTTTCCCTAGCAAAGAGACAGAAGAATACTCACGCTAAAAATAGTTCTAAGGTCAAAATTTCACGTCTACTGGCAAATATTAAGACCTACCAATTTGGCAGATCGATTAAGTTTTGTATTCGTTCGGTGAATTTAGACAAATTCCGTTATTTGAGTTTAGACAACTACATTTTGGATATTTTAATCTATTTCTTTGTCAGCAAACAAACAGTTTTAACATGTGAGACAATATAGAAAATACTAGATAAAAAGGAAGTGGAGGCATATTAAAAAAATAGATTCTTTCACCTATTTACAGAAACATAAGCCTCGATAAATATAAAATACTAGTATCTTGTAACTAATACCATATTAATAGTAATGATAACTGTAATCGGTGATGAAGTAGATTGTAATTGTAAAGAAAATAACACTTCATTCCTTTATATTTATAAAATGAAAACTGTATATATCATATATTTATTTAAAATCACAAATCTAAAGATTATATGCTTCTAATTGGAAAAGCATATATTTGAGAGGAAATTCTATATACTTCCTCAGTACAACATAGTATACATTGACCTGCAATATTATATTTTGTATTTGCCAGCTGTTTAAATCCTTTTATATCATTAATTCCGTATTGTTTTCCAGATTTAGCTTCAATCAAATATAAATTTCCATCCTTTAAAATAATAAAATCAATTTCATTTTGATTATTATCTCTATAATAAAACATTTGTATTTCAACATTATTATTCTTAAAACTTTTACATATTTCATTATGAATATATGTTTCTACTATTCTTCCTTTAAACTCTGATAATTTTAATGTTTTTGGAGAATCTATACCAATTAAATAACATGCAAGACCTGTATCATTAAAATATATTTTATTTCTTTTAACAATTCTCTTATTGATAGAATCTTCATAATATGGTTCAAGTAAAGTAACTAAATTACTTACTATTAAAATACTTAACCATGATTCAACGGTCTTATTATCAATTCCTACTACTTTTGAAATATTACTTGCGTTGTATTCTTCTCCCGTTAATGATGCAACTACCTTAATAAAATTTTCAAATCTTCTTAAATCCTTAACATTTATTAATTCTGACACATCTCTTTCAATAAAAGTTTTTAAATAATTCGAATAATAATTCTTAATGGGTTTACCTTCAAATTCCCATCTAGCAGGATAAAAGCCTCTTAAAATTGATGTATATAAAGCATCTTCTGATAATTTCCTTTCATCTGCTTTTAACATCATTTTCTCGTTGTCAATTTCAAATGGAACCTCATCCCAATTATTTATTTCAGCTTGACTTAAAGGCTCCATTTCTATAATTCCAACACGACCTGACATAGATTCACTTACACCCTTCATCAAATGAAACTTTTGTGATCCAGTTAAAATGTACATTCCATTTGCTTCAATAGTTCCTTTAGTTCTTCTAACCTCATTAACTACATGTTCAATTTCTATAAAAAGTTTTTTACATCTTTGAATTTCGTCAATAATTATTGGATATCCGCAATCTTTAATAAATTTTTTCGGATTTTCTTTAGCTTTAGCTAATAAATCAGTATCATCAAAAGTTATATATCTATATCCTTTTTCTTCAAAATAAGATGCTAGCGTTGATTTCCCCACTTGTCTTGCTCCAGTAATTAATGTAACAGGATACTCATCTATTGATCTTATAATCTCATTAAGAATTGTTCTTTGATATCTCATAATAGCACCATCTTTCTATAGTTCATGCATAGTATATAATAATTTAACTCCAAATTCTACTATTTCTAGTATTTTTAGGAGTTGGTAACCAAAATTGAAAAAATTAATTTTTTATAATAATCGAATAATATTCGACATGTGCCTAAATCACTCTAACAATATTATGTCGTGTTTTGAAGCTTTCGCGAGCCCCCGGAAACTAAATGTAATTTTCCTTTCAATATATATTTTAGTCCAAGATTATATCTGCATCCTTCCAAATACATTTTCTAATTGACAATTACATTTTTATTATTTTCCAATTTTTGTTCCTTTAAGCCTAATATTTAACAGAACTAAAGCTTTTAGTTTCGATTTCATTGATAAAAAACTACAAAAGAGAGTCAAAAAAGATTGTTACAAATAAACAAAAAGCAGCAGATCAATTTTTGCACTCGTTTTTTATTTATGAATATAATTTACACTAATATAAAATATTTATTATTTTATTTATTCTCTAATCAAAGAATGTTTCATCCATCCATTTGATAACCACCTAATAAACGATACAACACCTCTAACAAATTCATCTAAACTTTGAGCAAGTATTATTCCTACTAATCCTAATTTAAAAGTTTTTGAAAAGAGCCACGAACCACCAGCCATAATAATAGACATTGATAATAAACCAAGAACAAGTGGAAAGATAACATCTCCGGCACTTTTTTGAGCACTAATTACAACAATATTTGTGCATCTACCTATTTCAAGAATAAATAATAAAGGTAATATTTTAACAATAATATCAACGTATGTTTTATCATTAGTTATTAATGTGAATAATGGACGACCGAAAATATTTAATAAAGATATTAATGAAACCATTATTCCAAGACCAACTAAACATACTCTAAGTGTAAGTTTTTTAGCCTTTTCGTATTCATGAGCTCC
>JAEDHQ010000081.1 GCA_016296945.1 Bacilli bacterium | reverse complement strand
TGTTTGCCTTACGCCAGTTTTGAATAGCATTTCGGACTTCAGCTCCAATCATAGCTGTCACACAATTCATTTCCTTGTTCTTTCTGTAAATGTAAAGTGGTTTCATTAAAAGTCTTCCTTTATTTTTTGTTCTCTCTCAAATATAGATTTTTTCTTCATCATTTTGCTAAAATTTTGAATATATTTTGTCCATCTAGAAACTTCTTTATTAAAATCCATTTCATTATCTTTGAAATAATGATAAGATTGATCTTCGTCTTTATAAGATTGCCAGTAACTAATTCTATATTTGTGTTTTCCAACATTAGTTAAACATAAAATAGAAGAATTTTTATCACCAAGTATAAACTGGCTAGCCACAATAAGCAAGGCATAATTATAATTGCCGCTATTTTCAGAATAAAGATAATTGCACTGTTTAGCAAACTCAATTAGGATTTTTCCCAAACTAATTACTTTATCCGAAATATTACTGGTTTTCTTTTTCGTCATTAAAAATCTTCTTAATTTCATAAAGTTTTAAGTTTTCCAAATATTTCAGTTTATCTTCTTTGTATCTTTTTATAGATGATTGTACGATAACTTCCAATTCTTCTATTGTACAATTTATATGTTCTAATACATTTAAAGAGCCTAACAATCGTTTGGCATAAATATTATAAGTGAATGTTGATGAATGGCAAATTTTACCATCTGATGTATATTTGATAAAAAATAATCTAAAGCGTGTTTATCATTTGCATCAGGAAAACTATACCATCTACAATTTTTATAAAATTGTACTGCTAAACCATATTTTTCCCAATTTTTTCAAATTCTTCAGGTGTAATCATAAAAAATATTTCTGTATTTTTCATTCATCTTCATTTGAACTGTATGTTGAAATTGGAGTATAATTAAATTCTACTGAATCAACAAATACTTTTACTTGAATACCACTACCATGATTATAGTATTCACCAAATAATTCATAATCATCAGGATTATTTTCATTATCTACTAACCATGCTGAATATTCATCCTTAAATCTGTCTAATGCTTCCAAATACACAGCATAAACATATTGTTGGATTTCTTTACATTCATATTCACCTGGTGAATGTATAATATATTTTTCTTCCAAACTATCTTTACCGACATTATTAAAATCAGCAGTTCTATAATTCAACATATCGGTCAAATCAACAAAGTCAATTTTTGAATACGATTCAAAAGCATATTTTGTCAATTCATTAATTTTATTTTCAATTATTTTATCCATATTATTCTTTCCTTTTTAAAACAATTTTACAAATTCATTCCAAAATTGAACATTATTGATTTCATTATCAATTTTCTTATCATTGATTTCAAATAATGTATTCTTTAAAACATTATGTGCCCTATAGTTAGCACCTTTACACGAACTAAACAGAATAATGCAATTATCAATATTTGGATTTACTCCGAATTCCATTACTCCTTGTGTAAAAGTCCTTGCCAATGCCGAGTATTCAATCTCATTCATAGTATCTACACGATACTTAACCTGAACTACACACTTATTTTCACCTGTTGTATCATTATAACATAGACCATATCCATCTACACCCATATCTTCAGTTTCAATAGCAGGATGATAGTCTTTGACACCGAACCTTGAATCATTATCAAATGTCTTCAAGAAAAATTCAGCAAATGCTTCAAAATAATCACCTACAAATCGTGTATAGATTTCTTTCTTCTTTTCATCGTCTAATGTTTCATTTACTTCTTCAGGAATTTTCTTAATCATTTCATCATAGAACTTATGTCCAAATTCACAAATATATTTCTTGAGCTTATTCACATTCATGTGATGTTTCGTATTTAGTTCTGTAATAATTCTATCATTTAATTGTTTAGCGAAAAATTCTTCAGTTTCATTAGGCAAACCAGCAAATCCAAATTGTTTAACCTTAATTTTATAATCTACTATATCCAAGTTTGTTGGATAATTCATTTGTGTACCGGAAGAATATTGTGCCATAGTTTTTACCTCTTTGTTTTGATAGTTAAAATATAATAACTTTGTGTATTCTTGTCAACCTTTTAAATTGTAAAATTAAATTAACAAAAATGGTATAGGAATACACAAAACCTATACCGTTATCAAAACAACTATACCAACTATGGCAGTGTATTTTTAGTCCTTCATATCAGCAAAATAATCTTTCTTGGACCTACGTTTCTTACGAGGTCTATTATTGAATTGTTCATCAATTTTAGCCATATAATTCTTTGTATAATCAGCAAATTCCTTAGATTCTTCTTTGGAAAAACCAACCATTTCAAGAATACCTTCATCTGTCTTTGTTCTATCGTCAGTCCAATCTATATCTGGAATATACTGATATACTCTAGAAGTTAGATGCCTGTCATCTTGCATTTTAAACAAACCAAAACGAAGTAAAGGTCTTTTCATAGATTCTTTCAAATTTTCTAACCAAATTTTTGAATCATTTGTTATTGCAGATTTTTGTCCAATTTCATATTTCAAATTCCATGCAATAAATTCTTTCTTTTTCATAATGTTTAAGTCATTAGTTATACTAGAAAAGAAAATACCTTGTCCAAATTTTGCACCATTATTATATGTACAAGCAAAAGCATATTCAGCTATATCTTTTTCCAATTTATTTACATTACTTGGAGTCATTTTGAAATACTTTTTAGCAAAATTAGAATTCATTTTAGACATATATTTATTTTCAAATTCATTAAATGGAACAATCTCATTTAAATCTTTTATAATTTTACCAAAAACATTTACATTTTCAACTTTATGATTTTCAAAAGTGTAAATTCCACAATCAGTTGCTACACCAATAAAAGGATTTCCTTCATCCGTTATTTCAGATACATTTGTAAATTTATTTTTCCAAACATCAAATTTACTAGATGTAGATTTACCTATTCTACAAGGCATAATGAAAATCATTTTTTCATTATATTTTCCAAAAAGACTTTCTGCAATTTCAAAATGTAAATCATGTGAACCCATACCACTTTCACCATAAGGCGGATTACCAATAATAATATCAAATTTCATATCACCAATCTCCACATCCAAATTTCTGTAGTCTTCAATAAACCAAGCATCATCATCTCCACCATATTTTTCATTATTTATAAGTTCCAAAAATTTATCATACTTTTCTTTGTTATCAGTGATATAAATGACAGAATTATTTTTAGCATATTTAACTGCCATATCGTACATACGAATAACAAGAATTTTCTTATTTACAACTACTTCATTAGTATTGTAAAACTTATTCATAATATCCTGCATAGCAGGATTATCAAATTTGAAAGGATTTCCAATTTTAGAAATAAGTTTTTGGTCAAGATTGGAATTATAGTCAAGTTCAATAGTTTTATTTGTCATAGTTTTACCTTTATTGTTTAGTTGTTTTGATATATCAAATATAATAATTTACTATAAATCTGTCAACCAAATTTGTATAAAAATATGTAAATTATTTTTTACAATGTTTAATAAAGTTCACAAATCTATTGTAACATTTTATTTTACAAATATAGTAATATATGAAAGAAAAGATATATTATATGTGAACTACCATCACCCTAAAGGGTGATAGCTTCTTTTTTCGTTGACATTTTTAGTTTGTTCTAAAAATGAATCGGAGGTCTGTTCCAGACACTCAGCTCTTTGTGTTGAGCCAAACATTTTTATATGATTTATTTACAAGTTTTTTAATTTTGTAATAGCAAGATTATCATAAAACACACAAAGTATTTCAATGATAATCTATACTATAACATTACCATTTCATTAGTGCTGAATCTTACGAATGAACTTATTGAACATATTGTCAATAGTTTCCTTTTCTTCAGGATAGGCTGTAATAAGTTCATTATATTTAGCCAAACCAGACATAAAATCAGTCAAATTGAATATCATTTCGCATTCTTCATTTACTTTGGCAAAAGCTTTCATCTTTTCAAAAAGCTTCTTTGCCTTAGCAGTTTCTTCATTTTCTTTTTCATGAGAACCAGTTACACTATTAAGAACCAATGCATCAATCAAACTCATAGCACCAATGTTAATCAAACGATTCATGAAGTCCTTAATTGCTTCCTGAACATCAGCAGGCGTATGAATGAATACATCAAAATGGTTTTCCAAACGAGCTGATTCATCAACACCTCTATCAAATTTAGCAATTCTGCATGGACGCATAATGGATTGGTAAAGATCGGCCGATTCCTTATTTCCAAGAATACATACACCGTTAATGTTAGGAACATCCACACCTACACCAAGCATTTGACAATGAATAATTATAATGTTATTGTGCTTTCCATTATGCTTAGACGGGTCAATCCAATCATGCATATTCTTAAATACCATTTTCTTATTCTTTCTATCGTCTGCTGGACAAAGTTTATAGCCATAGTCCATAGCACAAAGACCATTCTCTTTACCGAAACGTATCATTTGGTCTTTATCAAGCCATTCACAGGATGGAATTCTTTCATCATCTTCAGTAAGACCTTCTGAACCAATTTTAGCAATAGCCAAATCACCATTTTCAATTTCTTTCTTATACTTCTTGATAAGAGAATTGAAAAGCAACTGGTTATTCTCAAGTCCTGTTCCACAAACCAAAAGTTTAGCAGAAGTTTTATTAAAATCTTTCTTTAAAAATTCATAAGCAATTTCAACCATACCATTGATGGACTTTTCACAATAATTACCAGTATAGAAATTAGAATGAACTGGAAGAACAATACCATCTGCAACAGCTTCGGCATAAGTATAATCATGAATAACTTTCATTTCATGACCATAGATAGTCTTAACCATTGTCTGCTTAAATGGTGTAGCAGAGAAAACAAGGAAACTATCACAAAAATTAATACATGCATATTTACCAAAAAGTTTTTCTTCGTCAATCTTTTCTTCCATTTCACGAACATCACTGCTCATTCCATAATGTCCTTCATCACAAATCATCAAGGAAACATTATACTTAGAACCATAGAATGAATTATAAAGTCTAGAAAGCGAATGATAGCAAACTGTAATAATAGTCGGCATAGTAGCACCAATAATCTGTGCCTTAATTTCGTTAATACGAGTTGTATTCACGATTTTCTTATCAGAACGATTTGCCGATGAAATTTCAAATTGGTTAAACTTTCCAATCAATTCAGGGTGATAAGATTCAACATAATCAGCGAAATTATCAAGATGCTGGTCAATTAAATCAAGACGATGTGCTGCAAGAACAATAAATGCCTTCTTGTCAAGATTATCAGTAATAGTCTTGCAAATCAATTCAAATTCTACATGACTTTTACCAGAACCACAAGTATCAGATATAATTCCAAACTTTTCTTTGATACAAGCATCAAAAGTTTCTTTCTGTTTGGAACGAAGACCATAGTAAACATTTGTCATAGTTTTTTCCTTTATTGTTTAGTTGTTTTGATATATCAAATATAACAACTTTACATATATTTGTCAACTCAATTCACATAAAAATATGTAAAATTATTTTTTACAATGTTTAATGGGTAATCCGTTGACAAAAATATTTTAACATTTTACGTTAAACAACCAAGTTTTAACGTATTGTACTCACTATATTAATGTTTATATTATGGGCAGTAAATCAGTGTTGGGTTGTCCTTATGGATGTCCATACACTTTAGTTCAATGCCGCGAGACTTACAAAATTTTTCCCATAGACCAATTTTAGGTTCATTACCTTCTTTCTTTGCCTTTGCGATAGCATCTGCATTAGGAACATGACTAAATGTATCTCTATTGAATGGTTTACACACGATATGCTTTCCGCTCTTTGTTGGTACAATTAAGAAGTTCTCTGCAACATACTTCTGCTTGATTTCTTCATACGATGCTCCAGTTTCTTCCTGGAGTTCCTGGAGTTTTGCGGAAATTGGCATACACTGACAAATCATATCAATGATTTCAGTTTCATATGGAAGGTATTCCTTATCCAAGTCCACAATCCAGGTCTTATCGTCACCAGCTTGGCAACATAAACCACAAGCAGACGAGACGAGATGGAACGGAGAAGAAAAAGTTTCTCCACTGGCAGCTTGTTCAGCGATGTGTTTCATCATTTCCAAAGCAATGTTCTTATAGTTTCGCTTGTTCAAACGAATGTATGCTCTCACATTTTCAAGCTTACAAAATTCAATAATCTGTTGCTTGACATCTTCAAGATGGTCAACTGACTTAATGAGATAGTCCTTAATTGAGCGGCTGTGCATATTACCGTGATATTTCTGGTCCTTCACTCCACCAATCATCGGATCATCTGCCTGGCGGC